>CAVWTZ010000001.1:0-23746 GCA_963757485.1 uncultured beta proteobacterium
GACGCGCCCGGAGATGCGCCGAGCAGCGATGCGAGCGTGCCGTCTTGGGCGGTGACGATCTCGGTGCCGAATTCCAGCCTGCCGCCATTCGTGTCGCAACCTTTGATGATCTGCACGCGCAGTCCTGCCGAAGCCAGTTCCCAGTCCTTTTCTTTTGCGTTCGCATAGAATTCCTGCAAACTGGCCACGCGGTCCCGGTGCGATTTGAACGCCTCGGTGACCAGATAACGGGTCAATTCAAGGTTGTCGCGCGCCACGGCCAGCATCGGCATGAGGTTGTCCGCCTTGATCGAGGAGAACATGTCCAGCACCGAACCGCCTTTCAGGAAGCGGGTGGTCATGCTGGCAAACGGCCCGAACGGCAGGCCCGGCTGGCCGTCGATGATGCGCGCATCCAGATGCGGCACCGACATCGGCGGCGCACCGAGCGGCGCCTTGCCGTACACCTTGCTGGTATGGCGCTTCACCACGGCCGGATTCTTGCAAATCAGCCATTGCCCGCTCACCGGGAATCCGCCGTAGCCCTGGCCTTCGGGTATCCCGGATTTCTGCAGCAGCGGGAGCGCCCCGCCGCCCGCGCCGAGAAACACGAAACCGGCAGCTATGGTCTTGCTGTGGTTCTGGTGATTGTCGGTGACCCGCACATGCCAGCGGCCGTCCGGAAACTGTTTCAGGCCGGTGATGGTGTGGCTCAGCCTGAGTTGAAAGTTGGGATTCCTGCGCATCGCCCCGACCAGCTTGCGCGTCAGGACGCCGAAATCGACGTCGGTGCCATGCTTGACCTGCGTGCCTGCAACAGCCTGTTTGGGGTCGCGATGCTCCATTACCAGCGGCATCCACCGGCGCAGCACCGCGTGGTCTTCGCTGTACTCCATTTCCTCGAACAGGTGATGGGTGTGCAGCGCCTTGTAGCGTTTGCGCAGGAATGCCACATTCTTCTCGCCCCAGACGAAGCTCTGGTGATAGATCGGATTGATGAATTTTTCCGGTGCGGGCAAAACGCCGTGCTCGACCAGGTAGGACCAGAATTGCAGCGACACCTCGTAGGCCGCGTTGATCGACAGTGCGCGGCTGATATCCACGCTGCCATCCGGCCGCTGCGGAGTGTAATTCAGCTCGCAGTAGCCGGCATGGCCGGTACCGGCATTGTTCAGTCCGTGCGAGCTTTCGTGGGCCACGCGGCTCAGCCGCTCGACCATCATGATTTTCAATGAAGGGTCAAGTTGAGCCAATAATTTTCCCAGCGTGGCGCTCATCACGCCCGCGCCCACCAGCAATACGTCCACTTTCTCAAGCGACATGGTCGATCGTTTCCTTGTGTAAATTCGCTAACGTTAGCATTTGCTTATGTATACCAGAAAGCAGTCGCAATCACAGGAGTTTCGACACAACGCATCATTGCTGTCACGGCAACCCCAAACAGCCGCAAATCCGGCATGGCCGGCAGTTGCCCGGCACGTCATGTTCGCATTCGTTTTTGAAGTCTTGACGAGATCGCGAGGGGAATATTTTTACCGCGGCGCATCGGCAGCGATGTGTTTCAGCAACGCCTCGAATTGTTCGAGCGGGAGCGGTTTGCTGAACAGATAGCCCTGGAAGTGGTTGCAGTCGTTGTATAACAAAAATTGACGCTGCTCTTCCGTCTCCACCCCTTCGGCAATGACCTCCAGACCGAGGCTGTTTGCGATCGCAATGATGGTGACCACGATCGCCTTGTCGCTGGCATCGGTGGCGATATCGCGAACGAAGGATTGGTCGATCTTGATCTGGTCGAGCGGCAAGCGTTTCAGGTATTGCAGCGATGAATAGCCGGTGCCGAAGTCATCCAGGGAAAACTGAATGCCGAGCTCGGCGAGTATATTCATGGTTGCGACGGTCTCTTCGATGTTTTCCAGCAGCATGCCTTCGGTGAGCTCCAGCTTGAGCAGCGTCGGGTTGATGGCATGCCGTTGCACGGCATTTTTTATCTCGGCCGCGAAACCGGCCTGGCGGAACTGCTTGGCGCTCACATTGACCGCCAACACCATATCCCGCGCCAGCGGATCCTTCTGCCATGCACTGATCTGGGCGCAGGCCGTTTCGATCACCCACTGGCCGATCGGCACGATCAACCCGGTTTCTTCCGCGAGCGGTATGAACAGGGGCGGCGATACCAGGCCATGTTCCGGGTGTAGCCAGCGGATCAGCGCCTCTGCGCCGATCGGATGGCGCGAGCTGTCCACCTGGATCTGGTAATGCAACTGGAATTGGCGGTTCTCCAGCGCCCCGCGCAATTCGTTGCCCAGCGAGACACGGCCGGAGATCGCTTCCTGCATTTCCGGATAGAAGAAGCGCAGCGCGTTGCGCCCGGCCTTCTTGGCCTGGTACATCGCGATGTCGGCCTGTTTCATCAGTTCGTCGATCGACGGCTGACCAGCGCCAAACAGGGTGATCCCGATGCTGGCAGTGCAATGATAAACATGCGTGGAAAGCTGATAGGGCTGGTCCAGGGCCGCCAGCATCTTGTTGCCGATGATCTCGGTTTGTGCCGCCGCCTCGATGTCCTGTTCGCTCAGGTCCTCGAGCATCACCACGAATTCATCGCCCCCCAGTCGCGCCACCGTGTCGGTTTTGCGCACACAGGCAACCAGCCGGCGGGCGACCTGTTGCAGCAGCAGGTCGCCAAAATGATGGCCGAGGGTGTCGTTGAGCGATTTGAAATTGTCCAGGTCGATGAACAGCAGCGCGCCATGCTGGCCATTGCGGGCACTGGAAACCCACGCCTGCTTGAGCCTCTCCAGCAGTAGCCGCCGGTTCGGCAGCCGGGTGAGCGGATCGTAGAACGCCAGGTTCCTGATTTCCTCCTCGGCTTCCCTGTTCTTGACATTGCTGATTTCCAGCGCAACCTCCGCCCGGCGCTGGAGCATCACGGAACCGATCACCAGCAAGCTGAAAAGCAGTGCGGTAATGCTGAATTGCCAGATATGCGAGTGCCAATCGGCGAGGTAATCATCGTCGGCGATACCCGAAAATACTTCATAAATGGAAAATTACCCAACTTGCGGAAGGTGAACAGCAGACGCGTGATGCCATCCAATGCGGATTTGGCGGTATAGGTACCGTGTGTCAAGCCCTGAGCCAGATACGCTTTCACGCTCAGGTTGGCGATCTTGCCCATATCTTTTCGCTGGACGGATAGCGGGCGGCCAGGCGCAGATCGTGGTCATACAGCGCCACCAGGCCATGGTCGCCAAGATCGAGGGCATGGTAAAACTGCTGGAAGTATTCCAGGTCCAGAATGACCAGCACGATGCCGGCGAAGCGGCCATCCGCAAAATTCAGCCGGCGGCTGAGGATCAGTGTCCATTTTCCGGTGGTGCGCGAGATCAGCGGGGGGAGATCACCGGCTCCGTTGTGGCGGTTGTTGCGGCCATCTGGCGCTTGAAGTAATCGCGGTCGGCGATATTGATATCCGGAATCGGGTTCGAGCGAACTGTATATGTAATTTCCCCGGGCATTGGCGACATGTATCACGGCCACTTCCGGCACACTATCCGCCTGGGATTTCAGCAGTGCATTCAGAAATGTGCTGTGCGGGCCGGTGTCTCCGTGGGCAAGCTTCATATCTTCCGGGCGCACGTCTCTTTCCACCTCCCGTGCGAGCAGGTCGGTCAGGTTGAAAACCGACGTTGCGTGCTCCTCCAGCAATTGGGCGATAGTTTGCGAATCAAGCCGGGCTTGCCGCACGTCGTTGCGGTATTCGCTGGCCAGGCTGAACACCAGCATCGCAATGATGCCCGCCATCCCGGCGATGCCGGACAGCATCGCCCATCCCGGGAAAAAGCGGTGATCGCTGATGGCTTTTTGTATGCGGTTTTTCATCGATGGATGTGCATGGGGCGCGCGATTATCTCATCACAAGAAAGCAATGAACATAGGCTGGCGCTTTGGAAGGCTATCGCCGTCCTGCCGGACGCAAACTAAACCTGCTGCGCAAATGCCCGTTGGCACCATTCTGGCGGTTACCGCAATCCGCTAGTCCCTGCCGGCAACCAGATGGGTTACCCTGGGAGGCTCGCTGCCGAGATGGAATTTTCGCGTCTGCTCGATGACATTGCGGTCTGCGACAGTTACCCGGCCATGCTGGCGCAAATGCTCGAACCATGATTCGACCATGAAGCATTCCACGATGCGATCCGGTTGATCGATATCGTTGAACAGCTCCCACATGAATGCGCCATCGCGCCGCCGTATCCTGCGCATTTGCTGGTGCATGATTCTGGAGAATTCAGCGGCGTTTGCCGGATCGATCCGATATTCCACCGTCACCATGACCGGCCCGCGGTCAGCTTCGGGATCATCGGCCAGCATCGGTGTCGGCCAGGAGAGCGATGGCGAGAGGTCTGCCTCGTCATGCCGCCCGATCCGGAATTTCCAGGTTGCGGCGATACCGAGCAAAGCCCCGGCTGCGGCTGCAGTCAGGGCGTAGGGAATGCCGATCCACGATGCGACCTGACCCCAGATTGCGCTGCCTGCGGCCATGCCGCCCATGAACACGACCCAGAACAGCGCCAGGCCGCGTGCCCGCACCCAGGCCGGAAGCGCGGTCTGCGCGGCGGTCATCAATGACGACACCACGCTGATCCAGGCCGTTCCGATAAACAGCATTGCAGCGCCGGCCTCATACACGTTCCCGCTATGCGCAAGCGCCAGCATCGCGATCGCATAAAGCACTGTGGCGCCTGCCACGATTCCGTCCCGCGATGCACGGGTGCGTATCCGGGGCAGCAACAACGCGCCGGCAATCGCGCCCGTACCCAGACAAGCCAGGAACAACCCGTAGGTGCCGGGGCCGCTCTTCAGTTCCAGACGGACCACCAGCGGCAGCAACGCCCAGGAGGCGCTTGCGAACACGAAAAAGGCAACGCCCCGGGTCAGCACCGCGCGCAATTCCGGAGAATGGCGAGCGTAGCGCAACCCGGCATGTATCGCCCCGGCAACGCGCTCGGCTGGCAATTCGCTTGCCACCGGCGTGCTCTGCCAGTTCTTCAGCGCTGCAATGACGGCAACAAACGAAAGGGCATTCAGGATAAACACCACCCCGGGCCCGGCGGCGGCAACGATGAACCCGGCAAGTGCAGGGCCGACCGCTCTGGAAACATTCATTCCGAGGGAGTTCAGGCCGATAGCGGTATGCAGTTCGGATCGCTGCACCAATTCCGGCGTGATTGCGCCCCATGCCGGCATCATCATCGCCGTGCCGATGCCGAGAGCGAAAGTAAGGATCAGCAGGATGGGGGCAGTCGTCACGCCGGCAAGCGTCAGCACGCCCAGCAGCGCGGCTGCCGACATCATCCATATCTGCGAGGCGATCAGGTAGCGCCGCCGGTCGACGATATCGGCCAGTGCCCCCGCAGGCAACGCCAGCAAAAATACCGGGGCAGACGTGGCGGCCTGTACCAGCGCGACCATCAGGGGGTGGGCGCCAGCGTGGTCATCAGCCAGCCTGCGCCGACCTCGTGCATCCAGGTCCCGATATTCGACACGATCGAGGCGATCCACAGCATGCGGAACACCTTGTGCTGCAGCGGTGCCCAGGGGGAAAGCGATGTATCCTTGACGGGAATGTTGCTCATGATTGTTATCGTTATTTTCCGCAGCGTAGCGGCTGGTCCTGCATGCAAGTTGATTTGCAAACCGGATTATCCACTACAGAGCACGGTTGCAACAATGCCGGCGCGTATCAGTCCGCTGTTGCCCGCCGGTCCCGGTAATCCGGCACCCGCGCAGCAGCAAAGGGTGCCGGGTGACAATGCCGGAATGATGCACGTCAGCCAAAGGTTCCCATCGGACCGGGATAGCTCACTTCCTCAAGCTTGCCGGTGTCCACATCGTAGATGAATCCGCGCACAGTGACCGCGTCCGGCCCGCTGGTCGGAATCCAGGGATGGTTCAGGATGGCAGACATCCCGCGCCGCACGTCCCACTGGAGGCGCTCCGTTTGCTTTTCGTTGCGTGGACCGTCGAGCGGTTCAAGCTGGCCGCGGAAGGCATGAAATGCGGACGGCATTGCCGCGGACTTCTTGCAGCTGGTGAACTTGCGCGACGTGGCCTGGCCGAGCAGTTTTTCGGCGGCTGGGTCGCCCTCCAGACCGGCCTTGAGCAGGTCGTCCGTGAACGCGAGCATGCCGCAGCGGGTATGGTGGATCAGGATGATCTCGTTGGTATCGAGCAGATGATGCGAGATGATCAGGCAGCGGATCGTGTCGTCGGTCACCACGCCCCCGGCGTTGCGGATGATGTGCGCATCCCCGGTCTGCAGGCCGAGCAGGTCCTCCACGTCGAGCCGCGCATCCATGCAGGCCACCACCGCCACATGCTTGGCCGGGTTGATCGGCTGCTTGCCCGGGTAAGCAGCCTTGTGTACCGACTTCCCGTTCGCATACTGCTTGTTGTTTTCCAGATACTGATCAGTGTTGTTGTTTGCCATGATTCCTCCTAAACTAGAAAAATAATTGCGGAGTTTCGATGATGGAACCGGCAATGGCTTTCAATCATTGCCGTGTCTTGCCGCCAGAACTGCCGGGGCGGCAAGAAAAAAATGCTACTCTTCAATGGCAGATTCCGCAAAATCATCCCTTCAGTGCACCGGGGATTCCATGAAGGTTGGCCATGCGTTAGGCAAAACAATTTAATTATGCATTAATCATTCTCTGCTGATATTCTCCCGTTTCATGTTTGGTTACACGAACGGTTGAGAGATATTATTCAAGCCATCGGGCGTCATGCCTCAATTTTGAATGTGCGAAGGACCGCAATGCGCAATTCCATTCGATTGTATCTAATCGTCATTGTCCAAATCTCGCTGTTATGTTCTTGTGCCGTAACGTCGAAGTTTCTTTCTCCATCTCCATCTCCCTCTCCCTCTGAACGTTCCGGCAGTATTCCCCAAAAAGTCGCAAAACCAGGGCAGGCAAGCGGCAGTTCCGGTCACAATGCAACCGCAAGCCAGGAGAGCGGCGAATCTTTTGAGATTAAGCCGATCGAGAGCATTGAAAGGGATGGTTTGCTGGTCAGTTACAGCTTGCTGGATATTCCCGACAAGAACGGTTTTCTGTTGCGGCTCTCCCTGGTTTTCAGAAACCTTCAGAGCCGGACCATGATAGTCAGGCCGAAAGTGCTGATGCTGGATGCATCGAAACAGAAGGTCAGCGCCTACACAAAAAATGGCTTCATCAAAACTTCATCGCGCCTGGAAGGGAAAACACTGGACGTTGTCAACAGAACGATATTCGGAAGCGATAGCAAGGAAAAGATGCCTGCGCATGCGCGTGTCGAATGGGCTGAAACATTCTGGTTAAAAACACGCTATCAGATTCCTCCCCAAGGCATAGCAATCGGGGAGTTGGTTTATCACGGCACTTACCTGAAACTGCCAGTGCAACTGACGGTGCGTACAAACAAAAAGGTTTTCATATTCACCACCCCTGCGCTGCTTCCTGGCATCGGCAAATGATCAGGATCAAGTGCAACCGCATGCCGATCATTCGGGCATGGCCGCTCCTGCCGGGTTTGCGGGACTTGATGAAAAATAACAGCGGGCAAATGAACCATTCTGGTTAATTGCATGTATGGACAGCCCCGCGTTATCTGAACGGGAGAATGACCAGTGGTGGTTCCCGGATAAAAATTGTCAGTTGTTGACGATATTTGGTTAGTCACGGCGGGTACTCTGCTATAACTGAATACCCGTTTGTATCAAAAAAACAAAAAGTTGCAGTATTGGCGCACTTATTGCTGTGTTACTTCAACGGTGTCCGGGCGGCGTGTTGGTCAGCGCTTTGCCTGGTGTGGTTTGCATCGTGGCCAATCGGGCAGGCAAGGTTGAGGGACAGCCTGTTTGAATGGCTATTAGTAAAGTGACTCAATCGGAGGTTAAGGCATGGCGACCATCCAAAGGGGCTTCACCCTGATCGAGCTGATGATCGTGGTTGCAATCGTCGGTCTTCTGGCTGCCGTGGCGATCCCTGCCTACGGCGACTACAGCGCCCGTGCGCAAGCCATGGAAGCCTTCTCATTGATGGACGGTTTCAAAACACCGCTGACCGAGCTATATCAATCCTTGGGAAAATTCGATATTGTCAATATGGCTGCGCCGCCGACTGATAGCCAGGCTTCCGGCATTGTTTCAGGAAGATATGTTGCCGGCATGGCTGTACCGGCAGGCAAAAGCAGCCTCGTGGCGACCTTCAAATCTTTCAATATAAGCCCCAGGCTTATCAGCAGCGCCGGGCCCTTGAGCGTGCACATGATGTTCAATACGATTACCGGTTACTGGACTTGCGCTAACGGTGATGCGACTGCCGACCCCGCCATTGTCGATGAGACTTCCGACAGCGCGGCAATTGCAGGGGCGAACGGGATACCAGACCCCCTCTTGCCGAAATCCTGCGATTGAGTTTCACAGAGCCGCCTTGGAGGCATGCCGCCTAAGCTGATGCGGCCCGGGACGACTGCGGGCCGCAAACTTCTGGCCGCTGCTTCTGACCCGCGCCAATACCGGGTGGCCGCGGTTACATTTATATCCAGTCAGTCTGTAAAATCCCCGGAACGCTTGGCGTATTGACCACAGCGCTGGAAAGGCGCATTCTGCAACAACTATTTTGCGATTATTCATTTGTGGTTGGTTGAATTTGTGTTGCATCACTTTTATGCAGAAATCTTTATCCATAAGGAGAGCATCATGGCAATACTTGAAAAGGTAGGGACGGGCGCAAAAAATGCCGGACGTAAAATAGCGGGCGTTGCCAGGAGTGTGGCCGCGACCGAGAAAAAAGTGGAAAAGTCCGCCAAAAAGGCGGCCGTTACGGCGAAGAAAAAAGTGACGACTGCGGCGAAAAAAGTGGTCTTGGCCGAGAAGAATGCAGCAAAGAGTGCCAAAAAAATGGCCGCGACTGCGAAGAAAAAAGTAGCGACTGCCGCAAAAAAAGTGGTTTCATCCGAGAAGAATGCGGAAAAGAGCGCAAAGAAAACGGTTGCATCCGCGAAGAAAAAAACAGGCGCGGCCGCCAAAAAACTGGCTGCAACCGTGAAGACTGTGGAAAAGACCGCCAAAAAAGCGGCTGGTACTGCAAAGAAAAAAGCAGCGACTGCCGCAAAAAATGTGGCATCGACTGCGAGGAATGCAGGAAAGACAGCCCAAAAAGCGGCTGCATCCGCGAAGAAAAAAATAGCGTCAAAGTTGCAGACAGCCTGACGGAATGTCCGGCTGCATGGTTGGGCTGGCAAAGCAAGAGTACAGCGGCGAGAGGCGATTCGGCCGGCAGGTTCATTTTCATGGTGGTGCCGCGTGGTGCAGAAAAATGCAGCGTTGACGTGGCGCGAACTCCGAACTTTCGAAGGAACTTTGAAAGCGGCGATTACATGCAAATAAATTTGCACCCGGGTCTTTAACTGAACCGTTAAGACAGCAGTCCACAACAGTCCGCAAGCGGAATCGCTCCACCATATTGAGAGCGCGAACAGGGCAGGTGCCGGGGGATACAGGCCGATAATCTGCAGTGACGTGAAACTGACCCTTGCCGCGTTTTACTGTAAAGTGGCCTTTGGCAATTTACCCCAGGCTATATCCATGGACACAGAACAATTACGCAAGGAACAACGCATCCTGCGCATCATGCGCAAGACGCTGGGCAACGTCGTCAAGGACGTCACACCGCACGGCGGGCGCACCAACCCGCTGTCGGCGAGCACCATCCAGGACATCAAGGATTGTTTTGCGTTGATCTCGGATCGCGAAAGGGAATTGGCCGAAGCGCTTGGCTTCGACCAGGCCAAACCCTATTACGCAGACGGCGAGCCGCCAAATGCGAAAGTGATCAGCATCGTCAAGCCGCCCAAAGAGTAGTTTCCAAAGCATATCCCGCCCGCGCGTTGCGATGCATCAGGCCGCGCTTCATGCGGCGGCTTCTTCCTGCAGCAAATGCCCGGTCTTCACGAAGATCGTGCAGCCTTCGATGCTGTAAGGGCGGTGCGCGCTCATGTGCGGGCTGCGCAGCCAGCTTCCGGCAGGGTATCGTCCGAGTTCGTCCTCGAACACGCCGTCCAGCACATAGATTTCTTCGCCGCCGTAGTGGCGGTGCGGATTGAACCGGGTGCCCGGCGCCCAGCGCACCAGCGCAGTGTGTTGCGTGCCGAACTCCGAGAGCGGCATCACCGAGAGACCGTCTACCAGGCCCCGGTACCATGGCATCGACGCGCTATCCACCACGATGCGCTGATCGTCGTCGATGTCAAGATGATGCCGTTTGACGAACAGCAGGCAGCCCGATGGGGACTCGCATGCATGCGATGAGCCGGGCGGATTCTTGACGTAGCTTCCCTTGCGGTAGCTGCCGAATTCGTCGCGCAGCACCCCGTCGAGAACCACGATCTCTTCGCCCAGATCACGCGTGCAACTGATTATCTTCGCAGCGGGCGCGAGCTTGACGATGGCAGTGGCGCGCGCCGCTGCCGCGCCGCCGCCTTCAAGGGTGCGTGTCTCCAGCCCTGCCAGGGGTGAAGCGATCCACGGCAGGGTTGATTGCTGAATGACGACGCGCTGTGAAATGTCCGAATTGATGTTCATGTACGACCGGTTGATCGGAAGATTATTACAGCAGCGTCGACGCATCCCTGCTGTGCCTTGTCCGTCACTATGGTACCACCGTGCGGTACCCGGCAGATAGGCCGGAACTGAACCTTTCAATACCATAAATGTCGGAAAATTTGCATGAACGGACAGTCCATAGGCGCGCTGGTCGGTGACGTGAATCATCGACGACTTGATCCGGTAACCGGCTGCGCAGCGAAGTTTTCCGGAAGACCCAGAATTTCCGGAAAGCCCGGGATCTCCAAAAGTCGGGTACGCCGTCAAAAAGCATTGAAAATTGTTCGCATCAGCGCTTCGGCAACTACACAAAAAATAAGGGTGCATTGATCCATGTCTGATAATTCCCTGCCATCGCAGCAGAAATATCACCAGTCGGTGACAAGACTGCTGATCATCCTGACCGCGTCGGTATTCGTCATCAATCTGCTGGTGGCGATGTTCCTGGAAATGCTGCCGCCCATACCCAGGATGGGAATATTCCTGCTCGACTCGGCTTTGCTGTCCACCCTGATCTTCCCCATCTTCTACTTGCTTGTTTTCCGCCCGTTGCTGAAAAACATGAACGAGCTCAGGCAGGCTCAGGAAGATTTGCGCACTGTCTCCGTCGCTTTTGAGAGCAGGGACCCGATCCTGATCACCGATGCACAAGCCAACATCCTCCGGGCCAACAAGGCGTTTTTAAGGATAAGCGGCTATAGCCAGGAAGAATTGACCGAAAAAAATACCCGTATTCTGAAGACAGATCGCTATGGCGACGATTACTACAAGAAAATGTGGAATCAATTATTGCGCAATGGCTCCTGGGCCGGGGAAACGCGTATCAAGGACAAGCAGGGCAATGCCTTTCCGATCGGGATGGCGATCACCGCGGTTAAAAATGACCGGCAAGAGACCACGCATTACGTAGCCATATACAGCTTTTAACCAGACCGGTTCCCTGCCATGACCGCGTGCCGGGCTCACGCAGGGTGAGGGGTTCGAGTCTCATGACGGCAAAAAAGGCCTGCCGGCGCGATATTGTATAGGGCGAGAATAATGCGAACCGTGCCCCTTGACTTTCCATGCAGCACCTCACGCTACTGTGCGCATTCGCATTCTGTGCCGGCATGATCGATGCCGTCGTCGTCGGCCTGATCCAGATTCCGGCGCCGATCAACGTGTTTCCGGGCACGCAGGCGGCGACAATATTCGGCACCAGGATTGGGATGAAACGCGGCACACCTGCC
Organism: uncultured beta proteobacterium; assembly: GCA_963757485.1. Lineage (GTDB taxonomy): Bacteria > Pseudomonadota > Gammaproteobacteria > Burkholderiales > Gallionellaceae > Gallionella. Next base: position 11,857 of record CAVWTZ010000001.1, read on the forward strand.
ATTCGCGCCTGGTTCCTGTTCCTGCCCGTCAGCCTGATCCTGAAACTTGCCTGCGGTATCGTGAAACCTGCTTGAATACGATGTGTGGCAATCGGGATTCGGCGAACGGATCGGGATTCATATAGCAAGCTGCGAGCCGGAAGCCTGATGCTCACGAATCCCCGGTTTGTCGAGTCCAACCCCGGGGAGCAGGCCTGAAACCCTGTCAAGTGGAATAATTGGGGTTATGATGGGAATGCGATTTTCAGGGTCATGTTCGCGCGTTCGAAGAAGTATGGCGGGGCTCTTCTGGAGACATCTATGAATCAACCGTTTTCCGCGCTGGATGACAGTGCCGTTCTGACGCTGACAAAACGAGGGGAGCAAGCGCTGCTCGAACCGGGGACGACGCTCTCGTCCGCCCAACTGGAAGCGCTGGTGCTGATCGGGGGCAGCGCGACCGTCAGCACGATTCTCAAGCGCGCGCCGCGCAACATGTCCGCTGATGTTCTGCGGGCAAGCCTGAGCGAACTCATCGATAACAAATATATAAGTGCCAATGAGGGCTTGAGCAACAGCATGATCGACCCGGGGGATTTCTTTATCCTGAATAAAACCGGCACGGCTGCTCCCGAGATGGACGAGGTTGCCCATGCCCGGATCGATGCGGATGCGGAATTCCTCAGGCAAAACGGCTATTACGTCAACCTGGTCCGCAAAGCGGCTGTGAATCCGGCGCGCGCAGCGGGACAAAAAATATTGGTAATGCTTGTCGAGGATGATCCTGACATCCTTAAATTGCTGAAAATGTTCTTCAAGCTGGAAGGTTTCGAAACCCGCACCGCCTCCAATCGCGAAGAGACCGTCGCCGCGTTTCGCATTCCGCCGTTACCGGATCTGGTGTTGCTTGATGTCAGGCTGCCGGATATCAACGGCTTCGATATCCTCGCCAAAATGCGCCAGCATCCGGCAATGAAGACGCTTCCTGTGATCATGCTGACCGCCGAAGCGACGCGCGAAGCAGTGCTCAAGGGATTGGTTGGCGGGGCCGATGGCTTTGTCACAAAACCCTTTCAAATCGACCGTCTGGTCAAGGCCGTCCATACGGTACTCGGCCTGAAGTAATATCCGAAAAGCGAAAACTTTGACCTTGTTGCCACTCAAGCCCCGCGACAAATCCATGCAGGATCTTTTGTCGCGCCCCGATTTTCGCGCCGAGGCGGATCGCGATCTTGCCAAGCGCTCTATCGTCGGCGTGTTCTCGTATTTCGTGATCTGGCTGATCATCTATTTCACAAGGCAACTCGAGATCAACAGGTTATTGATGGAATTTCTGGGATTCGTGTTGGCGGCTGTTGCAGTCGGCCGCCTTTATCTGGCATTGCGTTTTGACGCGTTGTATGCCGCCGGGAAGAAGCCATGGCGTGTCCTGTTTGCCTTGGGAACCGTCCTTTCCGCCTTGACATGGGGCGGGGTATGCGCATTGGCGCTGGAGTTCAATAATCTTGCTTCGACTTCTGTAATGGTCTTGCTGGCCACTGCGGGAATTGCTTCCGGCGGGATCGTCACGCTCGCGCCCTCTGCCCTGCTGGGCGGGATATTCCTGTTTGCCCTGTTGCTGCCTATCGTGCCGTTCGGTTTTGGCATTGGCCCGGCATCCGAAAGAGCGGTTGTCTTGCTGATCGTCGCCTTTCTCTTTTTCATGCTGTTCATGTGGCGGCGGCTGCACATCGAGTATTGGCAAGCGCTTGCCTTGCGCGCTGAGCTGGTACGCGCCAGGGATGCTGCTGAAGCGGCAAACCGTGCCAAGGGACAATTCATTGCCAACGTAAGTCATGAATTGCGCACGCCGCTGACCTCCATGGTTGGCGCGCTGGATATGGTCAAGAGCAGGGCGTCGGAAAATGTACCGCCGCAAGCCATGGGTCTGATTGATATGGCGTACCAGAACGGCAGGCATCTCGCGACCCTGATCAACGACATCCTGGATTTCGAGAAGCTCAATGCCGGCGGCATGTCGTTCAACTGCCGGCCGATGGCGCTGATGCCGATTATCCGGAACGCGCTCGAACTGAATCACTCCTATGCCGAACGTTACCGGGTTGCTTTTGTGCTGGAGCATGCGTTGCCTGAAGAAACCCGGGTCATTGCCGACGGACAGCGTTTGCTGCAAGTAATGGCCAATCTGCTTTCCAATGCCGCCAAACATTCCCCGGCGGATGAAAACGTTTATATCTCCGTGCAGAAAACAAACGGCAGCTTGCGCGTCTCCGTCAGGGATCAAGGCGCCGGCATTCCGGAGGCGTTCCGTGTGCATATCTTCGAGAAATTCGCCCAGGCGGCTGGTTCATCCACGAACAAGGACAGCGGTACCGGCCTCGGGCTTGCGATCAGCAAGGCGATCGTCGAAGGCATGGGCGGGACGATCGGCTTCGATTCGGCGGCCGGGCAGGGCGCGACATTTTATTTCGACCTGCCACTGGCGCGGCCTGACTGAACAGCACCGGAATGACTTTGAGGAATGAGGCTCCGTCCCTATGCAATGGTTCGCATTCGCCTGTCACGATTCATCGAACATGAGCGCGATGCCGTGAGCGAATGTATACGTCCGCGCTTGCGTGCCAGATATTCAAGAGCCATATCCATTTTCCGGGCGCCGTGTTATTCAGAAAAGTTTGGTTCAATATCCCAGCGCCAGCCCCGTCCCCTGCCTTGTATCATTCGCGCCGTAATAGCGATTTTCCCCAACCGGCTGGCCATTCAAAGAGGGAGCACCCACCAATATCGCCGCGACATGGTTGGCAGGATGAGGGCCGGCGAACTTCTGGCCCCAGCTCTCGAGTGTGGAGCGCACCTCGGGGCTGATCGCGCCCGGCTCGAGGTTGGTGTAGTCCGGCCACCATTGCTGGTGGAAGCGCGGCGCATCCACCGCCTGCTGCATGTCCATGCCGTAGTCGATCACGTTGAGTATCGTCAGAAGCACCGTGGTGATGATGCGGCTGCCGCCCGGCGTGCCAAGCACCATCAGCGGCTTGCCTTGTCTGGTGACGATGGTCGGGCTCATCGAGCTCAGCGGGCGCTTGCCGGGCGCGATCGCATTAGCCTCGCCCTGCACCAGGCCGAAGCTGTTCGGCACGCCGACCTTCGCGGTGAAATCGTCCATCTCGTTGTTCAACAGCACGCCGGTGTGCGCGGCGGTGATCTTGGTGCCGAACCAGTCGTTCAGCGTGTAAGTCACCGACACCGCATTGCCCCACCGGTCGACGATAGAATAATGCGTGGTGTTGTTGCCCTCGATCAGCGTGGGGCCGGGGTGGGGAAACACACCCGGCTTGATGAACAATGAAACACCTGCCCGGTCTACGACGATCAGCGCGCGTATCTGCGCGGCGTAATTTTTATCCAGCAGGTGCTTGACCGGATTCTTCACGAAGTCCGGGTCGCCGAGGTAACTGTTGCGGTCCACATACGCATGGCGCATCGCCTCGATTTGAAACTGCACTGCTTGTGCCGAGCGATAACCCAGCGTCTGCAGCGGATAGCCTTCCAGAATGTTCAGCATCTCGCACAGCGCCACGCCGCCCGAGCTGGGCGGCGGCGCCGAAACGATGCCGTAGCCGCGGTAGGTGCACTCGACGGGCTTGAGTTCGCGCGTCAGGTACTGGTCGAGGTCGGCCTGCGTGATGATGCCGTTGCCGGCTTTGCTGCTCGCCACGATTGCGCTGCCCACCGCCCCCTTGTAGAAACCGTCCGCGCCATGCTCGCTGATCAGTTTCAGCGTATGCGCGAGATCATGCTGCACCAGTTTCTGCCCGGCCTTGTATGGTTCGCCGTGGTTCAAAAAAATCGCCGCCGAGGCCGGGTGCTTCCTGAATTGATCCGTTGCGGTCATCAGCATGTCGACGTCGCCCTGCTCGAGCACGAAGCCGGCCTGCGCATACCTGATCGCCGGGGCGATCAGCTTTTCACGGTTCATGGTCCCGTACTTCACGCGCGCCGTCTCCATGCCAGACACTGTGCCCGGCACGCCCACCGCGAGCATGCCATCCGTGCTCGCACCCTTGATCACGTTGCCGTCCTTGTCGAGATACATGTTCGCGGTTGCGGCCAGCGGCGCCTTCTCGCGGAAGTCGAGAAAAGTCTTGCGGCCATCGGCCAGCTGTATCGTCATGAAGCCGCCGCCGCCGAGATTGCCTGCTGCCGGGTAGACCACTGCCAGCGCATAGCCCACCGCGACTGCGGCATCCACCGCATTGCCGCCGGCCTTCAGCACATCCACGCCGACGTGAGTTGCCAGATGCTGCGCCGTCACCACCATGCCGTGCTCGGCGGCCACGGGCGCCTGCGCAGCTGCCAGCGTGCCGAGCTGGCTGAGTGCGAGGGTTGCGGCGAGCAGAATTTTGGCGAGCAGATCGAGTTTCATGCTGGAAGCTCCGTAGTGCAGGGAAGGCGGCGCATTTTTGTCGGCGTATTGTATATGCAGAATAAAATTCGATCGCTCTGATTTCCACGCAATCCGGCGCTTATCCGAACTTGCTGCGATGCAAATGTGCGGACAAGACCTGACTGGGGCTCTTTGATTTGCGAGCTGCGCGCGGGAAATTTCTGCTAGCATTTCACCAATAGCTCGCAACTTAAAGGGCCCCGCTTTTACCGGGGAGGTGACTGTGAAACCATATTTTCTGACTCCGTTGTGCCGGGCATGTCCATCACCGCAAGCGCGACGGAAGGCGACCTCCTGTCTTCATACCGGCGGCCGCTGGCCGTCCATTGATCGCCCGCAAAGCCAGGGGCTTTGCCGTCGGAATGTCGGTTATCGGCTCTGAACGTATCGCTATAATGGCATAGGGTCGGAGCCCGTGATTTTGCGAACATAATCAGGCTCGTTCCCCATGTAATTCCGCGTCTCCGGCTACGCCGGCAACCGGGTGCCCAATTTGTGGAGTTGAACATCAGCGCAATGAGCAAGTCCTTCCCGCAGAAAACCTATGCCGACATCCGCGCTGCCCTGCTTGCCCGGCAAGAGGTTGCGCTGCTCGATGTGCGCGAGGAGCATCCGCATGCGCAAGCCCATCCGCTGTTCGCCGCCAACCTGCCCCTTTCCCTGATCGAGATTGACGCCTATACCAGGCTGCCGCGCCGCAGCGTGGCGATCGTCACGCTCGACGATGGCGAGGGCTATGCCGAAATTGCCGCACGACGGCTGCGCGCACTCGGCTACTCGGACGTGGCGGTGCTGGCCGGCGGCGTGAGCGGCTGGCACGCAGCCGGTGGCGAATTGTTCCGGGACGTGAATGTGCCGAGCAAGGCGTTCGGCGAACTGGTCGAAGCGACGCGTCACACACCTTCGCTTTCCGCGGAGGAAGTCCATGCACTGATAGCTGCGAAAGCCGATATCGTGATCGTGGACGCGCGCCGCTTCGACGAATATCAGACGATGAGTATTCCCACTGCGACCAGCGTACCCGGCGCCGAACTGGTATTGAGAATACGTGAACTCGCGCCGAGGACGGAAACCCGGGTCATCGTCAATTGTGCCGGCCGCACCCGCAGCATCATCGGCACGCAATCTTTGATCAATGCCGGCATACCGAACCCGGTTGCTGCGCTGCGCAACGGCACCATAGGCTGGAAACTCGCCGGGCAAAAGCTTGATACCGGACAGCATCGCAAATTCGCGGAGACGACAGAACTCCATAGGCAACAAGCCGCGGACGACGCGCGGAAAGTGGCTGACAGGACCGGCGTAAAAAGAATTCTGCTCGACCAGATGCAGGACTGGAAAGCCCAGGATTTGCGCACGACCTACTTTTTCGACGTGCGTACTCCGGAAGAATACGTTGCCGGCCATTTGCCAGGATTCAATTCCGCGCCCGGCGGGCAGCTCGTGCAGGAAACCGAAATGATGGCGCCGGTGCGGGGCGCACGCCTGGTGCTGGCGGACAGCGATGGCGTTCGTGCCAACATGAGCGCCTCGTGGCTGGCGCAAATGGGCTGGGAGGTTTTTGTGGTGGATGGCATTGTGCCGGCCGATTTCAGCGAAGCAGGGCGCTGGAAGCAACCCCTGCCACCGCTGCCGGCAGTCCGCAAAATCAGTCCCGCCACCTTGAACGGCTGGCTGCAAACACCGGGAGAGACGATTGTTCTCGATGTCGCAACCAGCGCGAGTTACCGGCAGGCTCACATTCCCGGCGCATGGTTTGTGCTGCGTTCCAGTATGGCCGTGGATTTGCAAAATGCACCCAAAGCCAAACGCTATGTGCTCACCTGCCAAAGCGGCATTCTGTCATTGTTTGCAGCTGCGGAACTGGAAGCGATCGTGTCGGCAACTGGAGCTGAAGTGGCCGTCCTGGAAGGCGGCACACAAGCCTGGTGCATGGCCGGATTCCCGAGCGAAAGCGGGCCTTCCCGGCTTGCCTCCGAGCCTATCGACCGCTACAGACGCCCTTATGAAGGGATGGACAATCCACGCGACGCCATGCAGGGCTACCTTGACTGGGAATTCGGCTTGGTCGAACAACTGGCAAGAGACGGCACCCACCATTTTCAGGTTCTCTGAATGAACCTGGGTCTCTTCTCAACACGGGACCTCAGGAACGGAGCACGAGCTTTTTGCGAAAGGAATGGGGCCCTGTTCCCATGCAAGTGCTCAAGCATTGACTATGTGTGCTGGCGAACAGTCTAATCGCACGTAAAAGTTTATCTTGATGTGCCATGACGCTTGCTCAGTTCTGCGTCATGCAACGGGAATTTGAATTGATCGGCATTATTCAAGAAATGAACAAAGATCATGCCAAATTTCTGTACACGACAACATTCCGCTTCTATCACACAAACGAAGGAACCAACATGAACAATATTCGAAACACTTTACGCAATCTTCTTCTCGCGGCTGTCGCCGCATTCTCGCTGATTGGAATCAGCAACTATGCGGTTGCTGCAACCGCAGAAGACCTGAATAGGGATGCATTGCAGGCACTGCAAATCTTGTACAGAAGCAATCCTGTTGCCAAAAGCATTGCCGAGAAGGCCAAAGAGGTTCTGGTATTCCCCAATATCGTCAAGGCCGGCCTGGTATTCGGCGGAGCCTACGGCGAAGGTGTTCTTCTCAGGGATTCGAAACCGGTCGACTACTACAATTCCGTCACCGCCTCTTTTGGCTGGCAGGCCGGCGCCCAATCATACGGCTACGTCGTTTTCCTGATGAATGACAGGGCTGTGAGATACCTGGCCAAGTCGAAAGGATGGGAAGTCGGTGTAGGACCAACCGTCGTTGTGGTCAATGAGGGCATTGCCAAGAATCTGTCGTCGACGACAATGAAAGACGACGCCTATGCATTCATTTTTGACCAGCAGGGACTGATGGCAAGCCTTAGCATCGAAGGCACCAAAATTTCCCGCATCAAGCGCTGATCCCGGCGAAGTAGCAGCGCGAGAAAGCCCCGAATTGGGGGGTTGCGGATACGGCCCATGATGCAGGTATGGGAGTGTTCGAACGTGTTTACGACCGCCTGGAGTCGGAGCTGAAATAACCGAAGCAGGCGACCCGCAGTATTTACCAATAGAGGAATGGCAATGGATGGTTCAGGAATGTTTGGTGGTGGCTTGGTGATGATATTGATGTGGCTGGTTCCCATCTTGTTGGTGGTTGCGCTCATTGTATTTTTGACCAAGCGGCCCGGATTTGGCCCCAATAAGAAGACGTCGCTCGACATACTCAAGGAACGCTATTCCCGCGGCGAGATCGGGAAGGACGAGTTTGACCAGAGGAAGCGCGATATTGTCAGCTAGCAAGGCAGCTCTGGCAGTCTTCAAGTGACGTCTTTTGCTTCTGTACGCAAAACAAGTGCAACTCAGAACGGGAGCTTGCTCATTGCACTCGTACGATGGCTAAGTTGCTTCCACCGCCCAATGGGCCGATGACCAATCGGTTATCAACACGGCCACAATGAGTATGAGTACCTGCTGCCCTCTCACCCGGATTGCACTACCTCTGCCTTCGTGTCGATACACGGGCAGACGTCGCGAGCGTCATGACAATTGGTAACTCGGGGAACACTAGCCCTACAATTCTTCAAGAGTAATTCCCGAAAAACATCCAGGAGGCAAGCCGTGACCATCCCCCGAAATCGCTTCCTGCGGCAGTTTGTATTGCTGGTTGCTACCGTCCTCCTGATCGCCGCCTGTTCTCACAAGGCCAGGGAACAGGCGCTACCCACCGGCAGCGAAGTGCTTGCGCTGGGCGACAGCCTGACCGAAGGCCTGGGCGTCACGCGTGAAGAAGCGTGGCCAAACCTGCTGGCACAAAAGACCGGGTGGGTGGTGGTCAACGGCGGCGTAAGCGGCGACACCAGCGAACAGGCGTTGCAGCGATTGCCGGGCCTGCTGGAACAATACAACCCGGTACTGGTGCTGGTCACGCTGGGCGGCAATGACATGCTGCGCAACATTCCCGAGCAGCAAACCGTCGCCAACCTGGAACGGATACTCGCCCTGATCAGGGCGCACGGGGCGAAGGCGGTGCTGCTGGCAACGCCAAACCCGAGTCCGATGCGCGCCGTTTTTCAGGACCTGTCCGCGCCAGATTTCTACCGCAAGGTCGCCGAAGCGCAGCACGTTCCGCTGATCGAAGACGCGATTGCCGATGTTCTTTCCGATCCGAAACTGAAGGGCGATACCCTGCATCCAAACGCCGAAGGGCATGCACGCCTGGCTGAAAAGATTTTCAGGGAACTGCAGTCGATCGGATACGCCGGCTTATAGAACATGGGATGGAGTCCCCAGTTGTTCTCTGTAGCGCTAATGTGCTACAGTATGCGTGTGCCTTTAACCCTAGGAGAAAGCCATGTCCACAACCACCATACGCTTGCCGGCAGACCTGAAAGCCCGCGTCGCAGCGGCGGCGAAACGTGCAGGCACGAGCACGCACGGTTTCATTCTTGAGGCCATTGCAGAAAAAACGGCGCAGGAGGGGCAGCGTGCCGATTTTAATGCGGTTGCCGAGGAGCGTTATGCCCGTATCGCTTCCTCCGGAAAGACGGTTCCGTGGCATGAAATGCGCGGTTATCTCGAAGAGCGACTCGCCGGTAAAAAGGTAAAGCGCCCGCTAGCTCGCAAACTGGCGCGCTGAAAATGTCGCGCATCGAATTGGCCCCGGAGGTGGGAGATGATTTTGATCGCATCCTCGATCACCTGGCCGAATATCACGTTGAAAATCCGGTGTTGCGCATCAGGGAGATCATCGAGGCGCTAAACGTGTTGGAGCACAATCCCATGATTGGTCGCCCCGCGAATAACGACAAGCGAGAACTGGTGATCGGGCGTAGTTCGCACGGCTATGTGGCTTTGTACCGTTACCTTGCTGAAATAGACACCGTTTTTGTTCTTGTCGTGCGCAGCCAGCAGGAAGCGGGTTACGCGGGGCTTTGAATGAACCAGAAAACCTGCGCCAGCAAAAGGAATCGATGGGGTCGTGCTATCCCTTCTAATTATATTAATCATAACCAAAACAATTCGACTCCGGTACCTATGGTTGACATTTAATGATTTCGTGATTGATACAAACACAGCATAATGGTCATGCACCACCCACAAACCCGACCCGAAAAAAAGACTTCAGGATGCAACAGGCATGACAGATATTCTAAATAAATTCATGAGTGGACTGACTGATGACAACGGCAAAAGCGCCGCATTGGCTGCTATTGAATCGATGTTGAGCCGGGTACTGGCAGAGGCTGAAATAGTTCATCTTGTGATCGATAAGCAGCATTCCGATCAATGGGATGAAGAAAATTCAGATGATTTCCAGGATGCAAGGGGTCGGGACATCATCAACCAATACCATACTGGTAATTCACTCGGCTTAATTGTATTCAATGACGATGAGCAGCCCATCCTGCTGATGCATTACAGCAAAACGACTGGCTGGGAAGGGGTCAATATAGACAAAAGACTCCGTCCACAAATTAACGCCCAAATACACACCGCAACGCCTGGTGACTGATTCAGTCTTGCTGTCAGTTTCCCAAGATCGCGGATGACTGCTTATGGCACTGACCTGCTATCCAGCGATTGCGCTTATCGTCCTACAAACGGCACTTCAACAAGCTACCTGCCGAAAATGAGGTGCAGATACCATCATCAATGGTGCAGCGCTTTATCCAGGGAATGGAGAAACTTCTCCGCATCGTGTTGCGTGACGTGATATTTCACGGTTGGGCCGGTTATCAATTTGGCACAGGAGTTCACCAGTTCCATGACGATAGGATATTTGCCGATGGCGATGGCTTCTTTCAGGGCGGCGAGTCTATTGGCTGAGTCTTCCAATGTTAAGCAGAAGTGGTGCGCTTCATCGGTGATGCTGATGCTTTTGATGCCTTCGTGAGTAACCGCCTGGCAGTGGAACCGTTTCTTGGACATTCTCATCTCCTGTGGTGCTACAAGGCCTGCGAATGCGCGGCAGTCTGCGCCCCGACACCTTGTGTGTCAAACCGTGTCAGTGGCGTTGCTTAATGAGATGGATGTCAACTTCTGGTTGGAGCACATTGCGCACTTCAGGTAATGTAAAAACGAATGCGAGCCTGACCCTTTAAATTGTTGCGCCCCTCAGTCATCATTATCGACACAGCACAACGCGATAGCGTGCCTCGCCGCTCCTCAGTCTTTCGATCGCCTTGTTGATGTCCGCAAATTTGAATTTTTCGATCTCCGGCTTGATCTGGTGCAGGTTGGCGAAATCCAGCATCTTCGTGACCGTGGCAGGGCTGCCCACCGGCGAGCCGGACACGGAACGTTGGGCGCCGATGAGTGAGAACACACTGATATTCAGCGGCGCCAGCGTCGCGCCGACGAAGTGCAATCTTCCGCGCGGGCTCAGTGTGCTGAGGTAAAGGTTCCAATCCAGTTTCACGTTAACCGTGGAAAGGATGTAGTCGAACCGTCCTGCGGCGCTCCTGATCTCGTTCTCGTCGCGGGAGTTCAGCGTATGGTGTGCACCCAGACTGAGCGCTTCTTTTTTCTTGCTTGCAGTCGAGGTGAAAGCCGTCACTTCGCAGCCCCATGCATTGAGGAATTTCAGCGCCATGTGTCCCAGGCCGCCGATGCCGATCACCGCCACTTTGTCCGTGGCCGTCAGGGTGTTGCCATAGGTCTGAGTGCCCTCAATGTTTGTCATCAGCACTGTGCCGGCATAGGTGACGCCGCCATTCCGCAGGTTGCCGCCTGCCGCGGTCGGGTTCATACATCCCGACACGGTAGAGGTTGTGAGATTGGTGGTCATCGAGCCGCCGTTATAAAGTGAAAGTACGCCCGTGTTGGTGAGCCCTCCGTTCAGGTTCTGGACCTCGCCGACCTGAAGCATAAGCGTGCCGCTATTCATGCTGAGGTCGTCAAGGGCGCTGTTGGCGCCGTCATGGTAATCAGCACGTCGGAGCCGATGGTGTCTGTCATAGTGTTGGCGCCGTTGGGGGTGAGGTAGAGGGTGTTGCCAACGTTATTCGTGATGTCGGCGCCGGTATACGTGAACAGTCCGCCGTACACAGCGTAGTTACCGCCGCCCGTGAGGTTCCCGTAGGTGAGGCTCCCCGGCGTGCTGTCGAGGTTGGTCCAGGTGCCTTGGATGGTCAGCGAGTTGCCCTGATGGATCTTCTCCAAGAAGCCGTACGATGATTTCGAGAGAGAGAGAGAGAGAGAGAGAGAGGAAAGGAAAGGAGAGAGGGAAGAAGAAGAAAAGGAGGAGGAGGAGACGGAGGAGCGAGCGGCCGAGCCGGCCGAGCGAGCCGGAGGGGGAGCCGGCCGAGCCGGCCGAGCGAGGCCGAGGGGGAGGGAGGCGGCCGAGCGGCGACGACGGCGGGCGAGGCCGGGCGAGGAGGGCGAGGAAGAAGAAGAAGGGGAGCGAGAGAGAGAGAGA
>CAVWTZ010000002.1:0-4416 GCA_963757485.1 uncultured beta proteobacterium
CCGATACATGCGCCGCAAAGCAAAGGCTGCCATGCGCTGCTCAAACAGGGCGCGAAACTGGTCGAGACTGCGCAGGACATTCTGGAAGAACTGGGCGGACAGCTTGTTTCACCCGCTCAACGGGCAGGTTCGCAAGGGCCTGACGTCGCGCTGCTTGAACATCTCGGCTTCGACCCGGTTGATGCGGAGACGCTCAGTGAGCGCTGCGGCTTGACGATGGCCGAGCTATCCGCCATGCTGTTGACACTTGAACTGGACGGACGCATCAGCGCGTTGCCCGGCGGCTTATATCAACGAATCCATTAACTCACTGCGCAAATCATGTTTGAAATCCTGATGTACTTGTTTGAAAGTTATTTTGACGCAGGCAGCTATCCGGAGCCTGACAAGCTATCGCGGAAGCTCTCCGCTGCCGGTTTTGAGGGCGATGAGATCAGCGAGGCGCTGACTTGGCTGTCGGCATTGCAGGAGCAGAATCCCGACAGCTATCCCGACAGCCTTGGGCATGCGGGCCAGCGTCATTTTGCCGGATTGGAATTGCAATTGATCAGTGACGAAGCGCGCCAGTTCCTGATGTTTTCCGAACAGCACAAGTTAATTTCCGCTGTCGAACGCGAGATGATCATCGATCGGTCCGTTGCGCTGAAGCAGGAAAACCTCGCGCCGGACAAACTCAAGCTGATCATGCTGATGGTGTTGTGGAATCGCCATCAGGACCTTGATCCGCTGCTGATCGAAGAACTGCTCACACCGCTGCATTCCGCACAACTGCACTGAATATCCCAGGATCCGGAACAAGCACACAAGCATGGCAACCAATCTATTGATCGTCGAATCTCCGGCCAAGGCTAAAACGCTGCAAAAATATCTGGGCAAGGATTTCGAGATACTTGCCTCGTATGGCCACGTGCGCGACCTGGTTCCCAAGACCGGTGCGGTCGACCCCGAGCACGATTTTGCGATGAAGTACGAAACCATCGCGCGCAACAGCAAGCACATGGATGCAATCGCCAAGGCCGCCGCCTCTGCCGACAACATCTACCTGGCGCCCGATCCGGACCGCGAAGGAGAAGCCATCGCCTGGCATATCGCCGAGTTGCTCAAAGCCAAGCGCGGCATGAAGGGAAAGAACATGCAACGCGTGGTGTTCTACGAGATCACCCAGTCGGCAGTGCGCGAAGCGGTGGCTCATCCCCGCGAAATCTCGCAGCCGCTGGTAAACGCGCAGCAGGCGCGCCGCGCGCTGGACTACCTGGTCGGATTCAATCTCTCGCCCTTGCTGTGGCGCAAGATCCGCCCGGGGCTTTCCGCAGGCCGTGTGCAAAGCCCCGCGCTGCGCATGATCGTCGAGCGCGAACTGGAGATCGAGGCGTTCAAGAGCCAGGAATACTGGACCGTGCATCTCGATACCAACAAGGACCACCAGCCTTTCACCGCCAAGCTGTTCCAGTATCAGGGCAAGAAGCTTGAGCAGCTCAGCATAGCCAGCCAGGCAGAATACGACGCGATCCATGCCAAGCTGCGCGATGCGAAGCTGCCGCCCAAGGTGGTGCGCGTCGAGAAGAAGGCCAAGCAGCGCTATGCCGCTGCGCCGTTCACCACGTCCACCTTGCAGCAGGAAGCCGTGCGCAAGCTCGGCATGACCGCCGACCGTGCGATGCGCACCGCTCAATCGCTGTATGAAGGCGTGGACATCGGCGGGCAGACGGTCGGCCTGATCTCCTACATGCGCACCGACTCGGTGTCGCTGGCGAAGGAAGCGGTGCAGGAAATCCGCGAATACATCAGAAGCAATTTCCCTGCGGAATACCTGCCGTCTGCCCAGCCGACCTACAAGAGCAAGACCAAGAACGCGCAGGAATCGCACGAGGCGATCCGCCCGACTTCGATCCTGCGCACGCCCGACAGCATTCGCGACCACCTGAGCGCTGACCAGGCGCGGCTCTACGAGATGATCTGGAAGCGCACCCTTGCCTGCCAGATGGCGCCGGCACGATTCGACACCGTCAGCGTGGACATCCGCCTGGGCGGCGACACCACGCTGTTCCGGGCCAACGGCCAGGTACTGGTATTCCCCGGCTTCATCGGCGTGTATATGGAAGATGTGGATGACGCGACCGAAGAGGAGGGCGGCAAACTGCCGCCGCTGGCCGAGGGCGATGTGCTTCCTGTCGACAAACTTTATGGCGAACAGCACTTCACCCAACCGCCGCCGCGCTATTCCGAAGCCAGCCTAGTCAAGGCGCTGGAAGAATACGGAATCGGCAGGCCATCCACCTATGCGACGATCATTTCCACGCTGCAGGCTCGCGAATACGCAATTCTGGAAAAGAAGCGCTTCATGCCGACCGACGTCGGGCGCGTGGTCAACAAGTTCCTGACCGATCACTTCACGCGCTATGTGGATTACGGATTTACCGCACATCTCGAAGACGAGCTTGATGAAGTATCCGAAGGCAAGCGCGACTGGATAGGCGTGATGGATGAATTCTGGAAAGGCTTTTCCAGGCTGATCAAGGAAAAAGCCGATATCGACCGTCCGATGGAATTGATAGGAGAAGCGTGTCCGCTATGCGGCAAACCGCTTGCCAAAAAGCTCAGCCGCTACGGCAGCTTCATCAGCTGCACCAATTATCCGGAATGCAAATACAAGCGCAGTCTCAGCGGCGAATCGCAGGACGATGCATCGGCAAGAGTGGAACTGGGTGTGCATCCCGACACCAATCAGCCCGTGCTGTTGCTGCGCGGTCCCTACGGCCACTATGTGCAACTGGGCGAAGCCATCAAGGATGAAAAGGCCAAACCCAAGCGTGTCTCCTGGCCCAAGGAAATGCCGCTCGAACAGGCCGATCTGGCCAGCGCGCTGAAACTGCTGGCGCTGCCGCGCGAACTCGGGATGCATCCCGTAACCGGCAAAAAGGTCATCGTCAATATCGGGCGCTTCGGCCCCTACATCGGCCACGACGGCAAGTTCAAATCCGTTCCGCGCACCGACAGCATCTTCGACATCAGCCTGGAGCGCGCGGTTGAATTGTTGGCCCAGGCTCGCGATGGCAGCACAGTATTGCGCGTGCTGGGCGATCACCCTGACGACAAGGCCAGCGTGGAAATCTGCAGCGGACGCTACGGTCCCTACGCCCGTCACGGCAAGGTCAATGCGACGTTGCCCAAGGGCGTGTCGCCGGAATCGATCACGCTGGAAGAAGCCCTGGAATTGATCGCGGCCAAGGCGGCGAAGGGACCAAGCAGCAAAAAGCCAGCAGCCAGGTACCCGGAAAGCCAAGGCGGCACCCAAGCGCGGCAAAAACCAAGCCAGCCAAGCCCAAGGCTGCATCTGCCGGGAGCGCGACCACCAAGGCGAAGACTGCAGCGAAAGCCGCCAAGCCTGCCGCCAAAAAGGCTGCGGCTGGAAAGACAAGAAAACCGGCTGCCAAAAAAGTTGCCAAGGGCAAAGCCGGGCCTTAGAGCAACCCCGAAGCTGCCCGCGTTGTTAATTCGTCTTGAACTGCCATGCTGCGTGGCAGGCAACGCATTTCGTCAATGTATCCGAAGTCATTTCCAGCAATTCCGCCCGTATGCCTGCCGTCCTCCGCGGCTTTGGCGATCTGATCCATCTCGTGGCGCACGTTCATGTTCAGCGCTTTGAATTCCAGGGGCAACTTTGCCATCAATGCCGGATTGGCCTCCGCGGCTCAGTCACGAGTGGGACCAACGGGTCCCTTCGTATCCTGGGGCAAGCCGACGTCAAAATGGTGCGGGCTGTCAAGCACGCGCAGCACGGCGTACTGGCCTGGCGCACCACTACAGTGATGCACACGGGCACGCACATGAACGCCCCGCTCCACCTTATTCAGAAGGGGGTGGACCTGGCTGCCATCTCTCCCGATCGATTCTTCGGCAACGGAGCGGTGCTGGACGTGCCCAAGGCCAACTGGGAGGTCATCACGGCTGCCGACCTGCAGAAAGCGGCGCCAAAAGTCAAGGACGGCGACATCGTGGTGATCGTCACCGGCTGGCACCACAAGTACTCGGACAGCCTCGAATACTACGGGGAAGCCCCAGGCCTGTCCAAGGACGCGGCTGAGTGGCTCGTCAGCAAGAACCCCAAGATGGTCGCGGTCGACACTCCCCACGTCGATCATCCGCTTGCCACTTCCATGGCTCCACATCGCGGTGGCCCCCAAATGAAACGGCTCGTCGATGAGTACGCCAAGGCCACCGGCCTCGATTGGAAGGTCGAGCATCCCGAGTGGAACGTCGCCGACAAGATACTGCTCGGGGCGGGCATCCCGACTGTCGAAGTAGGGGGCGACGTGGATTCGTCCAAGGCGAGCGACGAGCTTCGCCGCGACCCCCTGGAAGTTTGAACACGGCGATGCGTGCCAGGTCCGGTTTGTGGCCATGTTCGATCCCAGC
>CAVWTZ010000003.1:0-12960 GCA_963757485.1 uncultured beta proteobacterium
GAAACGGCGCCTTGACGGTAAATTCTACCAAACGAATGGTCCGCGTCAATAATAGCTACTAAATCGCCAATCCTTAAACTTTCAAGCCCATATTGCTCAACTACTGCTTTATCGAACAATTGAATATCGTAATCGCCCGAGTTAAGCGTGGTTAGCTCCTAAACCTGACCCCATTATGGCTGCTGGAACAATATGCGTAACAGGCATCTCAAGTTTGTCACCCTTCGGTTCGATACTCCAAAGCATCAAGCAACGCTGGATCCATATTCAAGACTTTAATTTCTGGGAAATCAACCAGTTTTAAACCTACGCCGAAAGCTTTCACCAGAATCTTATCTCCAAGTGTAAGCTTCTCTAAAACCTCGGAGGGAAAATCAACCAGCACATGCTCGATTCCGTGTTTGCCTGTGACAGTTCCCTCAGCGCCCTTAGCGTCGCCGTTAACTACGGTAGCTTTGTTTCCAATGCATGATAGCACGTTGAGCGCGGTATTAGCAGCTTGCCCTGAGCGGGCATCGTTTTCCTTGTTTTCAATGCTAACGCCTGGCTCCACATGGTCAGCTTCCCAACCGCATGCTGGATCGCCGACTCTTAGATTATACGTTATACCGCCTACTCCGGGCAAAACCAAGGGGTTCCCTGTTGCCGAAACGTTATAGACGCTGACGTTGATCGTCGAGCCGGAGGCTAATGTCAGCCGCTACGATGAGTTGCGGGAGGTGCGCCATGCAGCATGAAGCCATGATGACCTCGCTCAAGGCGATCAAGTTGTACGGTATCGCGCAAGCCGGTCGACCAACTGGCCAGGCAGGATTCGCCTGGATACCGGAATGCCCAGGAGATGCTTGGAACGCTAATCAAAGCGGAGATGGCTGAACGCGAAGTACGCTCCATCGGCTACCAGATGAAGGCAGCCAGATTCCCGGCCTACCGTGACCTGGCGAGCTTCGACTTCAGTCAGAGCGAGGCGAACGAGGCACTGATTCGCCAATTGCATCGCTGTGAGTTTCTGGATCAGGCGCACAACGTGGTGCTGGTCGGCGGCCCCGGCACAGGCAAGACACACCTTGCCACCGCATTGGGTGTGCAGGCCGTGCAACATCAGCACCGCCGGGTGCGCTTCTTCTCGACCATCGAACTGGTCAATACGCTGGAACTGGAGAAGACTGCTGGCAAGCAGGGGCAACTTGCCAGCCGGATGATGTATGCCGACCTGGTGATTCTGGACGAGCTTGGCTATCTGCCGTTTAGCCAGGCAGGCGGCGCTTTGCTGTTTCACTTCATCAGCAAGCTCTATGAGCGAACAAGCCTTGTGATAACGACCAACCTGAGCTTCGTAGAATGGAGCAACGTGTTTGGGGATCCGAAGATGACAACGGCACTATTGGACAGGCTTACCCATCACTGCCACATCATGGAGACCGGCAACGATAGTTACCGCTTTAAAAACAGCTCAACTCAAACTGGAAAGGGATGCAAAACCAGAAAACTATCCACAACCTGAATCGTTAAGATATAAACTTAGGGTGGGTCAAAATTCGATGCAACACCCGGGTCAGATTTAAACGCAAAAACTCACACAGAAGCTTTAATGCTTTTGTGAGAGTCATTTCTGATATCGGCTTTGCTGGATTATTGCCTGGGAACAGTAGAGCACTATAACCCGTGAGTTCGTGTAACTCTCTCAACGCTGCCACTGCCTGTCGAGATAGCGTAACCATATGTGGCTGGCGGGTTTTCATGCGTTCCTTTGGGATTGTCCATGTTGATTTATCCAAATCGAACTCTGACCATTGTGCTGCACGAAGTTCACTCGGACGCTTGGCCGTTAGCAATAGCAGCCAAATTGCCAATCTTGTTTCAGGCCTGCCATGATAGTCGGTCAAGCGGCGAATAAACTCACCCGCATCATTCCTGTTTTTGAATGTGGGGTAGCCTTCTCTATCGCCTTTCTTAAGGACATCAACCAGGCAAGCGGCTGGATTATCTCCAGTCAGTTTGCCGGTAGCTTTGGCATAGTCAAATACCTGTCGTAACCATGCACGGCACTTCCCCATTAACTCCAGAGCACCACGTGCTTCCATAGTTTTCAGAATGGAGAGCAACAGGGGTGAAGTGATTTCCTTGACTGGAAAGTTGCCGATGCGTGGATAAACGTTGGCTTCGAAGGTAGCTATGATTTTTGTCCGATATGAATCAGAAATTTGATCCTTCATTTCAAGCCATTCAATCGCCACTGACCGAAAGGTGGTTTCGGCCTCGATTGCTTGAGATTCGGCATTTTTTCGTTTTTCCTGCACGGGATCTAATCCCGCAGCCACAAGATTACGTGCTGTTTTAGCTGCTTGCCTTGCATCAGACAGACTCATATCCGGGTATGTGCCTAATTGTGACGTTCTTTCCTTTCCGTGCAATGTGTAGCGGAATTGGAAGTATTTAGAGCCGTTTGGATGTAGCAGCAAATTGAGACCGCCGCCATCACTCAGTTTGCGAGGTTTGTCCGCCGCTTTGGCATTACGTACTGCCACATCAGATAATAAATTGGATGCCATAAACGGGTAAAAACTTTCCAGGTAATAATATTTACCCGTCTTTTTACCCGTTTTTATTACGTATGTCAAAGTAACAACGGGGACGTCAGCGGACAATGAAGCCGCTATACATCCCGTTGTTATTGGGTTGCATGGGCTTCAGTGGACTACCTTGGACTAGAAACTGGTGCCGATTATCGGATTCGAACTGATGACCTACCGCTTACAAGGCGGTTGCTCTACCAACTGAGCTAAATCGGCATGAAACACGAAGGAACTGCAGGTTCTTTTGCAAGATGGTGGGTCGGGCGAGATTCGAACTCGCGACCAACGGATTAAAAGTCCGCTGCTCTACCGGCTGAGCTACCGACCCATCGCAAAGGAGCGCGAATTATACGGATATCGCTCACCCTGTCAACGCAAAATACCCTGTGATGCCTCTGCAATTCTATGTTAGACGGTACCTTGTCGGATCATCCACGCCTGCAGCAGCAAAGCCCGCGCGGCGCAAACGGCAAGCATCGCATACACCACAGGCACGCCCCGATTCATCGGCCTGGTAGCATGAAACCGTCTGCGCAAAATCGATACCCAGCGCATTTCCCTGGCGCACGATTTCCGCTTTGCTCATGTTCATCAGCGGCGCATGCACGGTCAGCAAGTGGCCTTCCACTGCAGCTTTGGTGGCAAGATTGGCCATGCGTTCAAAGGCCTCGACGTAGGCGGGACGGCAATCCGGATAGCCGGAATAATCGACCGCATTCACGCCGATGAAGATGTCCTGCGCGTGCAGCACCTCGGCCCACGCCAGGGACAGCGACAGCATGATGGTGTTGCGCGCCGGAACATAAGTCAGCGGGATGCCCTCGGTGGGCTGTTGCGATACTGCGATCTTGTCGTCCGTCAGCGAAGAGCCGCCGAAGCCGGTCAGGTCGATATTCACCACCCGATGTTCATGCGCGCCCAGCATACGCGCTACGCGCTGCGCGGCAGCAAGTTCGGCATGGTGGCGCTGCCCGTAATCGACGCTCAGCGCGTAACAGGTGTAACCCTGAGCCCGCGCCATCGCCAGCACGGTTGCGGAATCCATCCCTCCCGATAAAAGCACGACAGCATTTCTTGTCATTAGCGTCCCGGTGTGTTGTTCCATAAAATTTTATGAAGTTGCAATTGCATCCTGACCGGCAAACGGTCGCGCAGTATCCAGTCGGCCAATTGGGCCGCATCCATCCCGCCGTGTACGGGCGAGAACAGCACCGCGCATTTCCCGGCGAGCTGGTATTGCTGCATGATCTGCTTTGCCCATTGATAATCGCCCTCGTCGCACAATACGAACTTGATTTCGTCATGCCGGGTCAACAGCGACAAGTTTTCCCAGCGGTTCTTCCCCACTTCACCGGACGCCGGGGTCTTGATGTCCACCACGCGCATCACGCGCGCATCCACTCCGCTTACATCCAGCGCCCCGCCGGTTTCCAAGGACACCTGATAGCCCGCATCGCACAATGCAGCCAGCAAGGGCAGGCAGTTTTTTTGCGCCAGCGGTTCCCCGCCGGTGACGGTCACGTAGCCCGGACCATATTCCGCAACCTGTTGCAGAATGTTTGCCAGACTCATGTTTTTTCCGCCGCTGAAAGCATAAGCCGTATCGCAGTAGACACAGCGCAACGGACAGCCGGTCAGGCGTACGAATACCGTGGGCAGACCCACGCGGCTGGTTTCACCCTGCAGGGAATAAAAAATTTCGCTGACTCGCAGTTGCGAGCCTGAAATGTCTTGCGACATAACTACTTTTTCGCAGCAAGCAGTTTCCTGGCCTTGGCGGCTGCCTTGCTGGAGGGATATTTGGCGATGATTGTCTTGAGCGTTTTGTGCGCCGCAATATCGTGCTTCAGCCCATGCAAGCACTCGGCAATCTTGAACAACACATCGGGGGTTATGGGTGTGTCGGGATAGGACTTGAGCAAGCCCTGGAAGGTATCCAGCGCCGCGCGGTAATTCCTGACTTTGAACTGGGCATTGCCAAGATAATAATTCGCATTGGGCACATGGACCGAATCCGGATACTTCTTGAGAAATTCCTGAAATGACTTGATCGCATCCGCTTGCTTGCCTGCCTCGAACAATCCATATGCGGCCGCAAATGCATGATCCTCTGAAACCGGATTGGATGTTTCCGCAACTGGAACAGTTGCCTTGGTTGCCGAAGCAGCGGCTAGGGCAGCGGCCGTTTTGGCAGCTTGTTCTTCAGATTCGAAATGGCGCACGCGCGTATCCAAATCGACATAAAAATCCTTCTCGCGCTTTTCGGCTTCCTGCAGCCCGTGCGCTGTTTCTTCATTCTGTCCGCGCAGTTTGCGGATATCCGCATCCAGTGCATCGATCTGGCTTTGCAGGTCGAGCATCGAGTTGGTCTGCTGCTGGACGGTATCCTGAAGCTGCTTGACGGTATCCTGAAGCTTCTGCACGCGCGCCCCCTGCTCCTTGATCTGTTGACGTGCCTGATCGTCCTCGAGTATTCCCGCTTGCGCGGGAACGGCCAGACACAGACTCAGCAACAGGAGCGCGCGGTGCATCAGCATTGTTACATTCTGTTACCTTATTTATTGATACTTGATGTCGCTCCGGCGATTCTGCTTCCAGCATGCCTCATTGTGCTCGGTGCATACCGGCTTTTCCTTGCCGTAGCTGACGGCGTCAATCTGGCTGGCATTCGCCCCGCTCAGAATCAGCATTTTCTTCACGCTGTCTGCACGACGCTGTCCGAGAGCCAGGTTGTACTCACCGCTGCCGCGTTCATCACAGTTGCCTTCCACGCGAACTTTGCGGTCCGGATGCTCGCTCAGGTATTTGCCATGTGCTTCAACGATCGGCTTGTCATCATCCTGTATTGCGGAAACATCGAACGGGAAATAGACACTGCGCTTGGCCAGAATACTGGTCGGGTCATTCAACGGATCAACAGCGACTACGGGCGCGGGTGCAGGTGCAGGTGCGGGTGCAGGCGCTTCAGCCACTGGAGCAGGTGCAGGTGCAGCAGCCTCGGGCTCTTTCGGTTTCTCGCTGGCACAGGCAACCAGCAAATTTGCCAGAATAATACTGATCAAGAGTTTCTTCATTGGTTATTCTCCTTTTTAAAAACAGTTTTAAAGATGTGGCCCCCACACCGGTTCGCGGGCATCACCGCTTTGCGTGAACATATGTTCCTGCACACGACCATCGCTGGATACGGTTGCTAATATACCACGACCACTAGCCTCGCTGGCAAACAGGATGAGTTTGCCGTTGGGCGCGAAGCTGGGACTATACTCCCATCCGCCTTGGGTGAGAATCTGCACCTGGCCATTCTGCAAATCCTGAGTGGCAACGAAGAATTTGCCGTCAACGAAGTTCGTGTACGCAAAATCCTTGCCATCTGGGCTATAGTGCGGCGAGAAGTTGTTGCCGTTGCCAAACGTCAGGCGCTGCGCCGGTCCGCCCGCAACCGGCATGGAATATATCTGCGGACTTCCTCCGCGGTCCGAGGTGAACAGCAGAGTTTTTCCATCCGGAGAAAAATTCGGTTCGGTATCGATCACCCCGCTGAAAGTGATACGGCGCAACCCGCTGCCGTCCGGGTTAACCAGGTAGATTTGCGTACTATCGTTGCGCGTCAACGCGATGGCCATCAGCTTGCCATCCGGCGACCAGGCTGGAGCGCTATTGGTGCCGGGCAAATCGGCCAGCACCGTGCGCCGGCCGGTATACAGCGATTGCACATACACCACCGCATGGCCGGTTTCAAAACTCACATAGGCAAGATGGCTGCCGTCCGGCGACCAGGCCGGCGACATGATCGGCTCGCTTTGCTCCAGCACGTTCTGCTCGTTGTAGCCGTCGCTGTCCGCGACGATCAATCTATATTGTTTTTTCCCGAGCCGGTTGACATAGGCGATACGTGTGCTGAACACACCCATGTCACCGGTCAATTTCTCGTAGATCAGATCCGAGATGCGATGCCCGACCGCGCGCATCTGATTACCATTCGCCGAGATTGACTGGCCGACCAGCTGAGTCTGCTTGACCACATCCAGCAGACGGAAGTTGGCTTCGATGCGGCCATTCGGTTGCAATGCAACTGAACCGATCACCAGCGCATCCGCGCCTCGCACCTGCCGATCCGGATAGCTGACATCCGCCAATTCATGCGGGGACTTGCCGATCGGGTCAATCAGCCGGAACAATCCGCTGCGCTGCAAATCGCCCACGATCACCGCGTTGATGGATAGTGACAGATTTTCATCCCCGCCGAACGGCACGATTGCCACCGGTATCTGGTGCTCGCCCGCACCGATAATTTCAATAGTCAAGGCAGCACTGGCGATTGATGCCTGCGCCAGCAACAGCAATCCAACCAGGACGCTAGATATTTTCATCGCGATATTCACCTCTGTTATTCGGTCGGTTTGAAAACCAGATCCAATTGACGAAAACGGTAGAACAAGGTTAGGTCCGGCGGCACCGGCAACGGATCGGATTTCAGGATCGCGCGCTCCACCGCATCGTCATAGGCCGCATTGCCGCTGGATTTTACCCGCACAGCATTCAGCACCGTACCGCCCGGCAACAGCGTGACCATGAATTCGGCGCGTGCGTCTTTCGCCACATCCGGAGGCATCACGATGTTGCGGCGTATCTTGGCCTGTATTTTGGCCTGGTACTCGTCCACCACCCGGCCAGTCGCCGCGGCCTGTTCTGCCTGTCTTGCCTCCTCCGCCTTCTGCAATGCGGCCTGTTGTTCAGCCATGCGGACCGCTTCCGCGTGTTGTTTGACCGCTTTTGTGTTGTCGGGTTTCGCCTTGACGGTTTTTGGCACCGGTTTCCTTATTTCAGGCTTGGGTTTGGATACTTCGACGGGAACCGGAACAGGTTTCTTTTTCTCCGGAATCACAATGTCGGGCTGGGCAATTTTCTCGGGTTGCGGGGGCGGCGGCACGACCTCCACTATCTTGGGAGTGGCCGGCGGTGCCGCAACCTCATCCGGCAAACTCGACCACAACTGCACACTCATCGTTGCGGGCAAATAGGCATGCCTGTTCCAGTTCAAGCCAAAATACAGCAGCGCAAAAAACAGGCTGTGCACCGCCAGCGCCAGCATGCCTGCCGGTACCCGGTAAGGTTCGTGATATGCGGTTGCGCTCATTTCCTGATTTGCGTCAACAAACCGACTTTCTGGATATGTTGCTGTTGCAGCACATCCATCACATCGATGACTTGTTCATAGCGCACATTCCTGTCCGCGGAAATCACCACCGCCTGATCCGCCTTGTTTGCCTGCCTGGCTTTCAGTATCGCAACCAGTTCTTCCCGCGAAACGCGGCTTTCCAGGCCGCCCCTGGCGTGATCGCGCAACGCCAGCGTACTGTCTTTCTTGATGATGACTTCCAGCGGGGCAAGCGACGGGGCAAGCGACTTGGACACGCTGGGTAAATCGATCTGGCCGGGGTTCATCAGCGGCGCAGTCACCATGAAAATCACCAGCAGCACCAGCATCACGTCGATATAAGGAACGACGTTGATCTCGTTCATTAGCCGGTTGGCAGGGCGGTTAGATCTCACAAACACCTCTCAAACTGCGCTGCACGTAGTTCATGGTTGACGCTGCAGCACATTGGAGAATTCTTCGGTAAAACTGTCGAAACGCGTGCCCGGAGCGTCCTTGATGAACTCGTCGCGCAGGGCGAGGATTCGGCCTTGCTCGTCGAACGCCACTTCAACGTCGTGTATGTCGTCGCGCGAATGCGCCGAGTTGAGCAGATGCTCCTGGCGGTCCTCGATCCAAGCGATCGGGCGTTTCAGGCGGCGTGCGAGGTAAGGCACGATGATGTCTTCCGGATAGACGTGGCCTTTCACGCCGAATCCTCCGCCAACGTCCAGAGCGATACACTTCACTCGTGCCTCGGGCAGCTTGAGCTGCTTCGCCACCTCCCTACGCACCCAGTGGACGACCTGGGTCGCCGACCAGATCGCGATCGAATCGCTGCGCTCGTCGAACTCGGCGATCACCCCGCGGCACTCCATGGGCGTTGCCAGAAAACGATGGTTGTAGAAGCGGCGCCGGATGCGTTTTGACGCCGCGGATGCCTGCGTGTCGCCTCTGCGCACGCGGAATTTCGCGACGATGTTGCCCGACAGGTTTTCGTGGATCTTGGGAGCGTCCGGCTTGATCGCTTCGTCGGGATCGCACACCGCCGGCAGCGCAGCAAAATCCGGCTCGATCAACTCGGCGGCATCCTCGGCGAGGTATCGGCTTTCGGCCACGACCAGCGCATACGGTTCGCCGACATAACGCACTTTCTCATCGGCCATCAACGGCTGGTCGGGAATACCGATTTCGTGTTGGACCAGCTGGCGCCAGCTTGCGGGCGGCGGGTTCTGCATGCCGGGCACAGGCTCGAGCGGCGGGCTGATGTCCTTGGCGGTGAAGACCGCCACGACCCCGGGCAGCAGCCGCGCGCGCGTGACATCTATCGAACGGATTTTCGCGTGCGCGACTGCGCTGCGCGCGAATGCCAGATGCAGCATTCGCGGCAACTGAACATCCGCAACAAATCGTCCGCGGCCGCAGAGCAGTCGGCGATCTTCCTTGCGGGCAATGGGCTGTCCGATGTAACGGCGGGCGTTCATGGGCGTTTCACCGATCCTCGCGCGCCTGGCCTGCTGCCGACTTGGCCCTCGCGGCGGCGACCTCGGACACCGCTTTAATGATGCCCAGATAGCCGGTGCAGCGGCAAAGCGCCGCCGACATACCCTCCCTAACGTCCTGTTCCGAGGGCAACGGATTTGCGTTCAAGAAGTCGTGGGCGATCACGAGCATGCCCGGCGTGCAAAACCCGCACTGCAGGGCGTGGTGCTTGGCGAAAGCATCCTGGAGCTCGGCAATCGTTCCGGAATCGGCCAAGCCCTCGATCGTGTGCACCTCGCATCCGTCCGCCTGTACGGCAAACAGGAGGCATGATCTTGCCGCCTCGCCGTCGAACAAGACCGTGCAGGCGCCGCAAATGCCGTGCTCGCAACCGACATGCGTCCCGGTGAGCCCCGCCTCGCCGCGCAAAAAGTCCGACAGCAACAGGCGCGGTTCAACCAACGCGCGCACGGCGCGCCCATTCACGGTGATGCTGATCTCGCGCAGTTCGCTCATGGCTCGGCTGTCGTCGCGGAGCGAGCCGCACGGCAGAGCACGCGTCGCGTCAGGACCCCGGCCAGGTGTTTTCGCAATCCGCCCGTGGCATGGACGTCGCTTTGCGCCGAAATCGCCGCGGCGGCTCGCGCCGCGCGTTCGATATGCTCGATGTCGCAGCGATTGCCGATCAACTCTTCCTCGGCCTCGGCAATTCGCTGCGGGCCGCCCTCGACGCCAAACACGACCACGCGCGCGGCGCTCACCTGCGCCCCTGCGTAATCCAGGCGCCCGGCAATTCCCACGATCGCCAGATCGCCCGGTCGGCGGGCGAACTCTTCGAACCCGAAGGCCTGCGTTTTGCGGGCAACCGGTATGCGGATCTCGGTGAGCAATTCGTCCTCGGACAACTCGGTCGTGAATAACCCTCGAAAAAAGTCTGCTGCCGCGATCTCGCGCGAGGCGGCATGGTTCCGCGCGACGACGGTGGCGTCCAGCGCCAACAGAACGGCGGGATACTCCGCAGCCGGATCGGCATGGGCGACGCTTCCGCCGATCGTGCCCCGCGTGCGAATCGGAAGATGCGCGATCGACTTGGTCGCCTGCGCAAGCAGCGGAGCCGCCGCCGCCACGACGGAAGAATTCTCGATCGTGCGATAGCGCGTCATCGCGCCGATGCGGAGGACGGACTCGTTCACGCTGATGAAGGACAGTTCGCCGACGCGATTGATATCGATCAGGTGCTTAACATGGTTCAGGCGAAAATTTAGGATCGGCACCAGGCTCTGGCCGCCCGCCAGTATCTTGGCATCGTCTTGGTGCCGCTCAAGCAGTGTCAGCACCTCGGCGATGCTCTCGGGACGAAAGTATGCGAAGGGAGCAGGTTTCATGAGGATAAATGCCGGTTGAGCCCGGGTGAATACCGCTGCTCGGTATAGCCGATCTGGTCCCCCAAGGCGGCCTCGTATCATTACTCAGGCGGCGTTGCCGCCACGGGCGTTCGATTATTATTTTACTATACCGCAATTCATTGAAGAGTTGGAGGCATCAGTTTCAGATAAGCGATAGGCGGCGAACCACGGGCCGGCGTAGCCGACCACTTGCGTTGCTGCCATTTGTCCGTCCCTCCAAGGAGCCCTAAGGCGCACACTGAGGGCCTCACGCCGCCCCAGCCGCGACCCTTGGTTCATCTTCTCTGACGAGGGGTATTTTGCTGCCCATCCCCGCCGCCGAGGCCCCAGGCCGCAGCGCCAGGACCTCCTTGTGCACCCGATCGTGTACCCTGGGCGACCTCTGAGCCTAATCGACGCAAGCTAAGCCGTTGATTTTGTTGGTGCCGCGGAAGGGATTCGAACCCCCGACCCACGCATTACGAATGCGTTGCTCTACCAGCTGAGCTACCGCGGCCACTCTTTAGACACCGCTATCTATTTTCTCTCCGCGCGGTTTTGGTAGCAGTGGGTTGCTACCGGAATGCTACCCTTTTGCAATGCCGCGGCGCTTGTCTAGCGCTTGCCGCAAGGCCTCGTCAACGCGGGACGCTGCATCCGCCTGCATGGCGAATAGCACGTGTGAATAAGGGTCCAACGTAATCGCGACCATAGCGTGGCCAAGCCGCTCCTGAGCGATTTTGGGATGGACCCCGCTCGCCAGCAAGTGCGTCGCATGGCTGTGCCGCAAGTCATGGAAGCGGACCCTCGGCAACGCGGTGCCAGCAATGAAACGGACGAACTCGTGGGTGAGGCTGTTCGGCTTCAGCGGCCGACCCGTCGGCCTGGGCGACCACGTACATATCGCATATCGTACGACTGCCGCACGCCAAGCCGCAGCAGCTCTTCGGCCTGTCGCGTGTTGTGTCGGCGCAACTCCTCGATGGCAAGCGCGGTCAACGCCACCGTCCGGGCGCGACCACTCTTGGTTCCTTTCTCGCGGGTGCCCGCCCTGGTCCGTTCGGTGCTGCCGATTACGGCAAGTTGTGCTGCACCCGACAGCTCAACGTTGCGCCAACCCCAGCTGAAATTTGCTGCTATCAGTCGCCAAGCCGCAAACCACAAAGAAACGGCCGGATTGAGCAGTCTGCAACGCTCATAGTCTCTACGTGCTTGACCGCATGCTTGGATACTATACCCCGACTCATTGAGAATGCGAATATTCGCTTGCCATTTGGCGATTTTGGGATTCGTGTTGGGTGGATGATTCGCGCTCACTTTTTGTCTCCTGAGGACCGCGCCGACTTGATCGCCTTGGCGCGTGACGGATCGGCAGCGCATCGTTTGGCGCGGCGCGCCAATGCGCTGGTGCTTTTGGACGACGGCTGGAGTTGCAAAAATGTCGCGGGGGCCTTGCTGCTGGACGACGATACGATCCGCGGATGGCACGGCTTGTTCGCTTCGGAAGGCCTCGAAGGGCTGGCGCGTTTCGCGGCGGGCGGCAGCGCTGGCCAGTTGAGCGGCGAGCAACAGGAAAAGCTGAAAGCCTGGGTCGCCGCGGCCTTGCCGCGCACGACGCGCCAGGTCGGCGCCTGGATCGAGAAGGAATTCGACGTCGTTTACGAAGGCCGCTCGGGACTGATCGCACTGTTGCATCGCCTGGGGCTCGAATATCACAAACCCAATGTCATCCCGCGCAAGCTCGACGAAGCGAAGCAGAGGGCTTTTATCGCGAGCTATGAGAAGCTCCTGAATTCCCTGGGCGACGACGAGGCCGTGCTGTTCGCGGACGCAGTGCATCCGACCCATGCGGCGCGGCCTGTCGGCTGCTGGGCGCCAAAACAAGAGAACTTGGCGATCGAACAGACCAGCGGGCGCGAGCGGATCAATATTCACGGCGCGATCAACCTCGAGACCGGGCAGACCCGGATGAACGAAGTCGTAACCGTCGACGCCACCTCGACGATCAGGCTGCTGGAAGCGATCGCGGCGTTCTATCCGATGCTGGCTCTCATCCATGTTTTTCTGGACAACGCGCGCTATCATCACGCCAAGCTCGTGCAGGAATGGCTTGCCCGGCCCGGCTGTCGGATCAAACTGCATTTCATCCCGTCCTATTGCCCGCATTTGAACCCGATCGAACGGTTATGCGGCCTCATGCACAGAAACGTCACGCACAACAAATGCTACGCAACTTGCGCCCAATTCGCCGATGCGACGCTCGGTTTCCTGCGTGAAAAAGTTCCCCGGAATTGGGCGGACCTCTGTGATTCGGTTACCGACAATTTTCGCGTCATCAACCCAAAGGATTTTCGGGTCATGACGTGAACGGGGTATAGCA
>CAVWTZ010000004.1:0-24438 GCA_963757485.1 uncultured beta proteobacterium
CATGCGGCGGCCATACCAACCGTCAGGGCGATCAGCGTGAGCCGCATGCCCTGGCGGACGATGAGGCTCCGTACCTCGCTCATCTGCGCGCCGAGCGCCAGGCGGATGCCGATTTCGCGCGTGCGGCGGCTGACCGAGTAATTCATCACGCCATACAGTCCGACAGCCGCGAGCGGCAGGCCGAGGAACGCCCCGAAGATACCGAACAACGTGCCGGCGAGGCGCGGCAGGAACAGCGCATTGTGCAGATGTTCCTCCATGGTTTCGACGTTGAAGATGGCCAGCGTCGGGTCGAGCGAGCCTATCTCGCGCCGCACTGCGCTCGCCAGCGCCCCCGCGTCGCGCGCGGACGGACCAGCAGCGTGTATCCGGGGAAGGCTGGGTCGCGGCCATGCTCTCCTCGAGGGAGCGGTAGAGCACGGGCCGCGGTCCTCACCGAGGGTCCGGGACTTGATGTTCTTCACCACGCCAATGATCTGGTAAGTCTCGCCGCCGCCGGTGACTCGTTGGCCGAGGCGTTTTCGCTCGGGAACAGCCTTTGTGCGAAGACCTCGTTGACCACCGCCGCCTTGGGCACGGTGGCATTTTCGCCGGCGAAATCGCGGCCGGCTACGCGTGGGATGCCCATGGCTTCGAAGTAGCCGGGGGTGACCATGTAGAGGTCCGCGCCGAGATCAGGGTCCCGCGGAATTCGCCCGGCCCACCGCATGGAATTCGTCGCGCGGGCCGCCCCCATCGAGAGCGGCACCGTATCGGTCCATGCGGCCGAAGCGACGCCCGTAAGAGCAGCTACGCGCTCGCGCAACTGGGTGAGGAACTGCGCGGTGCGTTCGGAGGTGTAGCCGTGGAACCGCGGATCCACCGCCATCATCACGATGCCGCGCGATCGGAACCCGATGTCGATGCTGGACGCGCTCCCCAGGCTGCGCAGGAACAGCCCCGTGGCGCACAGCGGCGCCAGCAGCGACATGGCGATCTGCGAGACCACCAGAATGTTGCGCAGAGTCCAACGGCGTCCGGGGCGAGCCAGCGCATCCTCGCCTTTGAGCGCGTTGGAGAGGATGGGGCGCGCGGCCGCCCATGCTGGCGCCAGCCCGAACAGCAGCCCGGTACCGACGCTAAGGGCGAAGGTGTAGAGCAGGACTCTCCAGTCAACGCTGACAGTAAGGTCCAGCGGTACCGGCGCGGGAAGGCGAAACATAGACAGGCTTTGCGCGGCCCACAACGAGAGGGCCAAACCGGCGAGGCCGCCCGCGATGGCCAGCAGCACGCTTTCCGTGAGCATCTGGCGCAACAACCGGCCACGCGTGGCACCTAGCGCGAGGCGCACGGCCATCTCTTTTTGGCGGCTGGCGGCCTGTGCCAGAAGCAGATTAGCGACGTTGGCGCAAGCAATCGAGAGGACTAGCTGCGCCACCACCGTAAGTGCCGTCAGGAACAGCATCACGGCGGACTTATATCTGGGGGGCAGCGAGCCGGCTTGCTCGAAGCGGAAGCCGCCGTCCCGCTCAGCTTCCGGGTGAGCTTGGGCAAGACGCTGGGCCAATACTTTGAGCTCGGCCCCGGCCACGGTGCGGGTGACGCCCGGTTTCAGGCGACCGGCAACCGCGGCCCAGCGGTACGACGCGCGAGTCGTGGTTGCTGGTGTTCGGCAATAACTGGTCAAGATTGCCAAGCGGAACCCAGAATTGGCCGTCGAGAACGAGGTCGAGGCCGCGGAACGAGGTCGAGGCCGCGGAACGAGGTCGAGGCCGCGGAACGAGGTC
This sequence comes from uncultured beta proteobacterium, assembly GCA_963757485.1. GTDB lineage: Bacteria > Pseudomonadota > Gammaproteobacteria > Burkholderiales > Gallionellaceae > Gallionella. Next base: position 1,767 of record CAVWTZ010000004.1, read on the forward strand.
GAGGCCGCGGAACGAGGTCGAGGCCGCGGAACGAGGCCGCGTACGGCCACGCCCACTACGGTGAAAGGACGGCCGGAAGACGTGACCACCTTACCGGCTATTCCCGAGTCCGCACCGAAGCGGCGTCGCCAGAGGCTGTGGCTGAGGACGATCACGGGAAGACGCTCCTCGTCGCTCGAGAAACCGCGGCCGAGCGTCATGCCCAGTTGCGCGACGTCGAAGAAGTTGGCGGTGGCCGCCTGGCCCCACACGCGTTCCGGCTCGCCATGGCCTCCAATGGAGGCGGGCGACCAGCTCATAATAGCCCGCCACGCCGGAGAACGACTTGGCTTGCTCGCGCAGGTCGGAGCGGCCACGAAAAGCGTTGCAGCATTCGCCGTGGTGCGTCGTGTGCAATGTCAGCAGCGTGCCGGGATCGCCCACGGGCGCGGGGCGCAGGACGAACCGGCTGACCATCGAAAAGATGGTGGAGTTGGCGGCGATACCAAGGCCAATGGAGACCACGGCAGCCGCCGCGAAGCCGGGTGATTTGGAAAGTCGCCGGAATGCGTACGTCAGATCTTGCCGCCACGCCACCGTGCCGTTGCTGCCAAGCCTACTCAAACCGCAAGGCTACCATGGGATCCACTTTGGTGGCACGCCGGGCTGGTATGCAACCGGCAAGCAGGGCTATCGCCGCCAACAACAGGGCCACCATCGCGAAAGTCCCTGGATCGGTGGGTTTGACGTCGAATAGGAATCTCCGAGCACGCGAGTGACAACCAGCGCGCCCGCCGTCCCGAGTGATACACCCGCGGCGGCCAGCGTCAAACTGTTGCGTAAGACCATGCCGATCACGTTGCCGTTGCCAGCTCCCAACGCGATACGAATACCGATCTCGTGGGTCCGCTCGGAGACCGAATAAGCCAGCACTCCGTAAACGCCAATGGCCGCCAACACTAGAGCCAGCATGGCGAAGACCACCAACAGCCGCGTTTGGAAGCGGGGCTCGGTGGTGGTCGCGGTAACTATATCTTCCATGGTGGAGATCGATTCCACAGGTTGATTCTTATCCAGACCGCGCAGCACACTGCGCACGGCCGGCGCCATACTTTGTGGATTCGACGCCGTGCGCACGGCGAAAGTCATGTGGCCTAAGAAGAACGTACGAGTGACTTGCAAGTATGGCTGATAAATGGCCGGCTCCAGTTCCCCGGTCAAACCTTGCTGGCGGACGTCATCCACCACTCCCACGATGGTCAGCCAGTCTTCGGGCTTGGGATCGTCCTCCATGGAGATGCGCTTTCCAATGGGATCCGCGCCGGGCCAGAGCCGCTTCGCCACCAGTTGACTGACAATGACCACCCCGGGCGCGGTCGCGGTATCGTGATCCGTAAAATCGCGTCCGCTCAGCATGCGAATTCCGATCGTTTGAAAATAACCCGGACTCACGGCCGGTTTGACCACGTTGTAATTCGAGTGCCGGCCGCCTTCAAGTCGGAAATCCCCTTTGACCCACCACTGCCCTAGCGGCAGCCAGTTCACCGCACCCGCGACCAGTACTCCTGGCAGGCGGGAAGCTTCTCCAAGGTGCGCTGATGAAACGCCCGCATCTGCGCCGCCGTCTGATATGTGGATTCCGGTAGTTCGACCGTCATGGTCAGGACATTCCCGGCGCGGAAGCCCGGATTCACCGAACGGATGCGCGAGAAGCTCTTGAGCATTAAGCCGGCGCCCGCCAGCAGTACCAGCGCCAACGCGATTTCCGAGACCACCAGAATGCTCCGAAATCCGCCGTGCCGTCCAGTTACGGTGCGGCCGCTCCCGCTTAACGATGCGCGCAACTCCGGGCCGGTCGCGCCCAATGCCGGTATCGACCCAAACGCGATGCCCGTCACTCGAAACAACAACGGTAAACGCGAGCGCCCAGCGCATCCATGCGAATCTCCTCAATGCGAGGGATCTTCCCGGTCGGCGCCAGAGCCAGCAGCACGGGCACGCCCATGGTCGCGAACAGCGTTCCTGCCGCTCCTCCGGCCAATGAAACCAGCGTGCTCTCGGTTAACAACTGGCGAACGATCCGCCATCGGCCGGCGCCCGACGCGGCACGAACTGAAATCTCCTGACGCCGGCTGCCCGCTCGGATCAGCAACCGATTGGCGAAATTTGCGCACGCGATCAGCAAGACAAACGCCACTGCTCCCGCGAAGATCAGCAGCGAGCTCCGGATATCGCCGACCATCGAGTCTTTAAGCGGAATGATGCGCGCCACAAAGTCGCTTCTCTTTCCCCCAGGCCCAAGCTGTAGCCGATGGGCAAAGGTTTCCAGTTCGGCTTGTGCCCGCTGCGGCGAGACACCCGGCTTGAGGGCGTTTGCGGACCGGCCGGGTATAAGAGTTGTGAGGGTCAATCTGGACCGTCAGCGGTGTCCACATCTCTGAGTCGCCGGGAAAGCGGAACCCTGGTGGCATCATGCCGACGATCGTGTGGGCGACGCCATCGAGCGTGATGCTTTTGCCCGAAAATGTGAGAATCGGCGGCAAAACGGCTCTGCCAGAGTTTGTTGCTCAGCACCGCGACATGGCCTCGGCCCGGTTGGTCTTCCTCGGGCAGGAACCATCTGCCGATCGCGGGATTCACGCCCAAGGCGGGAAAGAAGCCGGGCGTGACGGTAGCTGCCGGGACACGGACCGGGTCACCCGCGCCGGTCATGGTGACCGGGGTCGAGCCGGAAGTCGCGATGTGCTCGAAAACCTCGTCCTGACGAGGGAACTCGAGATAGTCCCGGTCGTCGAGACCAGGTCCGGCCAGGAACGGATTATTGCGCGGAAGGTAGGAGATCAAAAAGAGCCTTTCGGGCTCGGGAAAGGGCAGCGGGCGCAGCAGAACCCCATTCACTACCGTGAAGACCGCAGTGTTCGCGCCAATGCCGAGCGCCAGCGTGAGCACTGCAACGGCCGTAAATGCGGGGCTGCCGCGGAGCGTGCGCCACGCAAATCGTATGTCTTGCAGGAGGGCTTCCATCCACCGCGTACCCCGGGCATCCCGGCATTCTTCCTTCACCTGTTCGAGCCCGCCAAATTCCAGCCTCACGCTGCGCCGCGCTTCGACTTCCGTCATCCGTCGCGGACCTTGTCGGCCGCCTGACGTTCCAAATGAAATCGAAGCTCGCCCTCGAGCTGCTTTTCCATCTGATCTCTTTTAAGAAGCCGCCGCCACCATCTCATGACACTTCCCCTTCCGCGGGCTGCGAGTGCTGTAGAATCAACGCCACTGCTTCCGTCAACCGCCCCCAATCTTCGGTCTCCTGCTTCAGTTGCTTTCGCCCCTTAGCGGTCAACCGATAGAATTTCGCTTCGCGGCCGGTATCCGACTCGCGCCAGTCGGCGGCCAGGAAATCCTTGTTCTCCAGGCGATGCAGCGCGGGATAGAGCGAACCCTGCTGTATTTGTAGCGCGTCCCGCGAGATCTGGCGAATTCTTTGCGCGATGGCATATCCGTGAATGGGTCCCAAGGCGACCACTCTGAGAATCAGGAGGTCAAGAGTGCCCTGGGGAAGATCGGACTTCGAGGAGCTCACCATACCTGTTGCTTCTACATATAACCCTTGGGCAGGTCAGGATAGAAGTAATTCTTGCGCGCAAACACCGAGCGCCGCGCGATGTGCGCGCCTGTCGCCAGGCCGAACTTGATCGCGCGTTCCACCGCGCCCCGGTTCAGCACCGGCAATACGCCGGGCAGCGCGATGCTCACCGCATCGGCCTGGGTGTTCGGCTCTGCGCCATAGGCTGTCGACGCACCCGAGAATATTTTGCTGCTGGTCGAAAGCTGGGTATGCACTTCCAGCCCGATGACGATTTCCCATTGCATGCTCATGACCCCTGCAGCCCGATGTTTTGCGGAGCGCGATCATGATGATCGGTCGCCAGCTGGTATTGGTGCGCGACGTTCAGCATCTGCGCCTCGGCGAAATAGTTGCCAATGATCTGCAGCCCGACCGGGCGGCCGTTGCCGCCGAAACCGGCCGGGATCGACATGCCGGGCAGGCCGGCGAGGTTCACCGCGATCGTGTAGATGTCGGACAGGTACATCTGCACCGGGTCGTCGCCCTTCTCGCCGAGGTTGAATGCGGTGCTCGGGCTGGTCGGTCCCATGATCACGTCGCACCGTTTGAACGCATCGGTGAAATCCTGCGCGATCAGGCGGCGGATCTTTTGCGCTTGCAGGTAATACGCGTCGTAGTATCCGTGCGACAGCACATAGGTGCCTATCATGATGCGGCGTTTCACTTCCGCGCCGAAGCCTTGCGCGCGGCTCCTTTCATACATCTCGGTGAGGTCGCCGTATTCCGGCGCACGGTAGCCATAGCGCACGCCGTCGTAGCGCGACAAATTGCTGGAGGCTTCCGCCGGGGCCAGCACGTAATAGACCGGCACCGCCAATTTGGAATTTGGCAGGCTGATGTCGACGAGGGTCGCGCCGAGCTTCCGATATTCATCGAGCGCCGCGTTCACACAGCTCGCCACGTCTTGCGCCAGACCTTCGGCAAAAAATTCCCCGGGCAGCCCGATGCGCAGGCCGGCCAGGGGTTTGGCGAGGTCGCGCGTATAGTCTTCCTTGTCGCGCTGCAGGCTGGTGGAGTCGCGCTCGTCGAAGCCGGTCATCACGTTCAGCAGCAGCGCCAGGTCTTCCGCGCTGCGCGCCATCGGCCCGGCCTGGTCCAGGCTGGAGGCGAACGCGATCATGCCGTAGCGCGACACCGTGCCGTAGGTCGGCTTGATGCCGGAGATGCCGCACAGCGCGGCAGGCTGGCGTATCGAACCGCCGGTGTCGGTGCCGGTTGCGGCGGCGCACAGCCGCGCGGCGACCGCGCAGGCCGCGCCGCCCGAGCTGCCGCCGGGCACGGCATCGCGGTCCCAGGGATTTTTCACCGCGCCGAAATGCGAGGTTTCGTTGCTGGAACCCATCGCGAATTCGTCCATGTTGGTCTTGCCCAGGTTCACCGCGCCGGCCTTGTTGAATTGCTCGATCACGTGCGCATCATAGGGCGCGATGAAATTCTCCAGCATCTTCGAGCCCGCAGGTGGTGCGCCAGCCCTTGGCGCAGAAGATGTCCTTTTGCGCGATCGGGATGCCGGTGAGCGGCTGCGCCTTGCCGCCGGCCAGCAGTGCATCGGCCCTACGGGCCTGAGCCAGGCTGGTTTCGGAGTTGGTCGTGATATAGGCGTTCAGCGCGGGATTGAACGCCGCGATGCGGTCCAAGTAGAGTTGCGTCAGTTCCACACTGCTGATTTTCCCGGCGCGCAGCGCGCTGCCAAGTTGCTGCAAACTTGAATTGAGCATGGGATTATTCGATGACCAGCGGAACGAGGTACAAGCCTGCCTCGACCTGGGGCATTCCCTTATGTCGCGGCGCAATGGACTGGAACAGCTCTCGCTGGTCGGTTTCGGTCACGACGTCTTCGCGCAGTCGTTGTGACACGTCTTGGGCATGGGACATCGGGGTGATGCCGCTGGTATCCACAGCCTGCATTTCGGCGATCAGGTCGAAAATACCGGAAAGTTGCGCGCGTGCGGACTCGATTTCCGTTTCTGTCATCGCCAGCCGTGCCAGGCTGGCGACTTTGCTAACGTCTGCATTGGTCAGGGAGGACATAGTAAAAACTTTATAGAAATAAGGCCAATAGGGTATCATATAAGGGTTTATCGACGCACCTCTTTGACTACAGGACACGACATGTTTGGATTTTTGAAAGGCTATTTTACGAATGATCTGGCGATTGACCTCGGCACGGCAAACACGCTGATCTGGGTGCGCGGACAAGGCATCGTGCTGGACGAACCGTCGGTGGTTGCGATACGCCAGGAGGTCGGGCCCAACGGCAAGAAAGTTGTCCAGCAGGTCGGGCTTGCCGCGAAGCAGATGATGGGCCGCACGCCTGGCAGCATCACCGTGATCCGCCCGATGAAGGATGGCGTGATCGCCGACTTCACCGTCACCGAGCTGATGCTCAAACATTTTATCCGCAAGGTTTACAAGGCGGGCATTTTCAGTCCCAGCCCGCGTATCGTTATTTGCGTGCCGTGCGGCTCCACCCAGGTCGAGCGGCGCGCGATCCGCGAATCGGCGGTTGGCGCAGGTGCCCGTCGCGTGGAACTGATCGAAGAACCCATGGCGGCTGCGATCGGCGCAGGTTTGCCGGTGGAAGAAGCCACCGGCTCGATGGTGGTGGATATCGGGGGCGGCACCACGGAAGTCGGCGTGATCTCCCTGGGCGGGCCGGTGTATTCCGGGTCGGTTCGCGTCGGCGGCGACAAGTTCGACGAGGCTATCATCAATTACATCCGCCGCAATTACGGCATGCTGATCGGCGAAACCACCGCGGAAGAAATCAAGAAAACCATAGGTTCAGCCTTCCCCGGCTCCGAGGTGCGCGAGATGGAGGTGACCGGACGCAATCTGGCCGAAGGCGTGCCGCGCAGTTTCACGATATCCAGCAATGAAGTGCTCGAGGCGATGACCGATCCGCTCAACAACATCGTCAGCGCGGTGAAGACCGCACTGGAACAAACACCGCCGGAACTGGGCGCAGACATTGCCAACAAGGGCATGGTGTTGACCGGCGGCGGCGCGCTGCTGCGGGATCTGGACCGCCTGCTGATGGAGGAAACCGGCTTGCCGGTGCTGATCGCCGACGATCCATTGACCTGCGTGGTGCGCGGTTCCGGCATAGCCCTGGAACACATGGACAAATCGACCAGCATCTTCACCACCGAATAATTTTCATCACCCGGCAGCGTGATGAAAAAGGCAGTTGTGCCGAGCGGGGTAGTTCTTCCATACCCTGCTTGTTCTCTGAGACCCGCGACGGAATATAGTTGATAGACAACACGCAATCTTTCCAGTTTTTCAACCGTGGCCCCAGTCCGGTGGCGCGTTTGGTTTTTTTTGCAGTACTGTCTCTGCTGCTGCTGTTCGTGGACGCCCGCTATCGCTATCTGGAATCGACGCGCAGCGCTTTGTCGGTGCTGATCTCGCCGATACAGCGGCTGGCGGCCATGCCGTACGCATTGTGGCAGCAGGCGGGCAATTTCTTTATCACACAGAGCCGGCAGCATGATCTGATAAGGCAGAACGACGAGTTGAAACTGCAGCATCAGAACGACGCCGCGCAATTGCTTCAGCTGCAGGCACTGGAACAGGAAAACCAGCATTTGCGCAATCTGGACGCGCTGCCGATACGCAGCCAGTTCACCACCCAATTGGCCCAGGTCATTTATGCCGAGCGCGACGTATTCAGGCGCAAAGTGCTTGTCAACAAGGGTGCGGATGCGGATGTAAAGCTCGGGCAGGTGGTGATGGATGATGTCGGCATCATCGGCCAGATCACCCGCGTCTACCCCTGGCTTTCCGAAGTCACCCTGATAACCGAAAAAGACCAGGCCGTGCCGGTGCAGGTGCTGCGCAATGGATTGCGCACCATCGTGTTTGGTGCCGGAGACACCAGCCAGTTGTCATTGCGTTATATGCCGGCCAGCGCGGATGTCCAGATCGGCGATGTGCTGGTCACGTCCGGCATAGACGGTACCTATCCGCCGGGCATCCCGGTCGCAAGGGTGACGAAGATTGAGCGCGATCCAGCCTATCCCTTTTCGAACGTTACCTGCCTGCCGATTGCCGGCGTGGATAACCACCGCCATCTGCTGATATTGTCCGGCATACCCAAGTTGCCCCAGCGTCCGGATGAAAAATCAGGAACGGCAAATGCACGTAATCGCGTGAAGTTCCGGGAAAATAACTAGATGCCCTATTTCTCCATGCCAGCCAAGCCTGAAATCCAGCGGCCGGTCAGCAACTTTTTTATTGTGACCAGCATTCTGGTCGCGCTGTTCTTGAACGGGCTCCCCTGGGCGGGTGTCGGTCTGATATTGCGCCCGGACTTTGTGGCGCTGGTTCTGTTGTACTGGTGCATGCACAAGCCGTTGCGCGTGGGAATCGGATTGTCGTGGGCGGTGGGGATACTCGCCGACGTGTCGGATGCCACTCTTTTTGGCCAGCACGCACTCGCTTATACACTGCTCGCTTTCGGTGGCGTGGTGCTGCACCGCAGGCTGCAGATGTTCGATTTGCGCCACCAGACCATCCAGGTGTTCGGCATATTCGCTTTGACTTACGCAGTATATGCGGCGGTGAATTGGCAGGCGAATGGCTATGTGGTGTGGCCTTATTTTCTGGGTTGCGTGACTTCGACGTTGCTTTGGATGCCGCTCAGTATCATGTTCCGGGCCATGCGGCAGAACAGAATGCGGCAGAACAGAATGGATCGTAATCGTTCATGAAGAAGCGCGTTGAGTTCAAAAACCACCAGCGCGAGATTTATCATTTCCAGTTGCGGCTGCTGTTTGGCATCGGCTTTGTGTCGCTATTGATGGCGATCCTGCTGATGCGCTTCGTCTATCTTCAGGCCGTGCGCCACAGTTATTACCAGACGCTGTCGGAAAGCAACCGCATCGCCATCGTTCCGATCGTGCCCAATCGCGGTCTGATAGTCGACCGCAACGGCGTGGTGCTGGCGCGCAACTATTCGGGTTACACGCTGGAGATAAACCGGAGCAAAACAGCAGATATCGATGCCACTGTAAACGATCTGTCGACGCTGGTCGAGATCACCAACAAGGATCGCAGACGTTTCAAAAAACAGCTCGCCGAGACCCACAACTTTGAAACACTGGTGATTCGCAGTCACTTGACCGACGTGGAGGTCGCGCGCTTTGCCGCGCAGCAATATCGCTTTCCGGGGGTCGAGATCAAGGCGCGGTTGTTTCGCGATTATCCGTTCGGCGAGCAGACCTCCCATATGATCGGTTATATCGGGCGCATCAACGATACCGATGTAAGCCAGCTGGAGGATAGTGATCTGGCGGCAAACTACCGCGGCTCGGATTACATCGGCAAGACCGGCCTGGAGCAGAGCTATGAAGCTGATCTGCACGGCACGACCGGCATAGAGCAGGTCGAAGTGGATGCAAACGGCCGCGCGGTGCGGGTGCTGTCGCGTACCGATCCCATCTCCGGCAACACGCTGGTACTGAGCATTGATATCAAGTTGCAGGAGATTGCCGAGCAATCGTTTGGCAAATATCGCGGCGCGCTGGTCGCGATAGACCCGAACAATGGTGAAGTGCTGGCCTTCGTCAGCAAGCCCGGATATGACCCCAACCTGTTCATAGACGGCATTGATCCGCAAAGCTGGGATGAGTTGAACAACTCGCCCGACGTACCGCTCAACAACCGCGCGATACGGGGCCAATATCCGTCCGGCTCGACCATCAAGCCGTTCATGGCGCTGGCCGGACTTTATTATCACATCCGGACCCCGGAACAGACCATCAACGATCCCGGTGTGTATTATTTGCCGGGCAGCAGCCGCCAGTATCGCGACTGGAAGCCGGGCGGCCACGGCATCGTGAACATGTTCAAGGCGATACAGATGTCCTGCGACACGTATTTCTACGGCCTGGCCAACGACATGGGTATAGACAACATTCACAACTATCTGTCGCGCTTCGGCTTTGGCAACAAGACGGGTATCGACCTGGAAGGAGAGGCTTCCGGGCTGCTGCCTTCGCGCGAATGGAAAATGAAACGCTACAACCAGATATGGTATCCGGGTGACACCGTATCGGTCGGCATCGGCCAGGGGTACAGCCTGGTCACCCCGATGCAGCTGGCATTTGCCACCGCCACGCTGGCGAACAACGGTGTGGCATACCAGCCGCATCTGGTCAAGGAAGTGAAAAGTCCGCGCAGCAGCGAGAATCGTTCCATCGGCACGGGGCCGCTGTATGATTTGAACATCGACCCGAAGGCGCTGGATCTTGTCAGGCGTGCGATGATCGCCGTCACGCAGCCCGGCGGTACGGCGGTATATGCATCGGTGGGCGCGCCCTATCAATATTGCCGGCAAGACCGGCACGGCACAGGTCGTTGCGATGAAGCAGGGCGAGAAATACAACGCGAAGGATTTCAGCGAGCGGAATCGGGACCATGCCTGGTTCATCGCCTACGCTCCTGCTGCAAGCCCCCCGGATCGCACTGGCGGTGCTGGTCGAAAACGGCGGCCACGGCGGCACCCTGGCGGCACCTATTGCGCGCCGGGTGTTCGATTACTACCTGCTCGGCAAAGTGCCGAAACCATTGATTCCCGCCGAAGTGAAGGAGGAAGAACGCACATGACTAGGCGACAACTCTGGGAACGTCTCATCTCGCATGTCGACCGGCAGCTGCTGCTGGGTATCAGCCTGCTGCTGCTGACCAGTCTGCTGGTGTTGTACAGTGCCGACAATGCCAGCTGGGACCGCCCGCTGGGCCAGCTGCGCAATATTCTGGTCGCATTTGCATGCATGTGGGTCGTTGCCAACCTGCCGTTGCATTACCTGATGCGCACCGCGGTGCCGATTTATGTGCTGGGCATGTTATTGCTCGATCGGCTGTGGCGCTGTTCGGAGAGATCAGCCACGGTGCGCGACGCTGGTTGAACCTTGGCGTGATGACCATACAGCCGTCCGAATTGATGAAGATCGGCGTGCCGTTGATGATGGCATGGTATTTCGAGAGGCATGAAGCCACGCTTACGCTGAAAAATTATTTCATCGCCGCGCTGCTGTTGCTGATGCCGGTACTGCTGATCACGCGCCAGCCGGATCTGGGCACGTCGCTGCTGATTTCCGCGAGCGGGTTTTATGTGCTGTTCCTGGCGGGACTGAGCTGGCGCGTGATGGGCGGACTGCTCGTCGCCGGAATTGCCAGCGCGCCGGTGCTGTGGTCGATGATGCACGAATATCAGCGCCATCGCATCATGATGCTGTTAGACCCCTCGCAGGATGCGCTGGGCAACGGTTATCACACCATTCAGGCAAGCATTGCAGTGGGCTCCGGCGGCATTCTCGGCAAGGGTTATCTGAACGGCACGCAGACCCATCTCGATTTTCTGCCGGAACGCACCACCGACTTTATATTCGCCGTCTATTCCGAAGAGTTCGGCTTGGTCGGCAACCTGATCCTGCTGTCGCTATACGCTTTCGTGATCTGGCGCGGTTTCATCATCACTTCTCACGCGTCCACTTATTTCACGCGACTGATGGCGGGTTCGATCACGCTGACCTTCGCCACCTATGCATTCGTCAACATGGCCATGGTCAGCGGCATCCTGCCGGTGGTTGGCGTGCCGTTGCCGCTGATCAGTTACGGCGGAACGTCCATGCTGACCCTGTTGCTCGGTTTTGGTATGCTGATGAGCATAGAGACGCACAAGAAACTCGTTAAAACTTGATAAATCAGCCACGCCGCCAGCAACCTTCAATCGGTGATAAAAGCCTCCGGTTGAATGACAGTCCGGCGGAGGTCAAATAATAGGAGATTGAATGTACTAACAAAGCCGTCGTATTAATCGCCACAACACTCTTGCTCGCTGCCTGCGGCACCGTTCCGCAGCGCAAGGAGGTCACCCCGGGTTCTTCCGCCGGACCGAGCGGCGGAGGCTACCTCCCCGGCGATGGTCCCGGCAAGAATATCCCGGTCAATCTCGATGCGATACCGGATGCTGTGCCGAAAGTCGAACCGTTGCACCGCTATGCCAATCGTCCCTATATCGCGCTCGGCAAGACCTATACGCCGATGACCGTGGTCGGAAATTTCAGGGAGCGGGGTATGGCCTCGTGGTATGGAAAAAAATTCAACGGCGAGCGAACATCGAGCGGAGAGATTTATGACATGTATGCCATGACCGCCGCCCATCCGACGCTGCCGCTGCCCAGCTATGCGCGCGTGACGAATCTCGCCAATCACAAGTCGGTCATCGTGCGCATCAATGACCGGGGGCCGTTCATGAATGATCGCATCATCGATCTTTCCTATACGGCGGCGTACAAGCTGGGCGTGATTGCCGACGGCAGCGCGGAAGTCGAAGTGGAAAGCATCGATCCCAATGTCACCGTCAACAGCATTGCGGCCAGCACGTTGCAAAGCCAGCCGCTGGACAGCGCGCCTGTGAATCTGGATGCTGCTCCCGCTGCGGCGTCCGCTGTGGTGGCGGCTCCCGCTGCGGCCTCCGCTGTTGTTGCTGCGCCTGCCGCCGCCGCGGGTTCCGCTGCTGCCATCCCGGTGGCTGCGCCCGCGCCCGCGACTGCCGGCACTCCTGCCCTATCTTCATTGGCCAGCAGTGATACCGCCATTTATCTGCAACTCGGCGCATTCAAGACACAGGATGCTGCAGAAGCGTATCTGGCAAAGATGCGCAGCGAGCTCGGCGACAATGGCAAGCAGTTGAAGCTGTCCGCCAAGGACGGATTGGTGCGTGTGCATATCGGGCCGTATGCCAGCCAGAGCGAAGCGCGCAGCAGCGCGGACAGCATGGAGAGCAAGCTGGGGTTCAAGCCGATGGTGAATTTGCCGTAGGGATTTTATTGTAGGTTGGGTTGAGTGCAACGATACCCAACAAAGCTAAAACAACTTCAACTTCGCCGGGCAACCCCCGGCGGTGTTGACTTATTCTATGTCATTCATGTTTCGATACGGCCTCTGGCCTACTCAACACGAATGGCCTTAGCTGCCGGGCAACCCCCGACAATCTCTAACTTACCCTGCCACCCTCAACACCAACCCCTTCAAATACGCCCCCTCGGGAAAACTCAGCAACACCGGATGATCCGCGCTGGCATGCAGGTAGTGCACGATCTGCGCATCCACGCCGGCATCCAGCGCCGCGCCGGCGATGATTTTCTGGAACAGGTCTTCGCTGATGCCGCCGGAGCAGGAGTAGGTGCACAGCAGGCCGCCCGGCCTGAGCAGCTTGAAGGCCAGCAGGTTGATGTCCTTGTAGCCGCGCGCGGCCTTCTCGGCGAACGCGGCGGTGGGGGCGAACTTGGGCGGGTCGAGGATGATCAGGTCGAATTTCCGGTTCTGGTCGCGCAGCGTGCGCAACGCCTGGAACACGTCTGCGCAATGCCATTCTGCACGCGATTGCTCCAGTCCATTCAGTTCGAAATTCTGCTGCGCAATCTGCAGCGCTTCTTCGGATGCATCGATCGACAGCACCGATTTCGCGCCGCCGCGCAGCGCGTACAGCGAGAAGCCGCCGGTATAGCAGAAGCAGTTCAGCACTTCCTTGCCGTGCGCCAGCGTTCCGGTCAATGCGCGGTTGTCGCGCTGGTCGAGGTAGAAGCCGGTCTTCTGTCCGGCCGCCACATCCACCCTGAAACGCAAACCGTTCTCGACCACTTCGACATTGTCCGGCAGGGTGCCGCGCAGCGTGCCATTGCGCGGCTCCAGTCCCTCCAGTGCGCGCGAGTCGGAATCGGAACGCTCATAAATGCACACCGCGTTGCAAAGTTCCTGCAGAATGTTGGCGCAGGTAGCGCGCCAGCGTTCCGCACCCGCGCTGCCGATCTGCATCACCAGCACGTCGCCGTATTGATCGACGACCAGTCCCGGCAGGCCGTCGGATTCGGCGTGGACCAGGCGCATGCCGTTGCTGTTGCAAGCAAGATTTGACTCGTTGCGCGCCGCCAGTGCACGGGTAATCCGTTGCCGGAAAAATTCCGCATCGACTTTTTCGGTTTCCCTGAATGACCAGACACGTGCGCTGATCTGCGAATCCGGGTTGTACGCTGCCCAGGCAATAAAATTTCCCGCGTCATTGCGCACCGGCAGCGTGTCGCCGCTGGCCGGCGCGCCGTCCACGCGCTCGACCGCGCCGGAAAATATCCACGGGTGACGGCGCAGCAGGGACTTTTCCCGGCCTGCCTTGAGGAAGATGCCCGGCGGTGCGCCGGCATCTCCGGCTTGCGCCGTAGTGCGGGGACCCTGGCTTTTGGCAGTTTGCGAACTGCGCCCGGTGCGGTTGCGGAAATCCCGGTTGCCTTGAGATGGGCGGTGCGGTGCGGCAGACGGCTTCGTCTTTTGCCTGGTCATGTTTTTTCTTTTCGGTTTTATTTTTGGGGTTTTTTCTTCGCGCGCGGATGGGCCGCATCGTAGATCTTGCTGAGATACTGGAAATCGAGATGGGTATAGACCTGGGTGGTGGAGATGCTGGCGTGGCCGAGCATCTCCTGCACGGCGCGCAGATCGCCGGAAGATTGCAGCACGTGGGTGGCGAACGAGTGGCGCAACAGGTGCGGATGCACGTTGCTGGTGATGCCCTGCCTGATGCCCCATTGCTTCATGCGCAGCTGCACCACGCGCGGCGAGATGCGAGAGCCGCGCTGGCCGACGAACAGCGCGGTCTCAGCCGCCCTGGCCAGCTGGTCGCGCACGACCAGCCAGGCTTTCAGTGCGACGATGGCGAACTGGCCAAGCGGCACGATGCGCGTCTTGCTGCCCTTGCCGGTCACGCGCACTTCGCCCGCGGCGATATCCGCGCGCATGGGTTCAACGTCAAGATCGACCAGTTCCGCCAGACGCAGACCCGAGGAGTAAAACAATTCGAACATCGCCTTGTCGCGTATCGCTTCAGTCGTGTCGGCCGGCAGATCGACCATGCGTGCCGCCTCGTCGGGCGACAGGGCTTGCGGCAAGGTTTTCGGCGACTTGGGCGCGCGCAGGCCGATGCAGGGATTGTCGGCCAGGCCGTGATCGCGCATCAGATAAGCATAGAAGCCGCGCCACGCCGACAGCATGCGCGCCAGCGAACGGCCCCCCAGACCCTGGCTGTGCAGCTGCGCGATGTAGCGGCGGATGTGGTGAATCCTGAGATCGGCCAGCGGAGTCTCCGCGGCCAGCTCGAACAGATGCCTGAGGTCGCGTCCATAATTTTCCGCGGTCAGTCCGGAATACTGTTTCTCGTTGCGCAGCCACGCCAGGTAGCCGTTGAGGTATTGCTGGTTCGTCGACAGGGTATCCGTCATGACCGGCAGTCGTTTTGCAACATCCTGTCAATGGTCGAGGTAGGCATGCAACGCGCTGCTCACCGCTTCGGCGATGCGTTGCAGGAACACGGTGCCCATCTCGGGATAAAAGCGCTGCTTGTCTTCGCTTGCGAGTACCAGCAAGCCTATGGTTTCGCTGCCCGCGTGTAACGGCAGATAGGCATAAGAGTGCAATTGTGCGGCCTGCTCGCCAAACCATGCGGCGGTGTCGTGGGCAGGATGATGCAGGCAGACAGGTTGTTGCTGCGCATCGGCGAATGCCAGCACTTCCGCGCTGGGCGGGTCGGCCTGCCATAGACGCAGCACAGTGTGCGGTATTGCAAAGATTTCGCGCAACAGATGCGGGACAATTTCCCGAAGGGTCTCCAGGTCGCGAGCGGCAAACAGTGCAACAACGAATTCATGCACCTTGTGCTGCAGCGCCTCGTTTTCCTGCGCGAACACCAGCATTTCGCCCAGCCTCTTTTCCAACTCCTTGTTCTTCTCCCGCAGTGCGAGCAACTGCCGTTCGCTCAGCGAAATCGTGCGCCCGCCATGCGGGTGCGGCAGATTGATCTGCGCCAGCGCTTCGATATGCTCCTCGAAGAACTGCGGGTTGTTCTGCAAATATTGCGCGACTTCTTCTGCTCTCATGAATCTCACCCTATATGTTGATTTCGCCGGAAAAAACGCTGATTGCCGGACCCGTCATCAGTACCGGCCGGTCGTCGCCATCCCAGGCGACGGTCAACACTCCGCCGCGTGTGGCAACGTTTACCGGGCTGTCCAGCAAGCCGCGCCGGATGCCGGCCACTGCCGCGGCACAGGCCCCGGTGCCGCACGACAGGGTTTCCCCCGCGCCGCGTTCGTACACGCGCAGGCGCAGGGAATGGCGATCCATGACCTGCATGAAACCGGCGTTGACACGCTTGGGGAAACGCGAATGGCTTTCGATCAGCGGCCCCAGTTTCTCCACCGGCGCGCGCTCGACATCAGCGACGAGCTGAACGGCGTGGGGATTACCCATCGACAGCACACTGACCTCCAGCGAGTTGCCGGCGACTTCCAGCGTTTCGCATACCGCGCCGCTTCCGCCTTCGAACGGGACAAGCGCAGGATCGAAAACAGGCGGGCCCATGTTGACGGTTATGCGCCCGTCCTGCTCGAGGCGGGGACTGATCACGCCGCCGCGGGTCTCCACCAGGATCTCGCGTTTGGCGGTGAGCTTCTGGTCATGAACGAAGCGCATGAAACAACGCGCGCCGTTGCCGCATTGTTCCACTTCCCCGCCGTCCGCGTTGAAGATGCGATAGCGGAAATCGGCATCCTTGTTCTGGGCCTTCTCGACGATCAAGATCTGGTCGCAACCCACCCCGAAATGCCGGTCGGCCACCAGGCGCAATTGCTCCGGAGTGAGCTCGATGTTCTGGTGCACGCCGTCAAGCATGACGAAATCGTTGCCGGCGCCATGCATTTTGGTAAATTTTAGCATCGTCATTTCAATTCCCTATGCCTGAAACAATTCGTGGTGTGGTCGTTGACCATGCCGGTAGCCTGCATGTGGGCGTAGCAGATGGTGCTGCCGACGAATTTGAAGCCGCGCCGTTTCAGCTCCCTGCTCATTGCATCCGACTCCGGCGTGCTCGACGGAATATCGGCCAAGCTCCGCCACCTGTTCTGTTTCGGTTTGCCGTCGACGAAGCGCCACAGGAAGGAATCGAAGCTGCCGAATTCGTCCTGCACGTCGAGAAACTTCCGCGCGTTGATGACTGCGGCCTCCACCTTCAGGCGATTGCGCACGATACCCGCGTCCCGCAGCAGCGATTCTATTTTATTTGCGTCATATGCGGCAATGCGCGCCGCGTCGAAATTGTCGAAGGCGGCGCGATAATTCTCGCGCTTGCGCAGGATGGTGATCCAGCTCAGCCCCGCCTGGGCGCCTTCGAGAATCAGAAATTCGAACAGCGAGCGGTCATCGTGCAGCGGCACGCCCCATTCCGTGTCGTGATATTGCCGGTACAGCGCATCGTCGCCTGCCCATGCGCAGCGCTGCCTGCTCATGACGGGCGTGCGCCCGAGCGGACGACCTCGCGCCAGATGCACAGATCCATCACCACGGTCATGCCGGCTTCTGTTGCGCGCAGTGCGGCGGCTTCGTTGACCACGCCCTCCTGCAACCAGAGATTCTTGATGCCGAGCCTGATGCAGCTCTCCACGATGGAGGGCACATGCTCGGATGCGCGAAACACGTCCACGATGTCCGGTATTGCGGGGAGGCTTTCCAGATCGGGGTGTGCGATCTCGCCCAGAACTTCGGTAACCAGGGGGCGCACGGGAATAATGCGGTAACCAAACCCCTGCAGGCCCTGCGCAACGCGGAAGCTGGGGCGCGCCGGGTTGGGCGACAGGCCCAGCACCGCGATGCTGTGCACTTGGTGCAGCAGACGGCTGATTTCATCGGGACCGGGATTGGCAAATTGCATGGTGGTATCCTTAAGCACTGGGGCGGGGCTCACAGAACCCGAAAACGGCTTTACTGGCGGTCGATGGGCATCCGCACCGGCAGATCTTTGCAGGCCGATGCCGCACAGTTTTATACACACGCGTCATCGCTTCTTTTGAGAGCGGAAGTCCAGCCTGGCGCAACTTGCAAGCACCTGGGGAAGTTCCCGTGAACTGCTTGTCCGGGGCGACACCACGGACAGAGACCCTGACCCCGCGGCAGTTATACAGCGAGATAACGCTGCAATACGTCCGGCTGCGCCTTGATTTCCTCTGCCGGGCCTTCGTGCACGATGTGTCCATTGTTGATGATATAGACGCGTTGCGCCAGTGCCAGTGTTGCCGCGAGATTCTGCTCCACCAGTATGATGGTCTGTCCGGCTGCGGCAAGTTCGCGGCAAGCCACCATCAGGTCGCGCACGATTACCGGCGCCAGCCCTTCGAATGGTTCGTCCAGCAGGATGATTTTCGGGTCGCGGATCAGCGCGCGGGCAATCGCCAGCATTTGCTGTTCTCCGCCGGACAGGTCGGTGCCGCTGCTGCCGCGACGCTGCCTGAGCCGCGGGAACATTTCGTAGATGCGGTCCAGCGGCCATTTGTTGGGCGCAGTGAGGGCGGCAAGGTTCAGGTTTTCCTCCACATCAAGACTGCCGAAAATCCGGCGGTCTTCATGCACGAGTTGCATGCCGGCTTGCGCGATGGTGTGGCTTTTTTTTCCGACCAACTCGACCCCGTCAAGTTTTACCGATCCCGCGCGCGGTGTGACCACGCCCATCAGGCTTTTCAGGGTTGTGCTCTTGCCGGCGCCGTTGCGGCCGAGCAGCGCAACCACTTCGTTCTTTTCCACACGCAGCGAGACATCGAAGAGGATGTGCGAATCCCCGTAATAGCTGTGCAGCCCTTCGACTTCCAGCAGGCTCATGGCTTGATCTCCTCGTGCATCACGCCGCCAAGGTACGCTTCCTGGACCTTGGCGTTTCCCTTGATCTCATCGGGAGTGCCCTCGACCAGCACACGGCCTTCCTGCAGCACCGTAATGCGCTCGGCCAGTTCGAACAGCGCGTCCATGTCGTGATCGATGATGATCATGGTGCGGCCCTCGGCTGATCGACTTCAGAAGCTTGACCGTTTCGACCCGTTCCTGCGGACTCATGCCCGCGAGCGGTTCGTCCAGCAACAGCAGGGAGGGAGACGACGCGAGCGCAAGACCCACCTCGAGGCGGCGCTTCTCGCCATAGGCGAGCTCCGACACGGGAGTGTCGCAGCGCCCGGTCAGGTTGACCAGTTCAAGCGTGTGTTCCACGTGTTCGTCCAAGCCGGGCACGTTCGACAGGCTGGACAGCATGTCCAGCCGGAATTTTCCGCGCAGCTCGGCCAATGCCGAGATCACCAGGTTCTGGCGCACCGTCAGACTATCGAACAGCTGGTTGACCTGGTAACTTTTGGTCAGGCCGAGTTGACAGACGTCGGTGACGCCCATGCCGGTGATGTCGCGGCCCTCGAATACGATCTTGCCTGAAGAGGGAGTCACTTCGCAGGTCAGCATCTTGAAAAAGGTCGACTTGCCGGCACCGTTCGGTCCGATGATCCCGCGCAACTCGCCCTGGGTCACCGAGAAATCGATGTCGGTATTGGCGAGCACGCCGCCGTAATGTTTGGTCAGGCCGGTGACTTCCAGGATGGGCCCCTTGAAGCTCTTCGGCACAGGATGGTGCGGCCGCATCGGGATGGGCTTGCGGGCTGCCTGGGCTGTCCCTGCAGGACTGTCTTGGACCGGGTCAGTGCCGCCCGCCGGGGATGGTTCCGCCTGTGCCGACACCCTGCCCTTCACGAACAGATAGAGATCCCTGATCCCTCCGATGATACCCTGGCGCAGGAAAACGACCAGCAACACGAACACCACGCCCAGCACCAGTTTCCATTCCGCGCCCAATCCCAGCGTCGCTTGCAGGAAATCCTGCAGAAACAGCCAGACTCCCGCGCCGACGAGCGGGCCGAACAGCGTGGCGCGTCCGCCGATGGCAGTCTGCATCACAAGCTGACCCGAAGTATCGAACATGAAAGCGTCCGGCGGCATGAAGGCCTGCATCACACCCAGCAGTCCGCCTGCAAATCCGGCGTAGGCGGCGGCAATGACGAATGAGGTTAGTTTGTAGCCCTGGACGTTATGGCCCACGGCTGCCGCGCGCAGCGGATTTTCACGGATCGCGGTGAAGATGGCCCCGACCGGCGAGCGGACGATGCGCAGCGCGATCACGATGCCGATGAAGTAGCAGAAAGCCAGAAACGGATAGAGCGACCAGCCGCTGGTGAGATGGATGGTTTTGAAGCCGAGATAAATGGTCGGTGTCGGGACACCGGGCAAACCGTTCTCGCCGCCCGTCCACGCCGACAGGGGATTGAACTCGACGAAAAAGAAGATCTCCGCGATGGCAACCGTAATCATCGCGAAGTAGATGCCGGTGCTGCGCAAAGCGAGCAGTCCGATCAGGTAGCCAACAAAGGCGGCTGCGACCATGCCGATGATCAGCGCGAGAATGACATACGGGAAACCCGCCTGGGTGAGCAGATAGGCGGCGACGAATCCCCCGGTACCGTAGAAGGCAGACTGGCCGAATGAAAGCAGTCCCGTATAGCCGAACAGGATGTCGAAACCAATGCCGAACAGGCCCCAGATCAGAATGCGGTTGACCGTGTTGGGGGCGGCATCGATATGGGGCAGAACAAATGGCACGGCGATCAGGCAGATTGCCGTCAGCGTTTCAATCAAATAGCGGCGCTGCATGAAAAATTTGCCTATGCTCATTCGCGGCCCTTCGTGCCAAGCAGGCCATGCGGTCTCAACACCAGGACCAGCGTCATGGCCGCGAACAGCATGATGTATGCGTAGGCGGGGTCGATCATCGAGGTGATGCTGATGATCTCGCCGGCGATCAAACCGCCCAGCACCGCTCCGGGGAACGACCCGACGCCGCCGATAACGACAACGACGAAGGTCTGCACCAGGATGGTCTCGCCCATGCCGGGCGTCAGCGAGACCACAGGCGCATTCACGATACCGGCAAATCCGGCGGCCATCGCGCCGATTCCGAATACGACCATGAACACGCGGTACACATTGATCCCGAGCGAATCCACCATCACGGAATCCTCGATGCCCGCGCGCACGATCAGGCCGAGCCGTGTCCGGTACAGGATGATATAAAGTACGAGCAGCGCCACCGCCACGATGCCGATCAGGGCCAAGCGATAAGTTGGAAAAAACACGCCGCCAAGCGAGGTAATGCCGGAAAACAGGGATGGGGGCGGAACGGATTTCGACATGCTCGAAAAGAAATAGCGGACAATTTCAACGATGCATATTGAGAGGCCGAACGTGACCAGAAGCTGGTCCTCGTCCGGACGGTCATAAAAATGCCGGATGATAAGCCGTTCCAGGAGGATGCCGAACACCAGCATGAACAGTGTCGCGGCGACCACGGCAACGAGAAAAGAGCCGGAAAACTGGTATGCCACATAACCGGCATACCCGCCGAGCATGAACATCGCGCCATGCGCCAGATTCAGCACGCCCAGCGTGCCGTATATGATTGTAAGGCCGGAACTGATCAGCGCGAGCAGCGCCCCTAGCACCAGTCCGTTGAACAATTGCGAAAGAAAATTAGTCCAGTTAACCATGGTAATTATTATGTGGTCCAGAGGGCCCGTGCATGATGCCCGTACAGCCGCAAACTCGGCACCACAGGCGGGGTCGCCGCCTGTGGTGCCTGTCCGTGTCGTTAGTGCTTAGGTGTAGGAGCCGAGATTGCAGCCGAACGCGTCCGGTTTCTGCATCAGCGGCAGGCCCGGTACGGTTTCCACGACATCCCAGTAGTCTTCCTTGTTCTTCATTTCAGACGGTTTCTTGCCCTTGACGATGAACACCGGTCTGACCAACTGGTGATCCTCCGCGCGCCAGTACACTTCGCCGACGAGCGAGTCTATCTTGCGGCCGGCTTCGTAGGATTTGATGACGTCGGGAGGATAGAAGGTGCCGGCGTTCTCCACGGCTTCCGCCCACAAGGCGAATTCCATGTAGGCGTTTTCGGCGCCCCATTGCGGCTTGTAGCCGTACTTCTTGTCGAAGGCCTCGACGAACATCTTGGCGAGCGGGTATTGGTTTTCCAGCGTCCACCAGAAATCGGTGGCCGCATACACCCCGGCCAGCAAACCGCCGCCGACTTCCCGGGCAAGGAATGGCACCTGGTACGGCACGACCAGCTTCATCTTGTCGAGGATGCCGAACTGCTTGGCCTGCTGGATGGACAACACCGCATCATGGCCCCAGTTGACGTTGATCAGCACGTCGGCGCCGGAATTGGCGATGTTGAGCAGATACGAGGAAAAGTCGGGCGAACCGAGCGGCGAAACCTGATCGGTGGCCGTCGTCCACCCTGCCGTGGCGAGATAGTCCTGCATCGATTTAGTGACCGTGTGCCCGTAGGTGTAGTCGGGCGTCATATAGGCGGCCTTCAGGTTCTTGCCGAATGTCTTTACCAGCACCGGGCCGATCGCGGCTGCCGCTGTCTGGCCGTAGAAGCACTGGCGGAAGCCATAGCGCACGCAGTCCTTGCCGGTGGTGTCATTGGAGCCGGAGATGCCGGCGACGTAAAGCACTTTTTCGCGCTGCGCAAGCTTGTTGAGCGCCACTGCGACCGCGCTCGAGGTCGAGCCGGTCATCAATATCGCCTTGTTCTCGCTGATGAAACGCTGCTGCGCCTGCACCGCATCGTTCGGCTTTGCGGCGGAGTCGGCGACGCCGTAGGTCACTTTCTTGCCGAGCACGCCCTTCTTGGACTTCGGCGAGATCTTTTTGATCAGCGGATGGCCTTCATTGATGTGTTCGATTGCAAGCAGATAACCTTTAAGCTCGTCCTCGCCCTGCAACGCATAAGCGCCGGTGCGCGGCACAGTAATGCCGATGAACACCGAGTCGCCGGCGGAACCAGCCGGATAGGTGCCGATAGCCGGATGGTCCGCCGCAAAGGCTCGGCTTGCGAACCCTGTTGGCAGAGCGAGCGCGCCCGCAACGGTAAGGCCGGTACGAAGAAAGTTGCGGCGATCAAGGTTATAAGAAGTTGAATTGCGTTTTGACATGACACTCTCCTTGTAAGTTTTATTTATTTTATTTGTTGCGTATGGAAGGCATAAAACTCTATCATGAAACGGTAATCCCGATAAATATCGAGGGAGCGATAATACATTAGTTTTGGGGCGTTGTAGCAAAATCACCTGATTGCATGGCATT
>CAVWTZ010000005.1:0-10639 GCA_963757485.1 uncultured beta proteobacterium
GGCCGCGGATCGCTTCCCTGAAGCACTGCATCGCTTGTTCCAGTCTGTCCTGGGCCTGAAATGCCTGCCCCTCTTCGATCAGGCGCGTCGCATCCTCGGCGGACTTGTCCGGCTTGGCGTCGCTTGCGCGGGACGGTGCGGTAGTGCGGAATCGGTCAAATATTCCCATCTCGGAACCTGTTCAATGTGAGACGTTTATTATCTAAAGGAAAGCGATGCAAAATTTCATATTGCGCACAATATCCGGGTTGCAGATGAAGTCAAATTTCATCGCGTCATAATTTGGAGTCATCGCACCTGAATCGAGCTCGTGCGTTCGGCAGCCCAAGAGACCAGATTTTGGGCTACATCATCAATGGTTGCTGACCAGTCATGATCCTTTGTCAGCCTGAACAGATGCATCACATGTGGATACCAGGGCGAGTCAGAGCGTTCACGGAGCCATCGCCAGTCGGTACCGGTGTCGGGCAGCAGCACCCAGCATGGTTTGCTGAGCGCACCGGCAAGGTGTGCGATCGCCGTATCGATGCAGATCACCAGATCAAGCTGTGCCACGATGGCGGCGGTGTCGGCAAAGTCGATGATGTCCGAGCCAAGATCGAGGATGGGCTGGGCAGCCGGCGGTGTTGCGGCCTCTTCCTCGCCTTGCCCTTTCTGCAGGCTGATGAATATCACTCCCGGCACCGACCACAGTGGAGCCAGGATGGACAGGCCGGGCAGGGAGCGGTTCACATCGTTGCTGTGCAGGGCGCTCCCTTTCCAGACCAGCCCCACCTTCAATCCTCCAGCAGGCAGTCGCTGCCGCCACCGTTCCAGTGTTTCCCGGGGAACATCCAGATAGGGCAACCCGGCAGGGATGGTCTCGACCGTGGTGGCAAAGTGCAGCGGCAGACTCATCGAAAAAGTCCAGTAGTCATGTAACGGCAACGAGGCCGCTTCGGTTTGCGTGATGACTTTGTCAGCGCCTGGCAGCGATTCCAGCAAAGCCTTGAGGGGTGGTTTGCAGACCAGCGTGATGTGCGACACACCACGGTTCTTGAGCAGGGGAACATAGCGTGCGAACTGAATCTCGTCGCCAAAACCCTGTTCTGGCCAGATCAGGATGGACTTGCCGGAAAGAGGTTGTCCTTGCCACTGGGGAAAAGGCAGATTCGGCGGTATGGACTGCCGACCGGGATAGCTTGGATCATAGCGAGCTTCATACTCTGGCCAACCTTCGGCGTACCTGCCCTGGGAAAGGAACAGTGAGCCCAGATTCAAGCGTGCCTCGACCAACGCGGGATCGATCTGTAGCGCTTTCTGGAAACTTGCCACCGCTTCATCCAATCGCCCGAGCTCCTTCAGCGCGACACCGAGACTGCAATGCACTTCGGCATACTCAGGATTGATTTCCAGCGCCCGGCGATAGTTCTCCACCGCCTCGTCGAACTGCCGGTTGCCCAGCAGGGCATTGCCGATGTTGTAATAGGCGCCGGCATAATCCGGTTTGTGTTTGATCGCGGTTCTGAAGGCATCCAGTGCGCCCGGCAGGTCGCCCTGCAATAGCAGGACATTGCCGCGATTGAGGTGGCCGCGGGCCGGGTTCGGCGCCAGCCGGATCGCCTCAATGTAGCACTGCATCGCCTCGTCCAGCCTGACTTGCGCCTCCAGCACGTGGCCTTCGTCGATCAGGCGTGTCGCGTCCTGCCCGGATGTGTCCGGTTCGCCCGCACTGTTCGAAGCGGCTGGTCGGGTAGAACGGAATCGATCAAGTATTCCCATCTGATAACCTTTTCAGGAATATATTTGTTAGACTTGTTTTACCTGGCTGCTGTCCGGGCAAGTAGCGCAGGATCGTTTTCCCGGCCCGATAGCCGCACATATTGCCCTTGTTATTTCAGAAACATATGCGGAGCGTCAGTATGATACTTGAATGGTTCAATGCTGGAGAAGCGGTTTCGTTTGCGCAGGAAACTGTCCGCGAGATTAATCGGCTATTTCCTCCTGCAGATCAAAAGGGGAAAACGATACCGAAGAAGGAATATCAGAGAAGATTCGATAGCATGGTCGGTCGCATACGCACGTTTTCGTTGCAACACAAACTGAACATCTATAAAAAGGCAAAATTTCTCAATACCGTCAAATGGGAGATGAAAGACGCCGGGCATGAGGAAGCCATCATCAGCGAATTCATTTCCTTCATCACGCCTTTGTTGTGAAGCAGTGATTCGCTCGCAGATAACCATTTCCCGCAAGGACCCGCGGAATCCTGTTGCAAGACTTAATCCGGGCCGGTGAATGGGCTGCATGGCAAAACATGAGAGCCATTCAGCGCATGAATTTTTTCGGGTGCAGCACTAGTTTGGCTGCGCGATTTTCCGCTCATGTACAGATAATTCGGTAAGATTGCGCCAGATGCCCCCAATCACGTCGGGGATTTGGTTCAGCTTATTATTTTTGATGAAAACATTATGAAAATTCACGAATACCAGGGCAAGGAAATCCTGCGGCAATTCGGTGTTCCGACGCCGCGCGGAGTGGCGTGCTTCAGTGTCGATGATGCGCTGACTGCTGCGCAGCAATTGGGCGGGGCCGTGTGGGTGGTGAAGGCGCAGATCCATGCCGGCGGACGCGGCAAGGGCGGCGGGGTGAAGGTGGCGCGCTCGATGGACGGGGTGCGCAGCGCAGCGCAGCAGATTTTGGGCATGCATCTGGTCACGCACCAGACGGGCAAGGAGGGACAGGTGGTGCGCCGGCTGCTGGTCGAGGAAGGCGCGCAGATCAGCAGGGAATATTATCTCGGCATGGTGATCGATCGCAGCGCGCAGCGCGTGGCGCTGTTGGCCAGCAGCGAGGGCGGCATGGAGATCGAACAGGTCGCGGCGCATAACCCGGAGAAAATCCATACCCTGCGTATCGATCCGGTTGCCGGACTGACTGCCGAAGATGCGGCACGCACCGCGCATTCAATCGGCATTCCCGATGCCGCAACGGGTGAGGCGGTAAAGCTGATGCAGGGACTGTATCGTTGTTTCGTCGAGAAGGATGCGATGCTGGCGGAAATCAATCCACTGGTGCTGACTGCTGACGGGCGCGTGCTGGCGCTGGACGCCAAGTTCAACTTCGACAGCAACGCGCTGTACCGCCATCCCGAGATCGTCGCGATGCGCGATCTGGACGAGGAAGACCCGGCCGAGATCGAGGCGTCGAAATTCGGCCTGAGCTACATCTCGCTGGACGGCGACATCGGCTGCCTGGTGAACGGCGCGGGGCTGGCGATGGCAACCATGGACATCATCAAGCTGTATGGCGGCAATCCGGCGAATTTCCTCGATGTCGGCGGCGGGGCGGACAAGGTAAAAGTCACCGAGGCCTTCAAACTGATGCTGAAAAATTCCAAACTCAAAGCTATCCTGGTCAACATCTTCGGCGGCATCATGAAGTGCGACGTGATCGCCGAGGGCGTGGTGGCGGCGGCGAGGGAAGTGCACCTCAAGGTGCCGCTGGTGGTGCGTCTGGAAGGAACGAATGTCGAACTGGGCAAAAAAATACTGGCAGAATCCGGCCTGACTATTATTTCCGGCAGCGACATGGCGGATGCAGCCCAAAAAGTGGTTGATGCAGCGAGGGGTGCTTAATGTCCATACTGATCGACAGGAACACCAGGGTGATGACCCAGGGAATGACCGGCAAGGTCGGCCAGTTCCATACTACAAACTGCAAGGCCTACGCGAACGGTGCCGAATGTTTTGTTGCGGGCGTCACACCGAACAAGGGCGGCCAGAGTTTTGAGGGCATCCCGATCTACAACAGCGTGGCCGAGGCCAAGGCGCAAAGCGGCGCAACGGTTTCGGTGATCTATGTGCCGCCTCCCTATGCGGCAGCCGCGATCGATGAGGCGGTAGAGGCTGACCTCGACCTGGTGATCTGCATCACCGAGGGAATTCCGGTGCATGACATGCTGCGCACGCGATACCGGATGCAGGGCAGGCGCACTTTGTTGATCGGACCGAATTGCCCGGGACTGATCACGCCGGACGAGATCAAGATCGGCATCATGCCCGGACATATCCACCGCAGGGGACGCATCGGCGTGGTGTCGCGCTCCGGCACACTGACCTACGAAGCGGTCGGGCAGCTCACCGCGGTGGGCCTGGGTCAATCGTCCTGTGTGGGCATAGGCGGCGATCCGATCAACGGCCTGAAGCATCTCGATGTGATGAAGCTGTTCAACGACGATCCCGGTACCGACGCGGTGATCATGGTCGGCGAGATCGGCGGCAGCGACGAGGAGGAATGCTCGCGCTGGATCAGGGGCAACATGAAGAAGCCTGTGGTCGGTTTCATCGCAGGCGTGACGGCACCGCCCGGCAAGCGCATGGGCCACGCCGGTGCGATCATTTCGGGGGGGCAGGGCGGCGCCGATACAAAACTCGCGGTGATGGAGGAATGCGGTATCCACATCACGCGCAATCCGGCTGAAATGGGGCGTGTGATGCAGAAAGTCCTGAAGGGCAGTTGATGCTGGAGATGCTCGCCTCGACCCAGTTCTGGGTCGATGTCTTCAAGATCATCATGATCGATCTGCTGCTCAGCGGCGACAACGCGGTGGTGATCGCGCTGGCTTGCCGCAATCTGCCCGTGCAGCAACGAAAAAAGGGGATCATGTTCGGCGTGCTGGGCGCGATTTTGTTGCGCATCGTGCTCACCTTTTTTGCTCTGAGCCTGCTGGCGTTGCCCTATCTCAAGCTGGTGGGCGCGCTGCTGCTGATCTGGATCGGCATCAAACTGATCCTGCCCGAGGAAGAACACAGCGCAGGCAACATCCGGGCAGACACGAGGCTGTTCGGCGCGGTCAAGACCATCATCATCGCCGATTTTGTGATGAGCCTCGATAACGTGCTGGGCGTGGCGGCCGCGGCCAAGGGCAATGTGACGCTGCTGGTTTTCGGACTGCTGATCAGCAT
The DNA here is from genome assembly GCA_963757485.1 of uncultured beta proteobacterium. Lineage (GTDB taxonomy): Bacteria > Pseudomonadota > Gammaproteobacteria > Burkholderiales > Gallionellaceae > Gallionella. The sequence continues at coordinate 4,947 of CAVWTZ010000005.1, forward strand.
TCCGCTGATCGCGTGGAGCAGCCAATTGGTGCTGAAGCTGATCGACCGTTTCGCGGTGACGATATACGCCGGCGGGGCGCTGCTCGGGTATGTGGCGGGCGAGATGCTGGCCAGCGAGGTGTTGCCGTCGGGCGGACCCGGGGCCGGGTTGCCAGGCACGGAGGGAGCGAACCACTATTTGCACTGGTTGATACCGGTGCTGTGCGCTTCGCTGGTACTGGTGCTGGGAAAATTGCTGGCGATGCGCAAGATCGCGAGGCGCGAAGTGATCGACCTGGTGGACGAGAAGGTATCCGTCGCGCCGGACAAAAAACCTTGAGGGGAACATCTTGAAGATACTGATTCCGGTTGACGGCTCCGCCAACGCGCTGCGCGCGGTCGATTACGTGGTCAAAAATCTCGCAGCGCTGAAGGAGACGCCGCAACTGCTGTTGCTGAACGTGCAGCGGAATGTCGCGCAGGGCAACGTCAAGCTGTTCATCGACCAGGGAACGATCGATGATTACTGCAGGGAGCAGGGAATCGCAGCACTGCAGACGGCACGCGCAACGCTCGATGCCGCCGGATTGCCCTATCAGTATCACATCAGTATCGGCAGCACGGCGGAGGCGATCGCTCAATATGCCCAGCGATCAGCAGGTGGACCAGATCGTGATGGGCAGAAAGGGACAGGGCAGTTTGAAATCATTGTTGCTGGGAACGGTGATGAACAAAGTGCTGCAACTGGCAAGCTGTCCGGTGGTGCTGATCAAGTAGAAGCTCGTCTGCAGACTCCGCGGTACATGACCGTCTTAAATTTTGACATTTCTTAATAAATCTAAAGGATTGTGGTGCGTTGTTGCGAAATATATTAATATCTCGACCATATTTTGTTCGACAATGTGCCTCGGGCTCGACAATAGGCATCAAGGGATAGCATGAATAAGTGGTCGTTTTGGCGGAGGGACTGGTTCGTCGGGTTGCTGGTGGCATTGGCGTTCATGCTCGCCGCCAATAGCGAATTCATGCAGAGCCTGGAACGCAAGGCATACGACTTGGGCGTGTTGGCTTCGTCGCGGACGCCGAGCGACAAGATCGCGGTGATCGCGATCGACGAGCAAAGCATCGCCAACCTGGGGCGCTGGCCATGGCCGCGCGCGATACATGCCAAGATGCTGGATGTACTGGCTGCAGGGCATCCCAAGGTGATCGGTTATACCGCATTCTTCTTCGAGCCACAGGTGGATGCAGGCTTGCAGTACATTCAAAGCATTGCCGGATTGCTGGACAATTCAACACTCAAGGACACCGCCGACCCGGCAAATCAAGCCGATCTGGCCAAGCTCGGCGCACTGCTCCAGGAAGCCGAGCAAAATCTCGACAACGATCAAAAGCTCAGCGCAAGCATGGCCAATGCGAACGATGTGCTATTGCCGATGTTTTTCGAGCTGGGAGAGCCCCAGGGCAAACCCGATAACCAATTGCCCGACTATGTGTTGCGCAATAATCTGACGAATGTGAAGGATTCCGGCGGATTGGGTGAATTTCCGTTGCCGGCCATGGGTGTGCTGGCGCCGATTCCGGTGTCTGGGCAGCAAGGCGCTGGCCATCGGGCATCTGAACAGCTCTCCGGATGTGGACGGCGCGATACGCACCGAACCGCTGGTGAGTCGACTATTACAACCAGTATTACCCGTCTCTGTCGCTGATGCTGGCAGCCAAGAGCCTCAATCTCGGTCCGCAGGATATACGCATCAATCTGGGCGATGGCGTGCAATTGGGCAACCTGAAAATCTCCACAGATCCGGCGCTGCGGATGCATACCTATTTTTACAAGGACAGGGATGGTCGTCCGGCCTTTCCGGTAGATTCGTTCTATGACGTTCTGACAGGGAAAATCCCGGCCGACAAATACCGGGACAAAATCGTGCTGATCGGTGCGTCCGCTACCGGCATCGGCTCATTGCAGGTGACGCCTATATCTTCCGGGATGGCGCCGGTGGTGACGCTGGCGCATTCGGTGTCGAGCATCCTCAAGGGCGATTTCTTTGTTACCCCAAGCTGGGCTGGATGGGCACAAATCGGGATTTTTCTGCTGGTTGCGTTATATCTGATCCTGTTGCTGCCGCTGCTGAACGCCGCCATCGGTGCGGTGGTTACCGGTACGTTGTTTGCAGGGTTGCTGGCTACGCATTTTGTTTTGATGACGACGCAGGCAATGTGGCTGCAGCTGATGCTGCCCGCCTCGCTGTTGCTGGTTGGGCATTTGTTGCTGACGACCAAACGTTTCCTGATGACCGAAAAAGGCAAGCAGAAATCCGATGCCGAATCTGCGGAAAGCAATCGTATGCTTGGCCTGGCTTTCCAGGGCCAGGGGCAATTGGACATTGCTTTCGACAAATTCCGCAAGGTGCCGATGGACGACAGCCTGATGGATGTGCTGTACAACCTCGGGCTGGATTTTGAGCGCAAGCGCCAGTTCAACAAGGCGGAATCGGTATTCAAATACATGGCGGAATACAACCCCAAGTTCCGCGATCTGGACGCGCGTATGGCTCAATCCAAGGCGATGTCTGAAACAGTGATGCTTGGCGGCACATCCGGAAAGGGCAATGCCAGCACCCTGGTGCTGGACAAGGCGGGCGTGTCCAAACCGATGCTGGGACGTTACGAAATCGAGAAGGAACTCGGCAAGGGCGCGATGGGAGTCGTGTATCTCGGCAAAGACCCGAAAATCGGCCGTGTCGTGGCGATCAAGACCTTGGCGCTGGCGCAGGAGTTCGAGGCTGACGAGTTGGAAGATGTGAAAGCCCGTTTTTTCCGCGAGGCCGAAACAGCGGGCCGATTGAATCACCCGAATATCGTAACCATGTACGATGCGGGAGAGGAACATGACCTTGCCTATATCGCGATGGAATTTCTCAAAGGCAAGGATTTGGTTCCCTACACCAAGCCGGATAATTTGTTGCCCGTGCCGAAATTGATGAGTATCTTTGCGCGTGTTGCCGATGCACTGGACTATGCGCACAAGCAGAATGTGGTGCATCGCGATATCAAGCCCGCCAACATCATGTATGACCCCGAGACAGATACGGTCAAAGTGACCGATTTCGGTATTGCGCGTATCACCGACTCGAGCAAAACCAAAACCGGCATGGTATTGGGCACGCCATCCTTCATGTCGCCGGAGCAATTGGCCGGAAAGAAGATAGAAGGCTCATCGGACTTGTTTTCTCTGGGCGTGAGCTTGTACCAAATGGCTTGTGGTAAGCTTCCGTTCGAGGGGGATTCGATGGCGCAGTTGATGTTCCGGATCGCCAACGAACCGCACACCGATATTTTGAGCATCCGGGCCGATTTGCCGGCATGCCTGGTCGCAATTATTAACCGGTCACTGGCCAAGCAGGTTGAGGACCGCTATGCCAACGGCGCTGAAATGGCTGAAGCCCTGCGCAAGTGCGCTGCACTCGCGGGGAGTGCTGCAAAGTCAGACAATCCGCCACCCGCTGCAACAAGTTCAGAACATCCGCGAGCCGGCAATTCGGGAGCGGAGTTGACACAAGCGGGTACGGAGTTCGCACCGCAGGTTGGGACCCCGCCGCAAAGCAGTGACCCTGCCGCAGCCAGCAAATGAGGGGGGATACATGAAGATTGCGGAAGCGTTGGAAATATTCAGCCAGACTGATCCGGGCATGGTGCGCTCGCACAATGAGGATAGCGTGGCATGTGATCCTGCCTGCGGCTTGGTGGTACTGGCGGACGGTATGGGTGGCTACAACGCGGGTGAGGTGGCGAGCGGCATTGCTGTTTCGGTGGTCGTGACGGAAGTGAGCCACCGTTTGCTTGATTCGAGCCCGGTGGATCGCGTGGAGAATAGTGGCGAGGAGTTGGGCGTGTCGTTATTGCGCGACAATATTCAGAAGGCGAATGCCTCTATTTTTCATGCCGCGCAAAGTCAGCCCCAGTATGCCGGGATGGGAACGACTATCGTCTCCGGACTGTTCTATGACGATCGCGTGGCGGTCGGCCACGTGGGTGATTCGCGCATGTACCGGCTGCGCGGTGAAGTGCTGGAAACGATCACTCACGATCACTCCCTGCTTCAGGAACAGCTCGATAGCGGGATGATCAGCGTTGCAGACGCGCGCTTGTCAAAGAACAAGAACCTGGTGACGCGCGCGGTCGGCATAGATGCAAACGTGGATGCTGAAATTCATGTGCATGACGTGCTGGTCGGGGATATTTACCTGCTGTGCTCGGACGGTTTGAACGATATGGTGGAGGATGATGATATTCAGTCCACGCTCTATGCGTTGCAGAGCAATTTGCCGCTTGCGGCAAGTCAGCTGATTCAGATGGCGAATGATAATGGCGGACGCGACAATATTTCGGTGATACTGGTCAAGGTGAAAGGCAAGTTTTCCGTGCCGCGCGGTTGGCTGGCCAAATTTTTTAACTGGTTTGAAAAATAATTAGCACGAGGGTTACGACTATGGCTGCAAAATTGATACTCAGCATGGATGGGGGAATAATCAAGGAATACCCCCTGAACAAGGAGCGCATAACCATCGGGCGCAAGTCACACAATGATATCGTTATCGACAATCTGGCGGTGAGCGGCGAACATGCTGCGGTCGTCACCATTCTGAATGACTCATTCCTTGAGGATCTGGATAGCACCAATGGGCTGGAAGTGAACGGGAAACCCACCAAAAAGCACTTCCTGCAGAACAATGATGTAATCGAAATCGGCAAATACAAGCTGAAATACATTACTGATCAGATAACCCAGACCACCCCTGAAGATTTCGAAAGAACCATGGTGTTGCGCGCACCTGTCAAGCATGCGGCTCCCGCTGCGGGTGCGGGCAAAGTGGCGGAGACCCAAAGTTTTATGGCTGTGCCGGCCGGCGGCAAACCGGCGATAGAACCTCTGGAAAATACCGGCTCGTTTGAAGTGCACCAGCCGAAGGTTGCTGCCCAGCCTGCTGCGCCGGCAAAACCGGCACAGCAGGCTGTTTCTGCTTCCGGGGAAGCGCCAGCCGGCGCTCAAAAACAGGTTGCCGTGGTGCAAGTGTTAACGGGACCGAATGCCGGGAAGGAACTCGAACTGGTAAAGAACCTCACCACCCTGGGCAAACCCGGTTTGCAGGTGGCCGTACTGACCCGTCGTCCGCACGGCTATTTCATCACTCATGTTGAAGGGGAGAATTTCCCGCTGGTGAATGGCCGGGCACTCACCAATCAGGCACATCAACTGAATGAACACGATGTGATTGAATTGGCCGGGATCAAGATGGAATTCTATTTCAAGGAATAGGGAGTGGTGGACACAGGGCAGAAGACACTGGGTGCAAGACTGGGATATTGTCGTGGCCGCACTGCTGCTTTAGCGAATGAGCCGCTATGCGGCGCACAACAGTCTGCTCTCTGTCTTCCGGCTTCTGATGAAACCACCAATGAAATATCTAGCCATCTGACCAGGCTGTCGATGAATGACTGCCAAGTGGCTGGTTATGGACAGGCAAGCAATGCCTGCCACGTTGCCGGTTATCCGTTCTGCCAACTACAGTGAAAAAAAATGCAATCTTGATCGGGTTGGGGCTGCTGATAATGTTGTTATTTGTCGGTAGCGCCGCGCGATTTTACAGACTGGATTTTGTCGATCAGCTCTCCGCCATTATTTACGATTATCGATTGCAGCTGACCATGCC
>CAVWTZ010000006.1:0-23105 GCA_963757485.1 uncultured beta proteobacterium
ATGTGGCCTGGTTCGTTGGTGCTTGCTATCATGGCGCGCTGCTCGGATAACGTGCTGATCGTGATCGGCGTCGCGCTGGTTTTATTTATCGTGTTCTTCGGCATCCCGTTCATGCGCCGCAATGTGGTCAGTGCGGCCGTGTTGCAGATCTTCCGCAAGGTATTGCCGCAAATTTCCGCCACCGAACAGGAAGCGATCGATGCCGGCACGGTGTGGTGGGACGGCGAACTGTTCGGCGGCAATCCCGACTGGGCCGAACTGCTGGCCTTTCCTCCCAAATGCGGAGTGAGCGAGCGGGAGCAAGCCTTCCTGGACAACGAGGTCGAGCAGCTGTGCGCGATGCTGGACGATTGGGACATCACGCACAATCGCGCCGACCTGCCTCCCGAAGTCTGGCAATTCATCAAGGAAAAGGGCTTTTTCGGGATGATCATCCCCAAGCGCTACGGCGGGCTGGAGTTTTCGGCTCAGGGCCATTCGGCCGTGGTGAGCAAGGTGTCTTCGCGCAGCGGCACCGCCGCCGTGACGGTGATGGTGCCGAATTCGCTCGGGCCGGCCGAACTGTTGCTGCATTATGGCACGGAAGAGCAAAAGGAAAAATACCTGCATCGGCTGGCGAAGGGGATGGAAGTGCCGTGCTTTGCGCTGACCGGACCGTTCGCCGGATCGGACGCCGGCGCGATCCCGGATTACGGCATCGTGTGCCGCGGCGAATTCGGCGGCCAGCAGAATGTGCTGGGGATGCGCCTGACCTGGGAGAAGCGCTATATCACGCTGGCGCCGGCCGCCACGCTGCTCGGTCTGGCTTTCAAATTGTATGATCCGGAACACCTGCTGGGCGGCGAAACCAGCCTCGGCATCACGCTTGCGCTGATTCCGACCGATACACCGTGTGTGCAGATCGGGCGCCGCCATTTCCCGCTGAATTCCGCTTTCCTGAACGGACCGACGCAGGGCAATGATGTGTTCATCCCGATGGATTACATCATCGGCGGCACCTCGCGCGTGGGCCAGGGCTGGCGCATGCTGATGGAATGCCTGGCGGCGGGCCGCTCGATCTCATTGCCGGCCAGCAGCATTGGCGGCATGAAGCTGGTCGCCCGCACCAGCGGCGCATACAGCCGGGTGCGCAAGCAATTCAAGGTGCCGATCGGAAAATTCGAGGGCGTGGAAGAACCGCTGGCACGCATCGGTGCGCACACCTACATGGTCGAGGCGGCGCGCCGCTTCACCGCGCTGGCCGTCGACCTGGGCGAAAAGCCGTCGGTGATTTCGGCGATCATCAAGTACCACTCCACCGAGCGCTGCCGCGAGGTGATCAACGACGCGATGGATGTGCACGGCGGCAAGGGCATCAGCCTCGGGCCGGACAATTATCTGGGAAGGTTTTACCAGCAGATGCCGGTCGCGATCACCGTGGAAGGGGCGAACATCCTGACCCGCACGCTGATGATCTTCGGCCAGGGCGCGATACGCTCTCACCCTTATGTGCTGAAGGAGATTGCCGCAGTCAGCGACCACGACCGCAAACGTGCGCTGCACCGGTTCGACGAGGCGCTGTTCGGCCATATCACGTTTGCATTGAGCAATGCCGCGCGCAGCCTGGTGTTCGGACTGAGCGGCGGACGCGGCATGGCAACGCCGCATGGCGCGGAAACCCGGCGCTATTACCAGCAGCTGACGCGCTTCTCGGCTGCCTTCGCGCTCAGCGCGGATATCGCGATGGCCGTTCTGGGCGGCGCATTGAAGCGGCGCGAAAAAATCTCCGCCCGGCTGGGCGACGTGTTGAGCCAGCTCTACCTGTGCTCGGCGACATTGAAACGCTTCGAGGACGAAGGCCGCCCGGCCGGGGATTTGCCGCTGCTGGACTGGGCGGTGCAGGATTCGTTGTTCCAGATCCAGCAGGCATTCGACGGCGTGATCAGGAATTTCCCGAATGCTTTCATGCGCCAGGTGATCAGCGTGCTGGTCTTTCCGCTGGGGCGGCGTTTGTCGCCGCCATCCGATCGCCTTGGGCATCAGATCGCCACCCTGCTGATGGAGCCCGGCGCGGCGCGGGATCGTTTGACATCGGGCATTTATATTCCCGGGGACGAACAGGATGCGGTGGGTGCCCTGGAAGCGGCACTGGCCAGCACGCTGGCATGCGAACCCCTGCAGCTCACGTTGCAGCAGGCGCGCAAGGACGGCAAGCTGAAGGCGCTGGAAGAATTGTCGCGCATCGCCGAAGCGCGCGACCACGGCCTGATCAGCGCGGAGCAGGCATTGCAGCTGGAGCGCGACTACGCGCTGCGCCGCAAGGTCATCATGGTCGATGATTTTGATCCGGCGCATCTGCGGGCAGCGGCCCAATAACATCCCGACTGGGCGGAGTACACGGCCATGAAAGACTTGCGCGGTAAAACGATTTTCATCACCGGATCAACCAGGGGCATAGGACGCGAGATCGCGCTGCGCTGCGCCCGTGACGGCGCGAATCTAGTGATCACTGGCAAGACCTCCGAGCCCCATCCCAAACTGCCAGGGACCATCCACACTGTGGCTGCTGAGGTCGAGCAGGCAGGCGGGAAGGCGCTGGCGATCCAGGTTGATGTGCGCGACGAGCAGGCGATCAAGGCCGCGGTGGAGCAGGCAGCGCAGCATTTCGGTGGCATCGACGTGCTGGTCAATAACGCCAGCGCGATCAACCTGACTCCTACCCTGGACACGCCGGCACGCCGACTCGACCTGATGTGGGACGTGAACATGCGCGCCACTTTTCTTGCTTCCCAGGCCTGCATTCCGCACCTGAAAAAATCCGCCAACCCGCACATCCTGACGCTGTCGCCGCCGCTGAACATGGATGCGAAATGGTTTGCGCCGCACCTTGCCTACACGATTTCCAAATACGGCATGAGCCTGTGCACGCTGGGCATGGCGCGCGAATTCGCCGCACGCGACAGTGCCGACAAGGGCATCGCGGTGAATTGCCTGTGGCCGCGCACCACCATCGCCACGGCCGCGATCGAGTTCAATTTTCCCGGCGCGGTGCTGCGCGCATCGCGCAAGCCCGCCATCATGGCGGATGCGGCGCACCTGATTCTGACCCGCGACAGCAATGCTTACAGCGGAAATTTTTTCATCGACGAAGAGGTGTTGCGCGAAGCGGGCGTGAAGGATTTTGCGCCCTATGCGGTTGAACCCGGAACGCCGCTGTTTGGCGACCTGTTCCTTGATTGAAAGGGCGGATATGTCGCCGGGGATCGATCACTACATCAAGCCTGAAGAGGCAGTCACGCTCTACGGCCTGTTTATCGAGCGGGCAAAGCGCACCCCGGATAACATCGCCTACCGCTATTTCGATACACACCGGGACACTTGGCTGGATCTGACCTGGGCGCAGATGCGCGACCATGTTGCATGCTGGCAGGCGGCGCTGCTGCGCGAAAATCTTGCGGCAGGCGACCGCGTCGCATTGATGCTGCGCAACTGTCCGGAGTGGGTGATGTTCGAGCAGGCGGCGATGTCGCTGGGCCTGGTCGTGGTGCCGCTGTATACCGTGGACCGGCCCGACAATGCGGCCTATATCATCAACAATGCACAGGCCAGGGTGTTGCTGTTCGAGACCGCAGAACAGTGGCAGGAATTGCGCGGTGTGCGCGACCAGCTCGGCTGCGTGCAACGCATGGTCAGCCTGGACAAGATCACCGCTGGCGATGAGCAGCGCTTGAACCACGCCGACGAGTGGTTGCCAGATGTGGCTGAGTTGCAGCCCGAACGCCCGCGCAATCGCGACGAACTGGCGACCATTATCTATACCTCGGGCACCACCGGCAAGCCCAAGGGCGTGATGCTGTCGCACCACAACATCGTGCACAACGCCTATGCATCGCTGAATACATTCAGGGAAGGGCTGGACAATACCGACATCTTCCTGTCCTTCCTGCCGCTGTCGCACACCTTCGAGCGCACTGCAGGCTATTACATGGCCATTATGGCCGGTGCGGCAGTTGGCTATGCGCGTTCCATCCCGCTGCTGGCCGACGACATGAAAATCATCCGCCCCACCATATTGGCGTCCGTGCCGCGCATCTACGAGCGCATCTACAACGCGATCCACACCAAGCTGGAGGAAGGTCCGCCGCTGACGCACAAGCTGTTCACGCTCACCGTGGAAGTCGGCTGGGACCGTTTCGAATACCAGCAGGGGCGGGGCGCATGGACGCCGAAAATGCTGCTGTGGCCGCTGCTCAAAAAACTTGTCGCGGACAAGGTGATGGGCAGGCTGGGCGGGCGGCTGCGCCTGTCCGTCAGCGGCGGCGCGGCTCTGCCGCCCAAGGTGTCGCGGCTGTTCATTGCGCTTGGCCTGCCGCTGTTGCAGGGTTACGGCATGACGGAGACCAGTCCGGTGGTGTGCGTCAATCGCGTCGAAGACAACCGTCCTTCCACAGTGGGCCAGCCGCTGGAAGGCATACAGGTTCGCATCGGCGAACAGAATGCGCTGCTGGTCAAAGGGCCGTGCAACATGCTGGGCTACTGGAACAACCCCGAGGCCACTGCCGCGATGATAGACAAGGACGGCTGGCTCAACACCGGCGACACCGCGAGCATCAGCGAAAGCGGACATGTCACTATCACCGGCAGGCTGAAAGAAATCATCGTGATGTCCAACGGCGAGAAGGTGCCGCCTGCCGACATGGAGGAAGCGATAATGCGCGACAGCCTGTTCGACCAGGTGATGGTATACGGCGAAGGACATCCAACGCTGCTGGTACTGGCGGTAGTGAATCCCGACAAGTGGAAAGAGTTCGCACAGCAGGTCGGTGTGCGCGCCGACATGCCGGAATCGCTGCATGACTCGCGCGTCGAACAGCGGGTATTGCAACACATTGCGGAACAGATCAGGGAATTCCCCGGTTATGCCAAGGTGCGCCGCGTGCTGCTGCAGACCGAGCCGTGGAGCATAGAGAACGGCATGATGACGCCCACGCTCAAACTCAAGCGCGCCCGTGTGGTGGCGCATTTTGCCAAACAGATCGATCAACTTTATGAAGGACGTTAATCTTGGATGACCATCCGTACACCAGCCTGCCGCAGCGCGAACCGACTATACGCGTCGCGGCGATGCCGTCCGACGCCAATTACACCGGAGACATCTTCGGCGGCTGGCTGATGGGCCAGGTCGATGTTGCAGGCAGCATCCCGGCATTGCATCGCGCCAAGGGCCGTGTTGTCACGGTCGCGGTGAATTCCTTCGTGTTCAGGCATCCGATCTTCGTCGGCGACCTGGTCAGCTTTTACACGCGCATCGTCAAGGTCGGAAATACCTCGATCACCGTTGATGTTGAAGTGTACGCGCAGCGTGACCCGGTCAAGCCGGTGTGCGTCAAGGTCACCGAAGCAACACTGACCTACGTGGCGGTCGACGATGACCGCAAGCCGCGGGTTGTTCCGCCGGAAGAGTAGGCACATCGTTATTTAAAGTTGGAATGTTCCTTTGCAATTGCATTGTCGTTTCGTTTGCCGCATGCCGCTTATATGGGATATTCAGTAACACAACGAGGGAGAGTTCAAATGCGTCAATTCAAGTTCGCTTCAGCTTTGCTGATGATCATGATTTTGGTCGGTTGCGGCGGTGGAGGCAGCGATGTGCCTGCCAAACCGAAATTCACTGCGCTGGTTTCGTTTGGCGATAGTTTGAGCGATGTCGGTACGTATAACGTGGGATTGGTTAATGCCATTGGAGGGGGACAGTTCACCATCAATGCGGCGTCCAGCGTGAAGGCATCCACGCCAACCAATTGGACCGAATACACTGCTCTCAGCCTGAACTTGGCCATGCCGTGCGCTGCAGAGACGGGTTTGGATAATGGCTCTGGGGCGCCACCTGGCACACCTGCGGGTACGGTCATTCCGGTGACGGACTATCCATTATGCAATGGCTATGCCCAGGGCGGTTCACGGGTAAGCGCACAGCCGGGAATAGGCAATAAGCTGTTGGGTGGCGGTGGCTTTGCGCTGACTGTGCCGGTGGTGACACAAATACAACACTTTCTGACCGCACATAACGGCAGCTTTAGTGGCGAAGATATCGTTACGGTGATGGCAGGCGCGAACGATGTGTTCTATCAGGCGGGTCTGGTGTCAGCCAGCGCCCTTACGGCGACAAGTGCAGTGGCCGCCGTGCAAACGGCCGCCGCCGAATTGGCTGCCGACGTGAATACCCAAATCGTCGCCAAAGGTGCGAAGTACGTCGTGGTGGCTAACATCCCCGATATTGCCAGCGCACCGTATGTGACTTCGATCAGCGATCCCACCGTGAGAGCCCAGACCGGAGGATTACTGGACACATTGGTGACCGCCTTTAATGCGCAACTGAAGGCCAGCCTTCCGGACAGCGTGAACGTGCTGAACATCGATGCCTATAGCGCCAGCAAGGATGAGGTTGCCAATCCCGCCAAATACAATTTGACCAATGTAACTGCTACAGCTTGCAATTTAACCTCACCTTACAATCCACTGGGCTCATCGCTGGGTTGCAATGACAATAGTCTGAGCGGCCCCTTGGCAACAGTCGATCAATATCTGTTTGCCGATACCGTCCATCCCACCCCCTACGGACATTTGCTGTTTGCGACCTATGTGTTGCAGGCGATGACCAACAAGGGCTGGTATTGATTTGCTCAGGCATACTTAAAATTTATCGGGAGACGAGATCATGATGTTCAAACAAACGATGGCAAGTTGGTCGGTGGCCGGCGCGTTATTGGCGATGTGCGGCAGCGCCGCGGCATCCGGTTTTGCGTTGATAGAACAGAGCGCCAGCGGCATGGGCAACGCCTTTGCGGGGGGCGCGGCAATCGCCGATGATGCTTCGACGGTATTCTTCAATCCTGCCGGGATGTCGCGCTTGAGCGGCAAGCAAATCGCGATCGCCGCGCATGCGATCACGCCGTCGGCCAAGTACACGTCCTCGGCGGGCGTTCCGAGCGGGGGCGATGCGGGCAGCACATCCATCGTCCCGAATGCCTATTTCGTGATGAAAGTGAAACCCGACCTGAGGTTCGGCCTGGGCGTCAACGTGCCGTTCGGGCTGGAGACGAGTTACGACCCGAGCTGGGCGGGCAAGCAGCAGGCGATCAAGTCCAAGATCGAGACCGTGAACGTGAATCCTTCGCTTTCCTATCAGGTCAATGACAAACTGAGCATAGGCGCAGGCGTGGATTACCAGCACATCAAGGGAGAACTGACCGAGGACCAGGGCGGCGCGGTCGGCCTGGCGGACATCAACGGTTCCGACAGCACCTGGGGCTACAACCTCGGCGCGCTGTATAACGTGGATGCGGCCACGCGTATCGGTGTGGCCATGCGCTCGGCCATGAGTTATACGCTGAGCGGCACGGTGGCCACATCGCTGCCCTTTGCCAACGGTCCGGTGACACTAGCTATCAAGCTGCCCGGCAACTTTTCCGTGAGCGGCTTCCATCAATACAACGAGAAATGGGATGTGATGGCCGATGTCACCTGGACAGGCTGGAGCACCTTCAAGCAGGTGAATATCGTCAATGCCGCCGGGGCGTCGATCTCGAATACGCCCGAGAACTGGAAAGATACGGTGCGGGTATCGGTTGGCGCAACCTATCATTACAACCCGCAATGGCTGTCGCGCGTGGGTGTCGCCTACGACCAGGCACCGGTTCCGGACGCGTTCCGGACCGCGCGCATCCCGGACAACAACCGCACCTGGCTGTCGTTTGGCGGACAGTACAAGCCGTCCGCCGCCAGCGCTATCGATGTTGGGTATGCACATCTGTTCGTAAGCGATACCTCGATCAATCAGCCTACGCCTGCTCCCGCGCTGGTCGGGACATACAAGATTTCGGTGGATACGCTCAGCGTGCAATACACCTATAGCTTTTAACAAATAAGTAGTAAAAGGGGAGAACTGCCAGTCCTTCCCGTTAATGTTTCCGGAGAAAAACAATGAGTGAAAGTTTTGTGATCCGCAAAGTCGCGGTTCTTGGCGCGGGTGTGATGGGCGCGCAGATCGCCGCGCATCTGGTCAATGCCAATGTCGAGACGCTGCTGTTCGATTTGCCCGCCCCGAAAAATGAAAAGGGGGAGGGCGATCCGAACGGCATCGTGAACAAGGCACTGGACGGGCTGAAGAAGCTGGAGCCCAGCCCGCTGGCCAGCCCGTCCCGGCTCGCGTTCATTTCGGCGGCGAATTACGACCAGCACCTGGACCAGCTGCGCGAGTGCGACCTGGTGATCGAGGCGATCGCCGAGCGCATCGACTGGAAATCCGACCTGTACAAGAAGGTTGCGCCGTTCGTCGGCGCGCATGCGATCTTCGCGACCAACACCTCCGGCCTGTCGATCAACAAGCTCGCCGCAGCGTTCCCGGAAAACCTGCGCCACCGCTTCTGCGGCATCCATTTCTTCAACCCGCCGCGCTACATGCACCTCGTCGAGCTGATTCCGTGCGCCGGCACCGAGGCATTGCTGCTCGACCAGCTCGAGGCATTCCTCGTCTCGACGCTGGGCAAAGGCGTGGTGCGCGCGAAGGACACGCCCAACTTCATCGCGAACCGCATCGGCGTGTTTTCGATGCTGGCCACCAAGCATCACGCGCAGAAGTTCAACCTCGGCTTCGACACCGTGGATGCGCTGACCGGGCGCTATCTCGGCCGCCCCAAGAGCGCGACGTTCCGCACGCTGGACGTAGTCGGTCTGGACGTGTTCGCGCATGTGGTCAACACGATGCGCGAGAACCTGAGCGACGATCCGTGGCACAAGCATTTCGAATTGCCCGGCTGGATGATCCGGCTGGTGGACCAGGGCGCGCTCGGGCAGAAGACCAAGAAGGGTATCTACCAGAAGATCGGCAAGGAGATACACGTGCTCGACCTGCATACCGAGGAATATCGCCTGACCGATAGCGAAGTGGATTACGCCGTCAAGCAAATCCTGCGCGAACGCGACTGGGCGAAGAAGCTCGCCGGGCTGCGCAACAGCCAGCACCCGCAGGCAAAGTTCCTGTGGGCGACGTTCCGTGACGTTTTTCATTATTGCGCGCTGCATCTGGAGTCCATCGCCGATAATGCGCGCGATTTGGACCTTGCGGTGCGCTGGGGTTTCGGCTGGGACCACGGCCCGTTCGAGATCTGGCAGGCGGCAGGCTGGCAGCAGGTGGCGGGATGGATCGCTGCCGACATCGCGGCGGACAAGGCAATGTCCGATGTGCCGCTGCCTGAATGGGTGACCGACCCGGTCCGCACCGGCGTGCATACCGCGCAGGGCTCATATTCGCCAGCCACCGTCAGCTACCAGCCGCGCTCCACATTGCCGGTTTACCGCCGCCAACCCTTCCCGGACCGTCTGGTCGGCGAACCGGTGCAATACGGCGAGACGATCTTCGAGACTGACGATGTCAGGATGTGGTTCACCGGCGACGACATCGCGATACTCAGCTTCAAGTCCAAGATGCACGCGATCAGCAACGAGGTGCTGGACGGCATCCTGCGCGCGATAGCCGAAGCCGAGGCGCATTTTTCCGCACTGGTCATCTGGCAAACCGAAGCGCCGTTCTCGGCCGGCGCGCACCTGCTGCAGCTGATGCAGGGCGTGCAGGAATCCGCCGACCAGCCATCCGGATTGTTCGACAAGCTGAAGAGCTCCGTGAACCGCGTGAAATACACCGTCGCGGGCGGCGGCGGGCTGGGCAGCATCGTCAACGCGGCGACGGGCAACGTGCCGCGCGTCGAGGATGTGGTCGCCAAGTTCCAGCAGGTTTCGCAGCGTCTCAGATATGCGCAGGTGCCGACCATCGCCGCGGTGTACGGGCTGGCACTGGGCGGCGGCTGCGAATTCTCGATCCACTGCACCAAGATCGTCGCAGCGCTGGAAAGCTACATCGGCCTGGTTGAAGTCGGCGTCGGCGTGTTGCCCGCAGGCGGCGGCTGCAAGGAAATGGCGCTGCGCGCGGCAAACGAGGCCCGCGGTGGCGACATCTTCCCGCACCTGAAACGCTACTTCCAGCAGATCGCGATGGGCGAGGTCGCGAAGAGCGCCGAGCTCGCGCGCGACATGGGCTACCTGAAACAGTCGGACCGCATCGTGCTCAACCAGTATGAGCTGCTGCACGTCGCGAAGGAGGAAGCGCGCGCGCTGACTGCCACCGCCTGGCGCCCGCCGCTGCAGCCGCGCCAGATACCGGTCGCCGGACGTCCCGGCATCGCGACGCTGCAGGCCGCGATGGTCAACATGCTCGAAGGCGGCTTCATTTCCGAGCACGACTACGACATCGGCTGCCGCATCGCCGAGACGATGTGCGGCGGCGACGTGGAAGCGGGCAGCATGGTGGACGAACAATGGCTGCTCGATCTGGAACGCAAGAACTTCATGGAACTGCTGGCAATGCAGAAGACGCGGGATCGGGTGGAGTATATGTTGAAGAACGGGAAGCCGCTGCGGAATTAAATGATCCTTCGAGCAAGGTCCAAGAATTGGGAGTGTGATGTATACGCAGGATGTGAGTCAGGCCGATTTTCAGGAACAGGTGGTTGAGGCATCGTTCAGGCAGCCGGTGGTGATCGATTTCTGGGCGCCGTGGTGCGCGCCGTGCAAGGTGCTCAAGCCCATCCTGGAAAAGCTGGCCGATGAGTATCTCGGCAAGTTCAAGCTCGCCAAGGTGAATTCGGACGAGAACCCGGAGATCGCGGCGCGCTATGCGGTGCGCGGTATTCCCGCGGTGAAGGCGATGGTCGACGGCAAGGTCGTCAACGAATTCACCGGCGCGTTGCCGGAGAGTGCGGTGCGCGACTGGCTGGACAAGATCATTCCGAGCCCTGCGGAAGAGTTGCGCCGCGAAGCACAACGCTTGGCGGACACGGACGACCTCGACGGCGCGCTGCAGAAACTGGCGGAGGCCGCAAGGCTGGACCCGAACAACGAGGTGGTGCGCGTGGATAGCGCGGAGATATTGCTGGTGCAGGGCAACGCGGACGAGGCGCAGCGCCTGCTCGACAGTCTGCGTGATCCCGGCATCCTGAAGGATGCGCGCGTGCTGCAACTCAAGGCGCAGGTCAGGCTGGCGGAGATGCAGGAGGTCGGCGAGAGCGAAGCGTCGCTAGCCGCCGCGATTGCCGCGAACGAGAACGATCTCGAGGCGCGGTTCAAGCTCGCCAATGTGCTGATCGCCGCCAACCGCCCTGCCGAGGGGATGGACCAGTTGCTGGAGATCGTGCGGCGCGACCGAAAGTTCAAGGACGACATCGGGCGCAAGACGCTGCTCGATGTGTTCAACCTGCTGGGCGGGCAGGGCGAACTGGTTTCTGCCTACCGGCGCAAGCTGGCGGGTTTGCTGAATTGATATCAGCCATACAGGTAAATAACGGTGGAACATAAACAACGGTCAAACCGATTTACATTTACATTCGAGAGGTAACATCATGAGCAAACCCAAGCACCGGAGGTGTATATGAACAAACAGATACAGGAAGCCTACATAGTCGCCGCGACGCGCACGCCGGTCGGCAAGGCGCCGCGCGGGATGTTCCGCAACACCCGTCCAGATGATCTGCTGGCGCACGTGCTGAGGAGCGTGCTGGCGCAGGCGCCGTCGCTCGATCCGGCGAGCATCGCCGATGTGATCGTCGGCTGCGCGATGCCGGAAGCGGAGCAGGGCATGAACGTCGCGCGCATCGGGCTGCTGCTGGCGGGGCTGCCGGGTGGGGTGCCGGGCGTGACGGTGAACCGCTTCTGTTCTTCCGGCCTGCAGGCGGTCGCGATGGCGGCGGACCGGATTCGTTTGGGCGAGGCGGATGTGATGATCGCGGCGGGCACAGAGAGCATGAGCATGGTGCCGATGATGGGCAACAAGATCGCGTTCAATCCGGAAATCTTCGCGCATGACGAAAATCTCGCGATCGCGTTCGGCATGGGCATCACCGCCGAGAAGGTTGCCGAGCGCTGGAACGTAACGCGAGAGGCGCAGGATGCGTTCGCGTATGAAAGCCACCAGCGCGCGATCAAGGCGACCGTTAGCGGAGAATTCAGGGACGAAATCACGCCGTATCCGATCGCCGAACACGCGCCCGATCTGACTAGCCGCGCAGTAAAAATAGCCAGGCGCGATGCGACGCAGGACGAAGGCCCGCGCGCGGACACCTCGCTCGAGGCGCTGGCGAAACTGAAAACGGTGTTTGCGCAGCGCGGCTCGGTCACCGCGGGCAACAGCTCGCAGATGTCGGACGGCGCGGCTGCGGTGCTGCTGTGCAGCGAGGCCGCGCTGAAGCGCTATAACCTGACACCGATCGGCCGCTTCGTCGGCTACACGGTGGCGGGCGTGCCGCCGGAGATCATGGGCATCGGCCCGAAAGAAGCTATTCCGCGCGTGCTGACGCAGACGGGATTGAATCTGGAGGACATGGGCTGGATCGAGCTGAACGAGGCGTTTGCCGCGCAGTCGCTGGCGGTGATCAACGATGTGGGGCTGGACCCGGCGAAGGTGAATCCGCTCGGCGGCGCGATCGCGCTCGGCCATCCGCTCGGCGCGACCGGCGCGATCCGCGTTGCTACGCTGCTGCACGGCATGAAACGGCACAAGCTGAAATACGGCATGGTGACGATGTGCATAGGGACTGGCATGGGGGCGGCCGGGATATTTGAGGCATTGTAGGGTCGGCACGAACCATATCCTGATGATTCTTCCGGACTGAAAGAACTAACATGAAAAAAATACTGTTGCTGGTCTGTTGTGTGTTGCTGAGCTTTAACGCGAGCGCGCTGGAAGTAGCAGGCGTCAAACCTGCAGACAGCATTATGCTCGGCAACCAGGTTCTGCTGCTGAACGGCGCGGGCTTGCGCACCCGGTTCTTCTTCAAGGTGTATGTCGCAGCGCTGTACCTGCCGGCAAAGCAGGCTGCCGCGGATGCGATCATCACGTCGGACGAGCCGCAGCGCATTGCGCTGTACATGCTGCGCGATCTGGGCGAAAAGCGGTTCATGGATGCCTTCCTCGAAGCGATCGAGGCGAACCACACCAAGACAGAAATGGCGATGATGCACGATCAGGTCCATCAGATGAAGGGTATTTTCCATCTGGTGCAGGATGTGCACTCGGGCGATCTGATTGCGATGGATTACGTGCCCGGCACCGGGACGCAAATCAGCGTGAACGGGGTCACCTACGGCACGATAGTCGGGGAGATGTTCCACCGCGCGTTGCTGAAGATCTGGCTGGGTACGCATCCGGTGCAGTCCGATCTGAAAGCGGAATTACTGGGTGGAAAATAAGTGGTCGCGTCAGAGAAGCTTAATGGCGATTGCCATGCTGCAGGATTGAATCAGCACGCGTTGCAGCAGGCGTTACGGGCGCAGGGCGAGGCATCGGTACAGCCTGGTTACGGAGCGCTGCCCCTATCTGTTTGCCGAGGTGCCGGTATATATCTCTCCATCGCAGTTGCGCAAGATGTACGAAGTGATTGCCGCGGTTGAACAAGTGGCCGGGCTTGCCGGTTGGCAGGCGGCAGGCGCTGAAAATCAGCCCAAGGCGAAAGGCGTGTTCTTCGGCTACGATTTCCATCTCGACGGGCAGGGCGTTCACCTGATCGAGATCAACACCAATGCCGGCGGCGGATTTCTCAATGAGTTGCTGATCCGCAGCCAGCGCGACGCCGACCTGCCCGGCAAAACTGCCGCCATCGAGAATCTCGAACCGGCGTTTGTGGCGATGTTCCGCAACGAATGGCGGCTGGAGCGCGGTTCCGCGCCGCTCAGGACCATCGCCATCGTGGACGAGCAGCCTGAACAGCAATACCTGTATCCGGAATTCCTGCTGGCCCAGCGCATGCTGGAGCGCGACAGGCTGGCGGTATATATCGTCGATCCCTGTGGCGTTGAAGAGCAGCGAGGACGGCTTGTACTTCGGCAATGCAAAAATCGATATGGTGTACAACCGCCTGACGGATTTTTCCCTGCAGCGGTATCCCGCATTGAGCAATGCCCATGCGAGCGGACAGGTGGTGCTGACCCCGCATCCGCACGCGTATGCAAAATACGGGGACAAACGCAACCTGGCGAGGCTGACCGATGAGCAGGGCTTGCGCGCATTGGGTGCAAGCGAGGCTGACATCGCGACGCTGCAGGCAGGCGTGCCGCATACCCTTGTCGTGACTCCCGGCATGGAAGCCGCACTGTGGAACGGGCGCAAGGAATTGTTCTTCAAGCCCGGCAGCGGCTACGGCAGCAAGGGCGCGTATCGCGGCGAGAAGCTGACCAAACGCGTGTTTGCCGAAATTTTGCAGGGCGGCTATGTCGCGCAGAACTTCGCACCGCCGGGCGAGCGCGCCCTGTGTGTGAATGGCAGCGATGCGTTGTCGCTCAAGTATGACGTGCGCTGCTATGCGTATAGCGGACAAATCCAGCTTGTTGCCGCTCGGCTGTATCAGGGACAGACCACCAATTTCCGCACGCCCGGGGGAGGTTTTGCGCTGGTGCGTGTTGTAGAATGATATCGATGCGATTCATGCATGACTGGAATATAACGGGGCTGTCTTGATGCTTTACACTTTTTTCGCGATAGGAACCGGTGCTGCATTCGGTGCATGGATGCGCTGGGGTCTGGGGCTGTGGCTCAATCCGGCGCTTCCCGAGTTGCCGCTTGGAACGCTGGCGGCCAATTTGATCGGCGGTTATCTGATCGGCCTCGCGGTGGCTTTTTTTACGCACTATCCGGGGCTTTCGCCGGAATGGCGGCTGCTGGTCATCACCGGCTTTCTCGGCGGACTGACCACTTTCTCCACTTTTTCCGCCGAAACGGTCACGCTGCTGCTGCGCGGGCAATATGCTTGGGGATCGGCAATCATTATTACCCATCTCGGCGGTTCGCTGCTGATGACGGTATTGGGTATCCAGACCTTCAAATTGCTGCAGGCTTAATATTCTTTGGGGAGCGCGATCATGAACCTGCTTTCGTTTTACACCAGTGAAAAACAGCACCACTCGGACATGCCGCTCTATGAATGGCTGCTGGAAGAAGCCAGGGCCATGGGTGTCCAGGGCGGGTCCGCGTTTCGCGCGATTGCGGGTTTTGGACGCCACGGCCGCATCCATGAAGACACTTTCTTCGAGCTTGCCGGTGAACTTGCGGTCAAGGTCGAATTCGTTCTGGACGATGTGCTGGCCGAACAATTGATCGAGAAGATTCGCCGTCTCAACATGGATGTCTATTATCTGAAGCAGAAAGTGGAGGCCGGGACAGCCTGAACTCCGGATAACTGCAACGGGGGGCGATCTGGCTTTGCACTTGATTATTGCAGGAGAGCGATGATGAAAGAACTGATGTTGGCAATGACGATTTTCTGCCTGGGCAGTCCCGCTGCGTACGCGGCTGTGCAGGGCAGGGAAGTGGTCTATGAAGCGGATGGCACGACGCTCAAGGGTTATATCGCGTACGACGATGCAATCAAGGGCCGGCGTCCCGGCGTGCTGGTAGTGCCC
Organism: uncultured beta proteobacterium; assembly: GCA_963757485.1. Taxonomy (GTDB): domain Bacteria; phylum Pseudomonadota; class Gammaproteobacteria; order Burkholderiales; family Gallionellaceae; genus Gallionella. The sequence goes on from CAVWTZ010000006.1 coordinate 15,484, forward strand.
GAGTGGTGGGGGCAAAACGAGTATGCGCGCAAACGCGCGCGCATGCTCGCGGAACTGGGTTATACCGCGATGGCGGTAGACATGTACGGCAACGGCAAGGTGGTCGACAATCCCGACGATGCGGGCAAACTGGCCGGTGCAGTGTACAACGACATGCCGATGGCCAAGGCGCGCTTCGAGGCGGCCATGCAATTGCTGCGCAAGCAACCCACCGTGGACCCCGGTGAGATCGCCGCATTCGGCTATTGCTTCGGCGGCGCTATCGCGCTGAACATGGCGCGCATGGGCGAGGACCTGAAAGGGGTGGCGAGTTTCCACGGCGGGCTGGGCACCGCCACACCCGCGCAGCCAGGCATGATCAAGGCGCGCATCATTTCATTCAGCGGCGATGCGGACCCGACCATCGGGCCGGACAAGGTTGCCGCATTCAAGGCGGAAATGGAGCACGCGGGGGCGAATTTCCGCGTGGTTATCTATCCCGGCGCGAAGCACGCGTTCACCAATCCCGCTGCGGATGCAATGGGCAAAAAATTCAACCTGCCGATCGCGTACGACGAGAAAGCCGACCATGATTCATGGGAACAGGCCAAAGCATTTCTAAGTGTAGTATTCGCCAAAAAATAACTTCTGGCGGTTTATTTTTTTGCGTGATTGAACATTGCGGATGGAGGCCACGGGTTGACTTCCAGCAGCGCCAGCACCTTGCCATCGCCTTTTTCCACCAATACCGCCTGATCCTGGTATTTGGCACGCAGGGGCACGAAACCGACATCTGATTCCGCCCGCCTGCTGGCATGCACCGCATTGTCAATCTCGGCGACCATTCCCGGATTCAGCTTCTTGAGTTCTGCTATCGGTCTTGCGGCCCGTCCCTCAACCGCTCCGTGCTCGCTGTATGGCAGGTAGTACTGCGGAAACTGCGGCAAATCCTTTCCGGACATTGCGCTGAATACCAGCATATTTCTTTCATTTACATCAGTCGGCATTTCCGAATAAACGTATACCGGACCGGTAAGCGGAAGTGAACGGTAGGCGGGATATTTCGCCTTTGCAATATCCTGTTTGCTTAGCATATTGGCCGTAATCAGGTCGAACGAACCCTCGCTGTATACCACGAACACCGGGCGCGCGTGAAAGACCACGCTCACGCCATAGATCAGCGCCGCGGCTTGCAGCGCGGCGATCACCGACAAATCGAATGCCAGCGCTTTGCGGCTCTTGAGGGGGTTGAAGATGATCAGGGTGATCAGCGGCCCAACCGTGACGTCCACACCGAGCAAGATCAGCAGAACATGTTTTCCGCCCAGCGCCGAGAAAAACGGGGGTTTGTACCAGAGCAGCAACATCAGCGCGATCACCGATGTGGCGATGGCCGCGCTGATGCTCAGATGAATGGAAAATGCTTTCAGTCTGGAAATGGCAGGACGGGACATGATGCTGAAGTTGTTTTTGTCAGGGGATCGAAGTCTGGAAGATGGAATGTCGAATCCATAGGCTATTCTACCAGCATTCCGTCCGGGGTTTGACAGGTCAACGGAAGATTGCGCCCCGCCGATCAATGGCATTCCGAGTTTTCGAAGCGGCAAGGTTTTGGCATGCAGCGGCTATCCGTTACCGAAAGATCACACCGCGAAGAAGTCCTTGACCTTGTTCATCCATGAACGCGCACGCGGATTGTGCCGTTCGCTGTCCTTTTCGTTGATGGATTCGAATTCGCGCAACAGTTCTTTCTGCCGTTCGGTCAGATTCACCGGAGTTTCCACCGCAACGTGGCAATGCAGGTCGCCGGGGCTGCTGCTGCGCACGCCCTTGATGCCCTTGCCGCGCAGGCGGAATATTTTTCCGCTCTGCGTCTCGGCCGGAATCTTGATCGTGGCAACGCCATCCAGTGTTGGAATCTCGATTGAACCGCCGAGCGCGGCAGTGGTAAAACTGATCGGCATTTCGCAATGCAGGTCGTCGTGGTCGCGCTGGAACATCGCATGCTGCTTGATGTGTATCACCACATATAAATCGCCGGGAGGCCCGCCATTCACCCCGTGCTCACCCTCGCCGGAGAGGCGGATGCGGTCATCGTTATCCACGCCAGCCGGAATTTTTACCGACAGCGTCTTGTGCTGCTTGATGCGTCCGTTGCCGTTGCAGTCCTTGCACGGCGAGGTGATCATCTTGCCGGTGCCGTGACAACGCGGGCAGGTTTGCTGGATGGAGAAGAAACCCTGCTGCATGCGCACCTGGCCATGACCGCCACAGGTGGTGCAAGTGGTCGGGCTGGTTCCCGGTTTGGCACCTGTGCCATGGCAAGTGTCGCACTCTGCCATGGCCGGCACACGTATCTGTGTCTCGGTGCCGCGCGCGGCCTGTTCCAGCGTGATCTCGAGGTTGTAGCGCAGGTCGGCACCGCGCTGCACGCTGCTGCGCCCGCCGCCGCGTCCGCCGCCGAAGATGTCGCCGAAGATGTCGGAAAAATCGAAGCCTGCGCCACCTGCGCCGAACGGGTTGCCGCCGCCCATGCCGCCGGATTCGAATGCGGCATGGCCGTGCTGGTCATAAGCGGCGCGCTTCTGCCCGTCGCATAATATCTCGTATGCTTCCTTGGCTTCCTTGAAATGTTCCTCGGCTTTGGGGTTGTCCGGATTGCGGTCGGGATGGTGCTTCATCGCCAGCTTGCGATAAGCCTTCTTGATTTCTTCTTCGGAAGCATCACGGTTGACGCCGAGCACTTCGTAATAATCTTTTTTTGGCATATTCGGTGACTCAATGCTTGTGATACATGGAACGCGTAAAAGGCTGAAGGCTGGATTCTTTCCAGCATCCAGCCTTCAGCTTTTATAGTAACTTACTTCTTTTCGTCCTTCACTTCGGTGAACTCCGCATCCACCACATCGCCTTCGTCCTTCTTGGCCTCAGCGCTGGAGGCTGTGCCTGCATCGGCGGCTTGAGCCTTGACCTGCTCTGCGGCGTACATCTTCTCGCCCAGCTTCTGTGCTGCGGTCGCCAGCGCTTCGGCCTTGGCATCGATGGCATCCTTGTCGTCGGCCTTGACGACTGCTTCGGCTTCCTTCAAGGCTGTCTCGACGGCAGTCTTCTCATCCGCAGTCAGGTGGTCGCCGTATTCCTTCATCGACTTGTGCGTGGAGTGGATCAGCGAGTCGAGCTGGTTGCGCGCGGTCACCAGTTCCAGCGCCTTGCGGTCATCCTCGGCATGGGCTTCGGCATCCTGCACCATCTTGTTGATCTCGGCTTCGCTCAAACCGGAGCTGGCCTGGATCTTGATCTTGTTCTCCTTGCCGGTCGCCTTGTCTTTTGCCGACACGTGCAGGATGCCATTTGCGTCTATGTCGAAGGTCACCTCGATCTGCGGCATGCCGCGCGGTGCGGGCGGAATGTCGGACAGGTTGAACTGGCCCAGACTCTTGTTGCCGGACACCACTTCGCGCTCGCCCTGCAGCACGTGGATGGTCACCGCACTCTGGTTATCCTCTGCTGTTGAGAATACCTGCGACGCCTTGGTCGGAATCGTGGTGTTCTTCTTGATCAGTTTGGTCATCACGCCGCCCATGGTTTCGATACCCAGGCTCAGCGGGGTCACGTCGAGCAGCAGCACGTCCTTCACTTCACCCTGCAGCACGCCGCCCTGGATCGCGGCGCCGACGGCCACGGCTTCGTCAGGATTCACGTCCTTGCGCGCTTCCTTGCCGAAGAATTCCCTGACCTTTTCCTGCACCTTGGGCATGCGGGTCTGGCCGCCGACCAGGATCACGTCGCTGATGTCGGAGGTGGAAACGCCCGCATCCTTCATCGCGATCTTGCACGGCTCGATGGTGCGCGCGATCAGGTCCTCGACCAGGCTTTCCAGTTTGGCGCGGGTGATCTTCACGGCCAGGTGTTTCGGGCCGCTTGCATCCGCGGTGATGTAGGGCAGGTTCACTTCGGTCTGCTGCGCGCTGGACAGTTCGATCTTGGCCTTTTCCGCCGCGTCTTTCAGACGCTGCAATGCCAGCACGTCCTTGCGCAGGTCGATGCCGCTTTCCTTCTTGAATTCCTCGACCAGGTAGTCGATCACGCGCATGTCGAAGTCCTCGCCGCCGAGGAAGGTGTCTCCGTTGGTCGACATCACTTCGAACTGGTGCTCGCCCTCGATCTCGGCAATGTCGATGATGGAGATGTCGAACGTGCCGCCGCCCAAGTCATACACCGCGATCTTGCGGTCGCCTTCCTGTTTGTCCAGGCCGAAGGCCAGCGCGGCCGCGGTCGGTTCGTTGATGATGCGCTTCACGTCGAGACCCGCGATGCGGCCGGCATCCTTGGTGGCCTGGCGCTGCGAGTCGTTGAAGTACGCAGGCACGGTGATGACCGCTTCGGTCACCGGTTCGCCGAGATAGTCTTCGGCGGTCTTTTTCATTTTCATCAGAACTTGGGCGGAAATTTCCGGCGCGGAGTATTCCTTGTCGCGCACTTTTACCCATGCGTCGCCGTTCTTCGCCTTGACGATCTTGAATGGCACCATGGCGATGTCCTTCTGCACCATCTTTTCGTCGAAGCGGCGCCCGATCAGGCGCTTCACGCCATACAGCGTGTTGGTCGGATTCGTGACGGCCTGACGTTTGGCGGGAGCACCCACCAGTACCTCGCCGTCTTCCATATAGGCGACGATGGACGGGGTGGTGCGAGCGCCTTCCGCGTTCTCGATCACCTTGGTCTTGCCGTTTTCCATGATGGCCACGCAGGAGTTGGTCGTGCCAAGGTCGATACCGATGATTTTTCCCATGATGCTTTCCTTTCAGTTAAATGCCTAAAAATTGAATATTGTTGCTGCCTTGCCGCCTAACATCAGGGCGGCGCCGGATATTTCAAGACCCTGACCTGAAGAACCGTCGCGAGCAGGCCGGGATGCAAGGCGCCGCGCAGCGAACGACGAAACATACCGTTCTGGCAGGCGAGGAGCGAGCGAGCACGCAACGCCGCAGATTGGTCGCGCAGCAGGTTATTCCTTGGCTTTTGCCACCGTCACCATTGCCGGGCGCAGCACGCGGTCGTTCAGCGTATAGCCCTTCTGCATCACGCTGACCACGGTATTGGCGGGCTGGTCGCTGTCCACCATGGCGATGGCCTGATGCTTATGCGCATCGAACTTCTCGCCGACCGGGTTGATTTCGCTGATATTGAATTTTTCGAAAACGCCGGATAATTGCTTCAGCGTCAGTTCCATCCCGTTCTTGAAGCTTTCCACGGTCGCGGTTTCCACCGCCAGACCGGCTTCCAGGCTGTCTTTTACCGCCAGCAATTCGCTGGAAAAACGTTCCACGGCGAATTTGTGCGCCTTGCGGACGTCCTCGACCGCGCGGCGGCGGATATTTTCGCCCTCTGCCTTGGCGTACATCCACGCATCGTAATGCTCCTGGGCCTTGCGTTCGGCTTCCTTGAGCATCGCCTCGGGACCGGGCATCACTTCGGCGCTGCTTGTTGCAGGGTCCCGGGTTTCGTTGTTCGGGTTGGTTTCGTTGTTTGTTTCGTTCTGTTCCATGCCGTTCTCCAGATTTCGGTCTGGCAACTGTGGGGACAAGGCTGTTACTTTCAAGGGCAACGGCAAAAATTTATTTTCCCCATGAGATAATGCGCGCCGTTCAAATGTACCGCTGCCATGTCCGCTCCGCAAAATCATTACTGGCGCATTGCCGGATTCTATTTTTTCTACTATGCGTTCGTGGGGATGTTTTCGCCCTATTGGAGTTTGTACCTCAAATCCATCCATTTCGACGCCATCGAGATCGCCACTCTGATGTCGATACAACCGGTGATGCGCATGATTGCGCCCAATATCTGGGGCTGGCTGGCCGACCGAAAGGGCAATCGCCAGCAGGTGGTAAAGATCGCCGCAACTTTGAGCATGGTGTGCTACCTCGGCGTGTTCGCCACAACCGGCTTCTGGGGCATGTTTCTGGTGCTGGCGCTGATGGGGTTTTTCTGGAGCGCGTCGATGCCGCTGGTCGAAGCGACCACGCTCAGTTACCTCGGCAAACACAGCGCCCGCTATGGGCGTATCCGCTCGTGGGGTTCGATCGGCTTCATCGTCGCTGTGGTGGGCCTGGGTTATGCGTTTGACTATGTCGCCATCGCGTGGCTGCTGTGGGCTGGGCTGGCCTGCGAACTCGGCATCCTGGTGTTTGCCAGGAAGATTCCTCCCGTCGAAGTGCTGGTGCACCACACCGATCATCAGCCGGTCAGGCAGATCGTGCTGCAACCGCAAGTCATCGCGCTGTTCGGCGCGTGCTTCCTGATGTCCGTTGCGCACGGCTCCTATTACACCTTTTACTCGATTTATCTGGTCGAGCACGGTTACGCGAAGAGCGCGGTGGGCGGATTGTGGGCGCTAGGCGTGATCTGCGAGATCGGCGTGTTCTTCCTGATGCCGTGGCTGGTCAACCGCTTCGGGTTTGTCCGCATCCTGCTGGCCAGTTTCAGCGCCGCTGTCGTGCGTTTCATGCTGATCGGCTGGGGTGTGGATTTTCTGTCACTGCTGCTGATTGCGCAGGTGCTGCATGCGGCCACCTTCGGCGCCTATCATGCAGCCTCGATGGGACTGGTCCACGAATTTTTCCAGGGACGCCACCAGTCCAAAGGCCAGGCGCTGTTCGGCAGTTTTACCTATGGTGCGGGCGGTATGCTGGGCGGTTTGGCGAGCGGCCCGATCTGGCAACACTATGGCGCGAGCGTGCTGTATTCGTGCAGCGCGGGTGCGGCGCTGCTGGGGTTGCTGCTGATACTTTGGAAGAAGGGCATGGCCAACATGCAGCAGGCTTTGTAAACACCCGCCGAAATCCTTATTTCTTTGCGGAAGGATTCCGTCTTCTGTCCTTCGTAAGTCTTCTTTCCAACAAGTCCGGATAGCGTTGCGCGGGATTTTTCCTTCTGTCCCCGGTTCTTTTTCTTCTGTCTTCTATGTGATGTTTTCTGTCATCGGTTTCCGGGGAAGCCAGATCGGAACCGGGTGACTGCGGCGGGGTCCGTTGCAGCATGCCGATGTCAGCGCCGTGGGCAATCACGTATTCGGCAAACAGGATATTTTTTTCAACCGATTCGAGGTAGGGATTTTGCCCATTAAAATGCTTTTCAACGAAATGGTAAGCTCCTTGCAGGGTTTCATCCATGCGTTTTTTTGCTCCCCGGTAAAAGTCCGGCGTTTTTATCACCAGATCCCGGGGGGAAGAAAAAAGAACCTGCTTGCTGCCTGCCGCGTCGACTTTTTGCGCAATGCCGGCCAGGACAAATTCCTTGTACAGGCGGTCATGGCATTTTTCGAGATAACAACGATCCGCCATCTGTGCCAGCATGTCTGCCGACGCCACCATGTTGCCTATGTCACGGTAAACCTCAGGCACCTGGATGCGTTCCACCGGAACTTCATAACCCGTGTAATGCACCACTTGCGCGGCTTTTTCTGCCAGATCGCCAAGGCCTATCTCCTGCATATACCGCTTCAACAATTCCTCGCTGCGCGATACGTGAACCAGGGTGAATTCCGCGCCTTGCCGGTCATCTTCGATGCCACGCTTGCGCAGATAGCCGCTGTCATGAAACAGTGCCACCAGTATGCCAAAGATGAACAGTTCCTCGCCCAA
>CAVWTZ010000007.1:0-23717 GCA_963757485.1 uncultured beta proteobacterium
CACCTGTGCCTGGTCGTTTTCAGAAGGGACGGGTGCAGTATGCGCATTCCTGGTTTTGGATTTGGTTTTGGTCATCGTTACCTCCAGTAGTACATGGCGTTCTGACGAACCATTCTGTTCAGCGCCGTTTCAAAGCTTGATGAAATGTTCCCGGTAATGCTTCAGCTCGCTGATGGATTCGTAGATATCGGCGAGCGCCTCATGCTTGCCGTGCTTTTTTACACCCTGCGCCATGTCCGGTTTCCAGCGCTTGGCCAATTCCTTCAGCGTGCTGACATCGAGATTGCGATAATGAAAATATTCTTCCAGCTTAGGCATCCAGCGCGCGAGGAAGCGCCTGTCCTGGCAGATGGAATTGCCGCACATCGGCGAGGTGCGGATCGGCACATATTCTTTCAGAAAGTCGATCATCTGCGTTTCCACCATCGCCTCATCCAGCACGGATGCCTTGACCTTGTCGATCAATCCGGATTTGGCGTGGGTTGATTTGTTCCATGCATCCATGCCGTCCAGCACGCTGTCGGGCTGATGCACGACCAGTACCGGTGCCTCGGAGATCGTTTCAAGATTATTGTCGGTGATCACCAGGGCGACCTCGATAACGCGGTCGGTATCCGGCACCAGGCCGGTCATTTCCATGTCTATCCAGACAAGGTAGTTTTGGTTTTGTGCCATAATTCATGCAATCGGGATGGGAACGCTTCGACGCATATTGTGTCACAACCACGCCTGCTTCGAATACTTATATAGCAACCATTATGACTGCAATGCAATTCACAACAATTTTCGTTGCCGCCGTAGCGGCGACCACGCTGGCCAAACTGTGGCTGGCTCGCCGCCATCTGGCCTATATCGCCAAGCACCGTGCCGCCGTGCCGGAGGCGTTCCATGAAAAAGTCCGGCTCGAGGAGCATCAAAAAGCAGCCGACTACACTTCTACAAAGACGCGTTTCGACATGCTGGGTGCACTGTTCGACGCCGTGCTGCTGCTGCTGTTTACCGTGGGCGGCGGCATTCAGTTCATCGCCGGAATGGTTTCCGCGAAACTGGACTATGGCTGGCTAGCCTCGCCGATCGCACAGGGCGTGGCTACCATTCTGGCGGTGCTGGTGCTGTATTCGTTGCTGGAAGCCCCGTTCAACATCTACCGCACCTTCGTCATCGAGGCGCGTTTCGGCTTCAACAAAATGACTTTCAGGCTGTACCTGCTGGATGCGCTGAAAGGCATATTGATCGGCGCTGTCCTCGGCTTGCCGCTGCTGTTGGGCGTGTTGTGGCTGATGGGACGCATGGGAACACACTGGTGGCTGTATGTGTGGCTGGTCTGGGTGGTGTTCAATCTGCTGATCCTGTTCATTTACCCGTCGTTCATTGCACCACTGTTCAATAAATTTTCGCCGATGCAGGACGAAACAATGAAGGCGCGCATCGAATCGCTGCTCAAGCGTTGCGGATTTGCCGCGCAGGGATTGTTCGTGATGGACGGCTCGAAACGCAGCGCGCACGGCAACGCCTACTTCACCGGCTTCGGCAAAACCAAACGCATCGTGTTCTTCGACACCCTGCTGGAACGCCTGAGCATCAATGAAGTCGAGGCAGTATTGGCCCATGAACTCGGCCATTTCAAACGCCGCCATGTGGTTAAACGCATCGGTGCCACCTTTGCGCTGAGCTTGGCGTTCCTGTGGCTGCTCGGCCAGCTGATGCAAACCACCTGGTTTTATCATGGCCTCGGCGTTACCACGCCGTCCACTGCACTCGCACTGCTGCTGTTCTTCATGGTGCTGCCGGTATTCAGCTTCCTGCTCGGGCCTATCATGTCGGCCTATTCGCGCAAGCACGAATTCGAGGCAGATTCTTACGCCGCAAAGCAGACCGATGCCGCCGACCTGGTCAACGCGCTGGTCAAACTGTATCAGGACAACGCGGCGACACTGACTCCCGATCCGCTGTATTCCAAGTTTTACGATTCGCACCCCCCTGCCATGGTGCGCATCTCGCATCTTCAATCCGCGCAAACCTGACTTGATTCATGACAAGGAGAACCCCATGAAACTGATCGCATACCTGATGTTCCCGGCAATGATGCTGCTGGGCGCGGCAACTGCCGCATCGGCCAATCCCTTTCCGGACGGCAATGCCCAGACCGGAGAAAAGCTGTTCGCGCAATACAATTGCAACCAATGCCATAACCAGATCATGGGGGGCGACGGCAATAAAATCTTCACCCGTCCAAATCGCATCAGAAACACCCCCGAAGGGTTGATCCAGCAGATCGGCATGTGCAGCGCCAATGTGAACGCGCACTTCACCCCGCAGGAAACGCAGGATCTCGCTGCGTATTTGAACATCTTCTACAAATTCAAGTGAGCCGGCCATGAGCAAAGTGAGCGACTTGACCAGCAGGCAGTCCAAACCCTGCAAAGCCGGCACACCGCCGCTGTCGAACAAGGAGGCCGACAGCCTGATGCGGCAACTCGAAGGCTGGCAACGCTACGATCACCTGATCAGCAAGACTTACCGTTTCAAAAATTATTACCAGACCATCGCATTCGTGAATGCGGTCGCGTGGCTGTCGCACTCCGAAGATCACCACCCCGAACTCACTGTCGGCTACAACACTTGCCTGGTCGAATACACAACCCACTCTGTCCACGGTCTGTCGGAAAACGATTTCATCTGCGCCGCGAAAGTTGACGCGCTGTTCAAGATTTGAGCGGCATACTGCACGGGCAGATAATTGCCGCATTCGGCCGGCAGTATCTGGTCAGACTGGATGACGGCAGCGAAATACCCTGCCTGACGCGCGGCAAAAAAAGCGAAGCCACGTGCGGGGATGCGGTGGAGATCAAGCGCACGGCGGATGCTTCGGGCGGAACCGGCACGGGCCCTTCGACCAAGCTCAGGACAGGCGCGCAAGGCGTGATCGAACGCATCGCGCCGCGCCGCTCGCTGTTGCACCGGTCCGATGCCTTCCGCGAAAAGCTCATCGCCGCGAACGTCACGCAGATCATCGTGGTCGTGGCCGCCGAACCGTCCTTCAGCGACGAATTGCTGGCACGCTGTCTGGTCGCGGCTTTCGACCAGAAGCTCGAGGTACTGATCGTGCTGAACAAATGCGACCTGCCCGATGCGGCAGCAGCGGCACGCAAGCGTCTCGCTCCCTATGCCGCTATCGGCTATCGCGTGCTGGAACTCAGCGCCACGCAGGATGTGTCCGCGTTGCGCCCGTTTCTGGCCGGCCACACCAGCGTGCTGGTCGGTCAATCCGGCATGGGGAAATCCACGCTGATCAACGCGCTGCTGCCCGGCGCGCAAGCGGTCACCCGCGAAATTTCCACGGTGCTGGATTCCGGCAAACACACCACCACCCACGCGCGGCTTTATCGTATCGATGAAAAAAGTTCCTTAATCGACTGCCCCGGCGTGCAAGCCTTCGGCCTGCACCACCTGAGCTTCGGCGGCATAGAACAGGGTTTCGTGGAATTCGCGCAATATCTCGGCCAGTGCCGCTTCCGCGATTGCCGCCACGCGCATGAGCCGGGCTGTGCGTTGCGCAATGCGGTTGCGGAGGGAAAGATCGATTCGCGCAGGCTGGAACTGTTCAGGCAAATCGCCGGCAAGTAGCTTCTCAGTAACTTACTCCAGCCCCAACCGCTTCCACCCATAGGTCCCAGCTGCTGCATTGTCTTGATATTGTTATCGACGATCCGGTCCGCATCCGGGAAGGCAGCCACCGCGCGGTCCACGCTTGCTTCGCGCAGCAGGTGCAGCGTGGGATAAGGCGAGCGATTGGTGTAATTCTCGATGTCGTCCGGCGCGGTGCCCGCGAATTGATAGTGCGGATGCAGGCTGGCAACCTGGAACTCGTCGTTGAATTCCGGCTCCGCCACCGCGATATCGACCGTGTCCAGAAAATCATTGAAGTCGAGAAAATCGGTGAGCACATAGGGATGGATCAGCAGCGTGGTGTCGATCTTGGCGGGATCGGTATCCCGCAGCATGCGCAGCTCGTCCATCAGTTCTTCGAGCAATGCCTCGGGAGTCGTCGCCGCACTGACCACATAACGTATCTGTTCTTGACATGCACGGCCTTGGCGAACGGGCACAGGTTCAGGCCGATGACGGCTTTCTCCAGCCAGCGTTGCGTGGCGGCGATGATGGTTTCGGTTTCGGTTGGTCGTTCCCGCTCCTAAATCGACAAGGGTGGTTCATCCATTAGTGCGATCTGTTCGCGCAATTCCAGTATGCGATCCTGCCAGTAGCGTTGCGTATTGAACCAGGGAAAGGCGGCGGTAAAAGCAGGATCATCCCAGCGCCGCGCGATCCAAGCGGCGTAATGGATCAGGCGCAGGGTGCGCAGCGCTTCGACCAGGTACAACTCGCGCGGGTCGAAGTCGTAAAAATCCTCGTAACCCGCCAGCACGTCGGAAAGCTGCCGCGTCATGTCGGCGCGTTCGCCGGACAGCAGCATCCACAGATCCTGGACGGCTGGCCCCATGCGGCTATCGTCGAAATCCACAAAATGCGGACCGGCATCGGTCCACAGCACGTTGCCGACATGGCAGTCGCCATGCAGGCGCAATTTTCTTACAACACCGGCACGATCGTAGCAGCGCCGCACGCCATCCAGTGCCTGCCCGACCACACCCCGATAGACCTCTGCCAGCTCTGCCGGAATGAAATCGTGTGCCAACAAATATGCGCTCGGTTCCACACCGAAGCTCTGGATGTCCAGCGCGGGACGATGCCTGTAGGGCTGCATTGCGCCGACCGCATGGATGCGGCCGATGAAGCGTCCCATCCATTCCAGCGTCCCGGAATCATCCAGCTCGGGAGCACGGCCGCCGTACCTGGTAAACACGGAAAAACGAAAGCCGTCGAACTTGTGCAAAGTTTTCCCGTTAATTTCAAGTGCCGGCACAGCAGGTATCTCGCGTTCTGCCAGTGTCGCGACAAAAGCGTGTTCTTCCAGAATCTCGGCATCTGACCAACGCTCGGGCCGATAAAACTTGGCGATCAACGGAGGCCCGCTTTCCATGCCTGTCTGATAGACGCGGTTCTCATAGCTGTTCAGGGCAAGCAGCCGGCCATCGCTGTGCAAGCCGATGCCGCCCAAAGCATCAAGCACGACATCGGGGGTGAGCGCGGTAAATGGCTGTATCTGCATGGATGGGATTGTACGGCAGCACAGTGGGGACTTGTTGCTCAACCAGACCAGCCCAAACCAAACATGATCGCGAGACCGGAATATTTGCGATGCGGGTCCATGTACCACATTGTCTGGCCATGCGTTCGTTGACGACTGGAACAAAGCATATCAATTCAGTCGGGATTGAGTCCCTGCGTCCATCCCGCAGCGGTCTTGTATCTTTCGGATAAATATACGATTTTTACTGCTGTGCAAAAGCACGAAATTTATAAAGCTATCGCTATTGTTTCGTCCGGATGTTGTAGTATGATTTGGTGAGCAGGGACGATGACTTCAACAAATATAATTTTTCAGGAGAGCTATCATGGCAGAAAATTTGGACACCAAGAACTTGAGAATCGTGCAACAGGAAAAACTGAAAGAGTTGCAAGCCCAGCAAAAGAACCTGAAGGAATTGCAAGCCGAACTGGAACGGATCAATTCCAAAATGAAAAACCAAGGAGAAGCTGTCGGAGGAGGACACCAAATTCATCGGCAATCTCGGCTGGCTCAGCGCTTTGGCGGTGACGATCGCGGCGCTCGCTTCCAGCCTATAGAGTTACCGTCCTGGCCAGCATGGCCAGGCGGCAAAAACAGCTAGTACAGAAAAAGGGCGGTTGGATCCGCCCTTTTGCCTTGCTGCCTTTGTTCCAGTACATGAAGGCCGCCGGACCAAGTTGAAAACTGCACGCCGACGAGATGCACCAACTTTGCTTCGCGGACACTAGCCCAGCAAACTGGCCAGCGACAGCAGAAACAGCATGATCAGCCAGAGCACCACCGAACGCCATACCAGTCCGACGGCACTTTGCATGAAATCGGGATCGGCATCGTCTCCACACCCAATTCTGCCCTGTCCAGCAGCTCGCCGTCTTGAGGTATCGGCATGCCCAGACGCACCCCCAATGCACCTGCACCGCTGGCCAGCAATATGCCCGTTTCGGGATCGGGCCAGTTTGACTGCCTGGGTACGCCAGCAATAAATGGTGTCTTCAAAATCCCCGACGACGGCAAAGGTCATTGCGGTCAACCGGACCGGCAGCCACTCCAGAATGTGGAAAGCGGTTCGCGCAAAGCCGCCGAATTCGCCCGGCTCCGGTTCAACCCGGTCACACTTCCTGCGCCAGTCTGCGCGGCGAGGACCCACCCGCCACGGGGCTGCCCTCCAGCCTGTTGTCCTCGCCGCTCCAATGCGTGCGCAGGAACAATGCCAAGCGATACAGCAACGCGCCCGCCGCCCCGCCCAGCCCCAGCATACTGAACAGCACGAACCACACGATCACGCCGAACACGTTGCGCTGTGATGCGATCAACGCCTGCTCGATCGTGACGCGCGCCACTTCTTCGGCATTCAACTCGTGGGACGGCATACCGCGCCAACTGGACAGCAGGCTGCGCGCCTCGTCCAGCCGGTCCGCCCGCAATGCCAGATGAATGTCGGTGAAATAATGGCTGAACTGTCGGAAGCCCATGGTGAGATACAACACCAGCACGTTGAACGCCCAAGCCAATATCGGATGCACACGATACAGCAACCAATACGCCGCGATGACAGCCGCCAACAGCGGCACCACCACGACCAGCCAGGCGATCTTGCCGTGTTTGTGTTGCCCGGCGTTGAAGTGATGCTGGAAAAAACAGAACGTAACCGGACAGCCAGCCATACAGGTACTTGCGCGAGGAAAGCGGGTGGAACTGTTCCAATAACAGCGCGGCAATCAGGGCAAACAAACTCATGGCATCATCAATGGCTTAATCGATTTACGTGAGACGAAAGATAGCACACTACGCTGGCGTTGCGCAGCTTGCACAGGGAGCGATGCGCTTGCGAGCCGCCATCGTCAGAGTTTCGAGTACGGATATCGGGCATTTGCCAGCGCAGATAAATAACTTGATATTCCATTCGATTCTCTGCACGATGCGATTGCAAAAATATTTTATCCAAAGTTCCGTCAGGACCGCCATCAAAAACTGGGCTCGCAAATTACTTTCCGAGAAGGCGCTGGCCACGTTAGGGTTGCGCCTGTTCGGGTTCGCCAGGATTCCCATGATGCTTTACGTCAAACCTTCTGTCATGGAGCTTTCGAACGAACGGGTTGTAGTCAGAATTCCTTTGATGAGAAGAACCAGAAACCATCTCGGATCGATGTACTTTGGTGCACTCAGCGTTGGCGCAGACTGTTCCGTCGGGGCGCTGGCCATGCATCTGATAAAACAGCAGCCCGAAAACGTATCCCTTATTTTCAGAAGCTTCAGCGCAGAATTTCACATGCGCGCCGAAGGAGACGTGGATTTCTGCTGCGGCCAGGGCGAGGAAATTTCGAATCTTGTCGCTCAAGCCGCGGCATCCGGCGAGCGGGTCGAAATGGTGATCGATGTCACGGCGACCGTGGCGGAACAAGGGGACGTTCCGGTGGCCACATTCCGGTTAACGCTATCCATGAAGAGGCGGCCATAGCCATACCCGGCGATAACGCAGGCCTTGCCAGTGGCAATGGCTGCTATACTGACATTTGATTGTTGGCGGCCGACTGCTCAAATTCGCTATTGGCGATGCTGAGTTGCCATTAAATTGCGGCACGGATATATATTCTGTTGCATGATATTGTCGGTACGTGTAAAAGAGCAATTGTCTGCAAGCCTGACCAACTGAAATTGGTTCCTGAGTGAACGGCCGGGCGGTTTCCCTAACCTACTTAAACCATGCCAGAACAGAAAATTTCACACTATGCCCACATAGTGCTTATTGTGGCGGAAGTTCTAATCATCAGTCTTCTGAACTATGCTGTCGTAAGCCTTTTCCCAACCGGTCTTAGTCAATATATTTCCCTGGATGTGCTGTTTTGCTTGCCGGTCATCGAAGCGGCTCATTTAACTTCGATTCGAGCCAATCGCCGCAACGATACAAAAGCCCCGGTCTTTGTCGGCATAACGCTGGCGTTGATATGGAGCGCGACCGAGGTGGCCATCTCCTGGCCGTACTTCCCGATGATCGTGTTTGTGCTGAACACATTTACTCGCAGCGTGATCTTTACCGTGATCGGGCGAGTTTTGATCAAGTTGTGGCGGGAGAGGGAATATGCCCGCAAAGACATGCTGACGGACTTGGCAAATCGTGTTGAATTGCTCGAACAGACTGGAAATAGAACAGGCGCACAGCGAGCGTTCCGGCATGCCCTATTCCTTGCTGTTCATCGATATCGATCATTTCAAGGCATTGAATGATGCCCATGGTCATCAAGTCGGGGATGAGGCGCTGAAGATGTTGGCGTCCATATTAAGACACAGCTCCAGAAAAATGGATGTTGCCGCCCGTCTTGGTGGCGATGAGTTTGTGTTGTTGCTGCCCGACACCGATGAGCAATCTTGCGAAATTATGATCAAACGGATCGAAACGGCCACCAAGCGGGCTTTTGAGGAGCAATCCTGGCAAGTATCGGTATCAATTGGAAAGTCCACCAAAATCGGCAAAACCAAAGAGCTGGACTGGATTATCCGCCTGGCCGACGAGAATATGTATGAGGCCAAAAAAGCAAAGAAACAGATGGCGCAAGGCGCAACCGCTCAATGAATGAGCGTCACGACTCGAGCTTTGACGGATTAATGAATGATGTTCGACTCGCTGAAGCGAAGCGGAATCAGACACATCGGCAATGGTGGCTAAAGATCAGCATGCGGCCAATTGCGGCCGTATGGCTCGTGACCGGGGGCTGTCGCCGATGATTAACCTGCATCTTGGCATCGCGAAGCAACGGTACGCCACATCCATGATGAAGCCCTGACTCAGACGCAACCTCGCGCATGAAGTGTATGGATTCGCTTTACGGCACGCCCAGACAGATAAAGGTGTGTGCAGACATGACATTCCTTCGCGACCAGGTCCATAATATTTCCCATCCCAAAGATCCATGCTCAGACCAGTTCCGGAATGCTCCCGGCCCTGGCCGCAACGCCGGTCCCATGCGCTAGCTGTGGAGTTTGGCTGGCATAAAGACCGTCCTCCGTACCGTCTGGATCTTCCCACCACCAGCGGCCGGAACGAATATCTTCACCCGGTGTGACAGAGCGGGTGCAAGGCGCGCAGCCCAAGCTGGGAAAGAACTGGTCGTGCAGTTTGTTGTAGGGAACATCGTGTCGGCGGATGTACGCCCACACGTCCCTGTTCGACCAATCAAGCAGCGGGTTGAACCTCTGCAGACCGTTGTCCGCATCGTAGCCGGATACTTCCAGCGTGCCGCGCGCCACCGCCGCATTACGCCGCATCCCTGTGACCCACGCACCCTTGCCGGCTAGCGCGCGGCGCAACGGTTGCACCTTGCGCACAAAGCAGCAATCCTTCCGCGCGTTGATGCTTTCGTAAAAACCATTCACACCGTTCAGCGCAATGTATCTCTCCACCAATTGGTTATCCGGAAAATATACTTTCAACTGTATGTCATAGTAATTTTCAATATTGTGCATCAGGCTATAGGTCTCCTGCGGCAAACGCCCGGTATCCAGGCTGAAAAGCCCGATGTCCAGGCGGTTCCTGGCAATAATATCGGTCAATACCATGTCTTCCGCACGCAGACTGTTGGCAAAGCATACCGGCGAATAATCCTGCACCGCCTGCTGTAGCACTGCCACTACTTTATCAAGTCTCTGCTGCATGTTTTTCTCCTATGCCGGCAATCCGGCAATGGCTTCGGTGAAATCGGGTTGCGCATGTTGTTGTATCGCGGATCACGCCAGCTTCATCGTCCATTCATGCGCCACCACAGTAGGTATTCGCGGAGCAGATTCTAGGCCGCTACTTTATATCCCAAAAATACTTTTATGTTAGCATCTTATACCTTATTACTATATTGAACAGGCGCGATGAACCTGCAACAGCTAAGATTCCTGAATGAAATCGTGCAGCAGGGATTGAATATATCCGGTGCCGCCAGCGCGCTATACACCTCGCAGCCGGGCGTCAGCAAACAGATCAAATTGCTGGAAGATGAACTGGGTATCGAGATCTTCGTGCGCAACGGCAAGCGCCTCGTCGCAATCACCGAGCCTGGCAAAGCCGTTCTCGAAATTGCCCAGCGCATGCTTCAGGATGCAGGGAACCTCAAACAGGTAGCCGAGGAATTCCACTCGCAGCACAGCGGCAGCCTGACCATCGCCACCACGCACACCCAGGCACGTTACGCGTTGCCGTCCACGGTCAAACAATTCATCAAACGTTATCCCGGCGTGAAGCTGGGGCTGCACCAGGGCAGCCCGACGCAGATTGCCGAACAGGTGCTGAGCGGCGAAGCCGACGTCGGCATCGCCACCGAAAGCCTGGCACTGTATGACGAACTCGTCACGCTGCCCTGCTACGAATGGAACCATTGCGTGATCGCACCGGCGAAGCATCCGATACTGGCGGAAAAAAAACTGACGCTGGCGAAGATCGCGCAATACCCGATCATCACCTACGATTTCGCATTTACCGGTCGCAACAAGATCAACGCCGCGTTCGAGGCGGCCAACATCCAGCCGAGCATCGCGCTGACCGCGATCGACGCGGACGTGATCAAGACCTATGTGGAACTGGGATTGGGCATAGGCATACTGGCTAAAATGGCCTTCATCCCCGAGCGCGACAAACAGTTGCGCATGATCGACGCGGGGCACCTGTTCAAGCCCAGCACCACGCGCATCGCGATACGCCAGAATGAATACCTGCGCGGCTACACGTACGACTTCATCGAGTTGTTCGCGCCGCACCTGACCCGTGCGGTGGTTGCCAAGGCAATGCACGTTTCACCGCTGACCGAGTAGAACCGGCATGCACGTGCGGAGGAAAACAGGTAATCGAATCCCTGGACCGACCGGCTTGCTCCTTATTGCGTTGGCAACCAGCGCAGCCGTCATTAATGCGCATGCCCGGACAGAAGGCCAGGCAGCGCCTGCAGATTTTCCGGCAGCCTATTACCATCAGCAGGAGGCGCTGGGCAAGAAAATCCTGCGGGTAGATTCTTCACATTCGCTCGTCATCATCGAAGTGCATCGTGCCGGTGTGCTCTCGCGCCTGGGACATGACCATGTCGTTTCCAGCCGCAATGTGAGCGGCTTCGCCTCCCTCGCCGATGGTGTGGCCGACCTGTATGTTCCGCTCGACACGCTGGTCGTGGATGAACCCGGCTTGCGCGCCGCGGCGGGTTTCCACACACAGCCTTCACAGCAGGATATCGAAGACACGCGCCGCAACATGCTGACCAGAACGCTGGATGCCGTACATTTTCCCTATGCGCTGATCCATGTCGCCCGGCCACATGCCGATCGCCAGAATTCAGCCGGGCGCCAGAATTTAAAGGTGACGATCACACTGCACGGCATCTCGCACAGCTATGAAATCCCCGCGCAATTCGACAGCGCTCTGGGCGGAATTGCAGTTGCCGGCAGCATGTCTTTCAATCAGAGCGATTTTGGCATGACGCCGCTGTCAATACTCGGTGGAGCAATCGGGGTTCAGGATAAACTGGATTTGCATTTCCACGTTATCGTGCAAGGCAACTGATCCCCAGGAATTTGCACCTAGTGTATCGCGTGCTTGGAAAAATCCCTGGGGCGGAAACCCAGTGCGGCCAGCACCGCAAAATAAACCAGCACTCCGCCCGCCACCAGGCCGGACAAGCGCAGGATGCGCGACCAGCCCGAACCGGTCAGCCAGCTTTGTTCGCTGCCCATGCCAAACCACAGCGTGAACGCCAGCGCCGCGGCGCCAATACCCACCTTAAGGAAGAACTTCGCCCAGCCCGGCTCGGGCTGGTAGATGCCGCGCTTGCGCAGGTAACGGAACAGGATCGCGGAATTCAGGCACGCGCCCAGGCCAATCGACAACGCCAGTCCCGCATGGTGCAGCCAGCCGATGAACAGCGCGTTCATCGTCTGTGTCGCGAGCAAGGTCACGATGCCGATCTTCACCGGCGTTTTAATGTCCTGCTTTGCATAAAAACCCGGCGCGAGTATCTTCACCAATATCAAACCGATCAAACCGACGCTGTAACCGATCAGCGCATAACTGGTCATCAGCACATCGTGCGCATCGAACGCGCCGCGCTGAAAGAAGGTCGCCAGCAGTGGCACCGCGATCATGCCCAGCGCCAGCGCGGCCGGCAGCGTCAGCATGATGGTCAGGCGCAAGCCCCAGTCCAGCAGCCGGGAATATTCCGCCATGTTGTCATCCGCATGGCACTTGGAAAGCGACGGCAGCAGTATAGAACCCAGCGCCACACCCAGGATTCCGGAGGGGAATTCCATCAGCCGGTCCGCGTAATACAGCCACGACACGCTGCCCGCCACGAGGAACGAGGCAAAGATGGTGTTGATGATCAGGCTGATCTGCGCGATGGATACACCGAACACCGCCGGTCCCATCAGCCTGATGACGCGCCGCATCCCCTCGTCCTTCATGCTGAAGCGGATGTTCGGCAGCATGCCGATCTTTTTCAGGAACGGGATCTGGAACGCCAGTTGCACCACGCCCGCGATGAACACCGCCCAGGCCAGCGCCAGGATGGGCGGGTCGAAATACGGCGCCAGCCACAGTGCGGCGCCGATAAAGCAGATATTGAGCAGAATCGGCGCAAACGCCGGCACCCAGAATTTGTTATAGGTATTGAGGATACCTGCCGACACCGCGACCAGAGAAATAAAAAAGATGTACGGTGTGGTGATGCGCAGCAATTGCACGGTCAGCTCGAATTTCGCGGTATCCTTCAGGAATCCGGGCGCGCTGATATATACCAGTACCGGTGCGGCGATAATTCCGATCAGCGTCACCGCAAACAGGATGATCGCCAGCATGGTAGTAACGTGATCAACCAGCAATTGGGTTTCTTCATGGCCGCGGCGATTCCTGTATTCGCCGAAGATAGGCACGAATGCCTGGGAGAACGCGCCTTCCGCGAACAGCCGGCGCAGCAGGTTGGGCAGTTTGAATGCGACAAAGAAGGCATCGGTCGCCATGCCGGCACCGAATATCCTGGCGATCAGCACGTCGCGTACAAATGCAAGGATGCGCGAAACCAGCGTCAGGCTGCTGATCGTGGCCAGAGATTTAAGTAGGTTCATGGTGCATCAAAGCATGGAATTCAAAACGTTGCGTATCATAACACCGGCGATGGTTCAGCCCGGCCGGGAGCTGTGGCGGCAAAAAGATTTGCAAAAATACGCGTAAGTCACTAGAATGCGCGCCTTTCGTCTTACCGATTTTACTTAGGAGTAGTCATGGCAAATAGCGCACAAGCCCGCAAACGTACACGTCAGGCAGTCAAACAGAACGCTCATAACAGCGGTCTGCGCTCGGAATTGCGCACTGCGATCAAGAAGGTGGGTAAGGCGATTGCAGCCGGCGACAAGGCCGCCGCTCAGGCCGTGTACCAGTCTTCCATCAGCACTGTGGACAGCATTGCCGACAAGAAGATCATCCACAAGAACAAGGCAGCTCGCCACAAGAGCCGTCTTTCTGCGGCCATCAAGGCAATGGCGTAAACGCCCGACTGCTTTGATTCACCGCACAAGCCGACAGCGATGTCGGCTTGTTTGTTTTGTAATACCAGATTGTTTTTCTTGCGCGGTGGGGGCTGTTTGGCTCAATATACGCCCCTTGCATTTTGCTGAACGGCGGCTGGTCCGCCGTCATTATTTTATGTCACATCTGATGAACACTTATGCCCGCCTCCCCGTCGCTTTCGAGCGCGGCGAAGGAGCGTGGCTGTGGGATACCGCAGGCAAGCGCTATCTGGACGGCCTGGCGGGCATTGCCGTAAATACCCTCGGGCACGCGCATCCGCGGTTCACCGCCGCACTCGTTGAGCAGATCGGCTGGTTAATCCACTGTTCCAACGTCTACCGGGTGAACGGGCAGGAGCAACTCGCCGACAAGCTGTGCAACCTGAGCGGCATGCAGGAGGTATTCTTTTGCAATTCCGGCTGCGAAGCGAATGAAGCGGCGATCAAGCTGGCGCGCATGTACGGCCACAAGCGGGGCATCGAAGCTCCCGCCATCATCGTGATGGAAAAAGCCTTTCACGGCCGCACGCTGGCGACTCTTTCCGCCACCGGCAACCGCAAGGTACAGGCCGGTTTCGAACCGCTGGTCAGCGGTTTCGTGCGCGTTCCGTACAACGACCTGGAAGCGATCCGCCAGGTTGCCCAGCACAATCGCAGCGTAACGGCCGTTCTGGTCGAACCGATACAGGGCGAAGGCGGTATCCGCACGCTGGACATCGCGTACCTGCAGCAATTGCGGAAAATCTGCGACGAACAGAACTGGCTGCTGATGCTGGACGAGGTGCAAAGCGGCATCGGACGCACCGGGCAGTGGTTCGCCTACCAGCATAGCGGCATCCTGCCGGACGTGATGACGCTCGCCAAAGGACTGGGCTCGGGCGTTCCTGTCGGTGCCTGTCTCGCCGCCGGGAAGGCTGCGCAAACCTTTCAGCCAGGCAATCATGGCTCGACGTTCGGCGGCAATCCGCTGGCTTGCACGGCAGGACTTGCTACACTGAATATTTTGGAGCAGGATAATTTGCTTGCACATGCCGACAGTCTCGGCCGTTTTATTCAGCAAGGGTTTGTCACTGCCCTGCAGGGCGTGCACGGCGTCAAGGATATCCGCGGCCAGGGACTGATGATCGGGATCGAACTCGACCGACCCTGTGGCGATCTGGTCAAACTGGCGCTAGCCAAAGGGCTGCTGATCAATGTCACCGCCGACAGCGTGATACGCTTGTTGCCGCCGCTGATCATGACGCAGGACGAAGCGCAACAACTGCTGGATATCCTGTGTCCGTTGATCAAAGGCTTTTTGCAACCCGGAACGGAATAGAGCCATGTCAGCAAACCAGCCGGTGGCGATCAAGCATTTCCTGCAATTCAAGGACTTTACCCGCGAGGAGTTTGAGTACCTGTTCGCGCGCACCGGCATCATCAAGCAGAAATTCAAGTCCTATCAGCAGCATTGGCCGCTGGTAGACCGCACGCTGGTGATGATCTTCGAGAAAGCCAGCACGCGCACGCGCCTGTCTTTCGAGGCAGGGATGCAGCAACTGGGCGGCTCGGCGATCTACCTGAACACGCGCGATTCGCAATTGGGCCGCGGCGAATCGGTGGAAGATGCCGGACAAGTCATCTCGCGCATGTCCGATATCGTGATGATCCGCACCTTTGAACAATCCATCATCGAACGCTTTGCGGCGAACTCGCGCGTGCCGGTGATCAACGGCCTGACCAACGAATATCATCCCTGCCAGATCCTCGCGGACATCTACACCTTCATCGAGCAGCGCGGATCCATCCAGGGCAAGACCGTGGCGTGGATAGGCGACTCCAACAACGTATGCAACACCTGGCTGCAGGCCGCGGAAATACTGGACTTCAACGTGCACGTCTCGACGCCGCCCGGCTATGAAGTCGAACCGGAACGCGCCGGATTGTTCGGTGCGGACCACTATGAACAATTCGCCGACCCGATGGAAGCCGCGCGCGGCGCCGACCTGGTGACTACCGACGTGTGGACCAGCATGGGCTTCGAGGCGGAGAACGAAGAACGCAGGAAGGATTTTGCCGACTGGCAAGTGGACGAAGACATGATGCGCATCGCGGCAAAAGATGCGCTGTTCATGCACTGCCTGCCCGCGCACCGCGGCGAAGAAGTTTCCGCCGGCGTGATGGATGGCCCGCAAAGCGTGGTCTGGGACGAGGCTGAAAATCGATTGCATGTACAAAAGGCCCTTATGGAATATCTATTGCTGGGGAAAATGCAATGACACGCACACTTTCCATGCAAGCGATTTCGGCGGAGACTAACATTCGCTTGGCGAATGTTAAGCGCGATCCGCGCGGTCGCAGCCAAAATCGATTGCATGTACAAAAAGCGCTTATGGAATATTTGCTACTGGGCAAATTGGGGAGTTGAACGAAACGATTCAGGGAAGGCGCTGTCTATTGGGCGCGCAAACCTGCTTGCACAGAAGACGCACTTGTACCGGGGAAAATAGCTTCATGAGCGAGGAATCACCGCCGAACGCCGTTAATGCTGGACGCAGCAGGGAAACTCGCCTGTCCGATCATATCCTGCCTTCATCGGCCACCATGATCGGGGTGTGCATGACAGTTATCAGCCTGGCTCACCTGATCCCGAAACACAGCATCAGCAGACACGTTAACGATTTGCTGGCCCTGGACAGCCTGCTCTTTCTAAGCAGCGCAACGTTGTCCTATTTTTCCATCAGGCGTCCCATGCTGGCGGGAAAATACGAACGCGTGGCCGACCTCATTTTCCTGTTTGGCCTTGCGATCATGGTCGTCGTTGGATTTGTGATTGCCTTTGAATTAATGATTGATTAACCCGGTTGATAGAACATGTCTGAGATAAAAAAAGTCGTACTCGCCTATTCCGGCGGCCTGGATACCTCGGTGATCCTGAAGTGGTTGCAGGACACCTATAAATGCGAAGTGGTCACCTTCACCGCCGACCTCGGCCAGGGAGAGGAACTGGAACCGGCACGGCAGAAGGCGTTGAAATCCGGCATCAAGCCGGAGAATATTTACATCGACGACCTGCGCGAGGAGTTCGTGCGCGATTTCGTTTTCCCGATGTTCCATGCCAACACCGTGTATGAAGGCGAATACCTGCTCGGCACCTCGATTGCACGGCCGCTGATCGCCAAGCGCCTTATTGATATCGCGGCCAAGACCGGTGCGCAGGCCATTTCGCACGGCGCGACCGGCAAGGGCAACGACCAGGTGCGTTTCGAACTCGGCGCCTATGCGCTGAATCCCAACATCAGAGTCATCGCGCCATGGCGCGAATGGGACCTGCTGTCGCGCGAAAAACTGATGGCCTACGCCGAAAAAGCCGGCATCGAAATCGACATGAAACACAAAAAGGGCGGCTCCCCTTATTCGATGGACGCAAACCTGCTGCATATCTCGTACGAAGGCCGCCATCTGGAAGACCCCGCCGCCGAAGCCGAGGAAAGCATGTGGCGCTGGACCGTGTCTCCTGAAAAAGCACCTGATGCGCCGGAATATCTCGATATCGAATTCGCGCAAGGCGATATCGTCGCGCTGAATGGCACGAAGATGACCCCTGCGGCCGTGCTGGCGAAACTGAACGAGATCGGCGGCAAACACGGTATCGGCCGCCTCGACCTGGTGGAGAACCGCTACGTCGGCATGAAGTCCCGCGGCTGCTATGAAACCCCGGGCGGCACCATCATGCTCAAGGCGCACCGCGCGATCGAATCGATCACGCTGGACCGCGAAGTGGCGCACCTCAAGGACGACCTGATGCCGCGCTACGCCTCGATGATCTACAACGGATACTGGTGGTCTCCGGAGCGCCGCGCGCTGCAGACACTGATCGACCATACCCAGCACACCGTCAACGGCTGGGTGCGCGTCAAGCTGTACAAGGGCAACGTGATCGTGGTCGGGCGCGATTCGAAAACCGACTCGCTGTTCGACCCGACCATCGCGACTTTCGAGGACGACAAGGGCGCGTACGACCAGAAGGATGCAGCCGGTTTCATCAAGCTGAACGCACTGCGTCTGCGCATCGCGGCGAATCTGCACAAGCGGAAATAATCACCGGAATATTCGATGGGAGTAGATCGTGATTCACGAACTGAGCGGCGACATTCTATTCAGCGGTGCGAAAGCCATCGCGCAGGGTGTGGCGCCCAACGACGATTTTCACCACGGCTTGGCGCTGCAACTGCGCGAGCGCATGCCGGCGATGTACAAGGACTTCCGCCACTACTGCCAGACCAAACATCCCAGGTCCGGCGGGGTGTGGTCGTGGATGAGTTCCGATGGCCGCTACATCGTCAACTTGTTTACCCAGGACGGCGCTTACGATCATGGCAGCAAACCCGGACGTGCCAAACTCAGCCACGTGAATCATTCATTGCATGCGCTGCGCGATTTCGTGCAGCAGGAACAGATCGGCAGTATCGCATTGCCGCGTCTGGCTTGCGGCATGACCGGCCTGGACTGGACCGAGGTCAAGCCGCTGGTCGAAAAACATCTCGGCGATCTCGGTATCCCCGTATACATTTATGTCAACTACCAGAAAGGCGTCAAAGCCGCCGAACCGCCAAATTAATCAAACCCAGGGAAAGGGAATAGTATGTCGCAATTCGACAACGTCAGCGTGGTCAAAAAAGGCAATGTGTTTTTCGACGGCAAGTGTGTGTCGCACTCGGTGTTGTTTGCCGACGGCACGCGCAAGACCGTCGGCGTGATCCTGCCCAGCACGCTGACCTTCAATGTCAGCGCCCCGGAACTGATGGAAATCACCTCCGGCACCTGCCGCGTGAAGATCGGGGACGAGCCTGTATTCAAGAGCTACTCTGCGGGCGACCAGTTCTCCGTGGCAGCGAACAGCCGCTTTGTAATTGAATCAAATGAAGTTATTAATTACGTTTGCAGCTTTGGCTCCGACTAACCTGAAGGTAAGCTTTGCATAGCCAATCGGCTATGCTGGCAAACAACGCCAGTCAAGCCGCTGGTTAGTCTTCGCCGCAACAAACCGCGTTGCGGTGTGTTGTGGTCAAATAATTGGGGAGATACGCCATGCCAACCTTCGATATCGTTTCAGAAGTAGACAAGACCGAAGTCAAAAATGCCGTCGAGCAAACCAACAAGGAAGTCAGCACCCGCTTCGACTTCAAGGGCTCGGATGCGCGGGTGGAGCAGGCCGAACTCAAGCTGACGGTCTGGGCCGACAATGAATTCCAGCTCGATCAGGTGCAGGATATTTTGAATGGCAAGCTGACCAAGCGCGGCGTGGACATCAAGTGTCTGGAGATCAGCGACAAGATCGAAAAAGTCAGCGGCAACAAGGTCAAGCGCGGATGCGAAGTGAAAGTCGGCGTGGAAATCGAACTGGCGAAAAAGATCGTCAAGCACCTCAAGGACAGCAAACTCAAGGTGCAGGCCAGCATCCAAGGCGACACGGTGCGCGTCTCCGGAAAAAACCGCGATGACCTGCAGAACGCGATCGCGTTCGTCAAGAAAACCATCACGGACTTTCCATTGCAATACCAGAACTTCCGCGACTGAGCGACACGGCTTTTTAACCCGCCGGGCCGGTTGTGCCAGGCAGCGCTTCCTATTTCGCTCTCTGGACTGGTCGGCGTTGCGCACAGCCATCACGGCGCGCATTTCGCTTCGGACGTGCTGGCAGGTGCATTGATCGGCACGCTGGTCAGGAAAAGCGTGGTTGCTTAACAACAGACCGCTGCGCTCCGGAAAACTGGTGCTGTTGCAGGAAACCACACCGGGATCGGTAGGCGTGCGTATCACGAGCAATTTCCAGTTCAAAAGGGATACAATTTCAGCCCGACTTCGCCATGTTGTGTTACACATGAAAAACAGCATCGATGTACATGTCGAATTCTCCTTCAAAGGGGAAATCCACGCGCTAACCTCGACTATCGACCTGGACCAGCTCATGGAGAACGGATCTTCATTTCCGTCGTATCACGCGATATTGGCACGCGACCACAACATCGACACCTATTCGTATCTCTACGAGGTCATGCTGGAAACCGAGGTTCGGTTTGCCAATGCGCAAGGCATCGCGGCCAACTTTCTAAGCGGCGAAGAATTCAACCGGGAAGGATTCATAGCCGCGTGGCAGGAAAATGGCATTCTCGACCTGTTGCAGCCGATCGCAATGCGCGAATTGGGCATCGCCGATCTCGATCAGCACCAGCCGATCAAGATCGCTCTGGTCGAGGCATACAAGCTTGGCAAGCAAGCTTGTTAAATTTGGCAGAAGATTTATCATGTAGCCGTGATCTGATGGCCAAGCCGGCATTGCCCGGCGTTTCCGGACTGAGCGAAGGAGTGCCATTGCAAGTTTTTCCGACAGATCGTTTTGCAAATAACCGTCAAGGACCATCCAGAAACCGAAATGATAAAAAATCAGCGTACCCGCCGCACGATTGCGGCAATCACCATCGTACTGGGCGCCGTCCTGATGCTGCTGGCTCCGAACGTATGGCCGGGCGCAGTGTTGTTCGTGTCGGGTATCGTTCTGGAACTGGCCGGTATCGCGCTGGAACACAAACCCAAATAATCCTTGCGGCAGCTGCGCCCTCAACATCAGATTCCCGGTGATGGAATGCCCATGAAAACCGTTTTGGTACTGTTTGCCGATGGCAGTGAAGAGCTGGAGGCCGTCACGGTCGTCAACATTCTGCGGCGTGCCGGCGTTTCCGTCACGCTGGCGGGCCTGAATGCCGGCCCGTTGCGCGGCAGCCGCGGCACACTGCTGGTGCCCGATGCCACGCTGGAAGACGCGCTGAAACACGGCTACGATATGGTGGTGTTGCCCGGCGGACAACCGGGTACCGACAATCTTAAGGCCGATGCGCGGGTGTTGAAGCTGATGCAGCAAATGTTTCATCAGGGGAAATACGTGACAGCAATTTGCGCCGCACCCTCGGTGCTGGCAACCGCCGGCTTGCTCGACGGAAAGCAGGCCACCTGTTTTCCCGGCGCGCTCGATGCATTTCCGCAGGTCATGCAACGATCCCTGGCCGTGGTGGAAGACGGCAAACTGATCACCTCGCGAGGCCCCGGTACGGCAATGGATTTCGCGCTGACACTGGTGGAGCGGCTGTCCGGAAAAGAAAAACGGCTGGCCGTCGAAGCCGGATTGCAGCGTTAAACGCTGCCCTGAACACAACACCCCGTCAAACCGTTCAGCGCAAGCTCATCACCGGCCAGCCGTGCTGTTCGGCATGCTTGCGCAGCGTGTCATCCGGATTCACCGCAACGGGATGCTTCACCTTGCCCAGCAGCGGCAGATCATTCAGAGAATCGCTGTAAAAAGTCGTGCCGGCAAAGCTGCTCCAGTCCCAGCCGCGCTGTGCCAGCCAGTTTTCCAGGCGGATGATTTTTCCTTCGCGGAAGCACGGCACGTCCGCAACCCGGCCGGTGAATTCGCCGTCCTTGTGTTCCGGCTCGGTGGCAATCAGGTTTTCAACGCCGAATTCGCGCGCGATCGGCGCAGTGACGAAACTGTTGGTCGCGGTAATGATGACGCACACATCGCCTGACGCGCGGTGACGATTGACCAGGTCTCGTGCAGCCTGGGTGATCATGCCCGACACCTGCTCGCGCATGAATTGACGATGCCACTCATCCAGCGTCTTGCGCGCATGGCGCGACAGCGGCTTCAACTGAAAATCCAGAAACTCGTGGATATCCAGAGTCCCGGCCTTGTAATGTTCATAGAAGGCATGATTCTTTGCTTCAAACAACTCGCGATCGAGCACGCCGATGCGGATCAGAAACTGCGACCACTCGAAATCGCTGTCGCCGTTGAGCAGGGTATTGTCCAGATCAAATAAAGCCAAATTCACTTCGTGTCCCTTTCTTTGACTTGTGCTTGCTGCAGGACCTGCTTGAGCAAAGGTACCGTCGGCGGCCGGTGCAGGCGCAGCGAATGTGCATCCAGGGACTCCAGCACCGCCATCAGGCTGGGCAGGTCGCGGCGCCCGTGGCGCAATAAGTATTGCGTGACCTCCGGCGGCAGCACAAAACCGAGCGAATGGGCTTGCTGCGTCAGCGCGCGGGCTTTTTCCTCGTCGCTCAGGCCGTGCACCTGATACACCAATCCCCACCCCAGGCGGGTGCGCAGATCATCGCGCAGTTTGAGGTGCAGCGGGGATTCCATGCCGCTGACCAGCAACATGGCTCCGTTGTCGCGCATCCGGTTGTACAGGTCGAACAATCCGATTTGCGCGGTATCGTCAAGCTGCCCCACATCATCGACCGCCACCACGGTTGCGCCGATGTCCGGAACCCGCGGCGGAACCTTGCCCTGCACATAGATCGCGCTTTGCTGCATGTCCTGCGCCGCGCTCACGCAAGCCTGCAGCAGATGAGTCTTGCCGCTCCCGGTTTCGCCCCACACATAGAAAAATCGTTCGCCGCTGCCGCCCGACAAAGCATGGCGCAACGCCGAAAGCAATTCCGGATTGCGGCCGGCCACGAAATTATCCAGCGTCGGCCGCCTTTCGGGAGCGATATCGAGCAATAACTGGCTCAAGGAAAAAACTCTCTCATGGTTTGATGTACATGGTGCTGGACAGATACCACGCCTTGCCGTAGCGCAGCCCGACCAGCGAAATCGCGGCAAGCGGCAGCGCCAGCAACAGCCCGAAGAAGCCGAACAATTGGCCGAAAGCGAGCAGTGAAAATATCACCACCAGCGGATGCAGGCCGACGCGCTCGCCGACCAGCCAGGGCGTGATGACCATACCCTCCAGCAGCTGTCCCGCCCCGAATGCCGCCCAGACCAACGCCACATTGCCGAAAGCGGTGAACTGCATCACCGCCGCCAGTGTGGCCAGAATCAGCCCGGTGGCCATGCCCAGATACGACACAAATACCAGCATGCCGGCGACAATGCCGATCGGCAACGCGAATTCCAGCCCGACCAGCCACAACACCACAACGTAATACCCGCTCATCAGCAGCATCACGGAAATCTGCCCGCGCAGAAATTCCGCCAGTATGCGGTCCACCTCTGTCACGATCTCTTGCGTTTTTGCATGCATATGGCGCGGAACCAGGCCGTCAAGATGTGCCAGCCAGATGTTCCAGTCGCGCAACAAATAGAACATCGCCACCGGAATCAGCAGCAGGTCGAGCAGCACGCTGATGATCGCGCCGCCACTGCTGCCCAGCCACGCCAGCAGATTCTTCGCGATCCCGCCGGCGCTTTGGCTGTGGCTCAGCAACGCGTTCTTCAGCGCAGCGCTGTCCCACTCCAGATCCGTGCCAAACCAGCGCTGTAGCAGCGGCAACAGATGCAGGCGCGCGGCTTCGAGCCAGTCCGGAAGCAGTGTCGCAAACCGGCTCGTTTCCTTTTCCAGCAACGGCAACATGATCAGCAACAGCAAGGCAAACAACAGCACCAATCCGCTCATCACCAGCAGCACGGCCAGCGTGCGGGGGATTTTACAGGCGCACAGCCACTGCACCATCGGATTGCAGATGTAGGCAAGGATAGCCGCGGCAACGAACGGTGTGAGTATCGGGCTGAGGAAATACATCAGCACAACGGCCACGACTGCAAACGACAGCCATTGCAAGGCGGCAAAGCGGGACAGGGTCATTTCGGGTAAAATTCGGTCAAATTCGTGCAGCACTGTATCCTGAAGAAAGCGAGAACTCAACTTGAACAAGCCGAGCAACGACCCTTCATCCGCCAGCAGCGGAAGCCTGACCTACCGCGATGCAGGGGTGGACATTGACGCAGGCGACCGTCTGGTCGAGAACATCAAGCCTTACGCCAAACGCACCATGCGCCCGGAAGTGCTCAATGGTATCGGCGGCTTCGGCGCGCTGGTGGAGATCTCGAAGAAATACCGCGAACCGGTGCTGGTGTCCGGCACCGACGGCGTCGGCACCAAACTCAGGCTCGCCTTCGAGTTGAACCGCCATGACACGGTGGGCATCGATCTGGTCGGCATGAGCGTCA
>CAVWTZ010000008.1:0-36248 GCA_963757485.1 uncultured beta proteobacterium
GTGATGGCCGACAAACTCCTCGGTCTGGGAATCGAAAAGGTGAGCTTGCAACCGCTTGGAGTCGATACGATGCAATTCCATCCGCGTCATCGTGACCTTTCCGTCAAGCGGAAGCTCGGCATTTCCGACGATGTTTATCTGATGATCTTCGTGGGACGCGCCGCCCGTGAAAAAAACATCCCGATGCTGCTGAAGGCAATGAAACTCCTGGGCAGTGATTATCACCTGCTGCTGGTTGGATCCGGAATGCCGAAACGCGTACCGGACAATGTCAGCGTGATCGATGAGTTTGCCAGTGCCGGCCGGGTCGCACGCTATCTGGCCAGCAGCAATGCACTTATCCATGCCGGCGACCGTGAGACCTTCGGCCTGGTGGTGCTCAAAGCGATGGCAAGCGGCATACCCGTAATCGGCACCCGCAAAGGCGGTGTCGCAGAACTGGTCGTGCCGGGTTGCGGCTTGCTGGCCGAATCGGCAAGCGCACACGAACTTGCCGAAACCGCGCGCAAAATGTTTGCCAACGGCCACCACGGCATGGGCCGGCTGGCCCGCAAATATGTCGAGGAATACTATGCGTGGGACAAGATACTGGCCAAGCTCCTCGGACAGTATCAAGACTTGATCGGTACAGGCCAACAGTCGGAAAAAAGACGTTATGCCTGAACAGCGAGTCGACGCTGCGTTGAGTGTCGTTTTGCATGACGTATCGCCGGAGAGCTGGGCTATCTACCAGCGTTTCATCAATGCGCTGGATGACACGGGTCACGTGCCGCTGACCCTGTTGGTGGTCCCCGATTTCCACCGCCAGTTTCATCTGGATCGTTTCCCGGACTTCCGCGGCGCCATTGAACGGCGTATCACACGAGGCGATGAAGTCGTTCTGCATGGCTATTACCACCATGATGATGGTCGGTTGCGCAGCAACCCATGGAATCTGTTCGTGCGCCGCATCTACACACATGAAGGCGAGTTCTATGGTCTTGATGAGATGCGCGCGACGGAACGGCTGGTTAGGGGATTGGAATTGTTCAAAGGTTATCAGTGGCCAACCAGCGGTTTCGTCGCGCCCGCCTGGCTGATGAGCAAGGGAACAAAGGCCGCCTTGAGCAAGCTGCCTCTATCCTATACCAGCAGTCGCACCGCATTGTTCGGTCTGCCCGACTGGAAACCGCTGGATGCGCCGACTCTGGTGTGGAGCTCACATAGGGCATGGCGGCGTCTGGCATCGCGCTGCTGGAACCGTTTCAATCTGGCACAAAGCCTGTCCAGCCCCATGTTGAGGCTGGGCCTGCATCCCGCGCATGCGCCACACCCGGATTGTTCGTTTCTGGCTGGAAACGCTGGAATCACTTCTGCCCACCCGAACT
Source organism: uncultured beta proteobacterium (assembly GCA_963757485.1). GTDB lineage: Bacteria > Pseudomonadota > Gammaproteobacteria > Burkholderiales > Gallionellaceae > Gallionella. The sequence continues at coordinate 1,368 of CAVWTZ010000008.1, forward strand.
CCGCAAACCAAGGCGCAATGGGTGAGGAGTCTCGGCCCATGAGACGGTTTCTCTGGCTGGCTGCGCTCGGGCTGGTAATGTGTCTGAGCGTTCCGCTTTTATATGGAGGCAGAGACCTGTTCCAGCGTCTGGCGACCTTTCCGGCCTCACTGCTGGGCATGGTGCTGACGATGATTTCCATCGGCTGGAATCTGAATGCCGGACGCTTGAGACTGATGCTGGGCGGCATCGGGCAACCCATGGCACATGGGCATGTCCTGGCGACCACAATGGCCACAGAATTCGCCTTTTGCGCCACGCCCGGCGGCAGCGGCGGACCTCTTACCTATGTGTTCATGTTGCGCCGCCACGGCGTCCCCGCCTCGGGTGCCGCTGCCCTGTATGCGACAGACATTCTGATGGATATGCTGTTCTTTATCACGGCACTATTGTGCATCGCGCTCTACCTGTTGCTTCAGCCGGAACGCATGCAAATCGGATGGCAGCTTTCGATGCTGGCGGGATTGTTGGTGAGCGGCATTGTGCTGGCCTGGGCCGGTGCAAAACATCATCGGTCATTTTTGTTATGGACGGGCAAGCGCATGCGCAACTTGCCGGTTTCCGCAGCCAGCCATAGAAGGGTGATTCGCATTCTGCTGCGCTTTCGGCGTGGTTTGCGCCTGATTCTGGCGCTGTCACCCCGGCGCCTGTTCGCAATCTACGCGCTTTGCCTGGGCCATTGGCTGATGCGCTATAGCATTCTGTATGTCCTGGTCGAGGGACTGGATCGCCATATCTCCTGGGTATACAGTTTTCTGATCCAGATGCTGGCGCTGACCGCGGGACAGTTCACCATGCTGCCCGGCGGCGGCGGGGTCGAATTGAGCTTTACCGCGCTGCTGGCGCCCGCGTTCGACCACGCAACACTGGGTGCTGTGCTTCTGATGTGGCGCTTCACCACCTATTACTGGTATTTGATTGCCGGTGCGCCGGTATTTGCGCTGTTCGTGGGAAAGGCGCTTTGGCAGTATCTGGGAACTGCAACGAATAACACCCGGGAAGTATGCGCATAAAACATCCGTTTCAACCGGACGGCTCGTTCAACGACATTGGAGCCTGCCTGGAGAACGAAGTGATCGGAACTTTCCCTTGTGATTTGAATTGTGTGATTTGAAATGACAAGGGGCGGAAATACGCCCCTTGTTTCAATAAGCCGCATAGTCAGCCGTTATGCAATGATGGTCAGGGCAGCGGCAGCAGTCGATACAGACGCTGCTGCAAGCCACGCAAAGACAACATGAAGTTCTGCTTCGGCATCATGCACAATGTCATTATTTTGTGAAAATGATTTGCGTTCATGCTTGGTGTTCATGATTGAACGCCTTGAAAAGGAATGCCGGAAACAGGATTTGATAACCGTACCCAAACAAACCGGGCTCGCTTCGGGCCGGTTGATCCGCTTTGAGTTGCATTAAATTCTTGCAAAGAAAATGTTTCGGTCTTTTCATTTGCTGGTGCCTGTCAGTTTATGCAACTGTTTGACAGCATGTCCTTGCGTTTCTCGGCCAGTTGGGCGATTGCACTGAATTTGTCCATCAGGCCGTTTTTGGCGAAGTGATCGATGATAAAAAAGGGAATCAGCGAATCCGGTTCCCAGAGCCCTCTGAACCTGAGCGTACTGCCTTGCTGGTTCGGCACGATGTTCCAGCTCCCCTGAAACGCTTTCGAGTCACCTGACAGTTGTGTGAAAGCGATGCGATCAAAGGGTTTTTCCGTGTACTCCAGCACCGAGTGGAGGCGGACATTGAAGAACAGGATATGTTCGTCAACCGTACGATCAACCTTAACCTTGTTGACGGCTTCACGATAGGCAATTGAGTTAATCACGCCCGGCAAATCCTTGGCCCCGGCATAATCGGTCAGGTAATGGTAGGCGGCACATTCCGTTAACGAAGTGTCAATGCTGGCAACGAGGGTGTACAGGTCTCCGCTCCTCGTTACCTCCACATGCAATCCATGATTCGGATCAAACGGCCAGGCACCATTGCTGGCCATGAATGTCATCAGGAACAGGATCAGCCTCGTCATAATGATTCTTATAGGGAACATTTATGACGAAGTGATGACATCTTCAACACCGACCCGGATTTGCAGCACGCAGTACCCGGTGTTTCTGCCGTGATTTCCACATCTTTACGGACGGCTTTCAAACAGCGGATATTCAGCTCATGCCGCCCTGATTCGTTTGTCCGGCTAAGGAATATCCCCGCTGGTCATGTTTGCCCGACGGGCATCCATGGCGAGAAATATCGGCAACAAATATGTTTGTAACAAAATTGTCATAACACACGGCTATTCTTGCTTGTTTATCCGAACTTGGCGGGAGATATCAGATGGCCAACAGCAAACACACACTGGAGCAGTATGACGTCGAGCTTGAATCTGTGCGTGCACGTGTGCTGCAGATGGGCCAACTGGTAAAAAGCCAGGTCCAGCTTGCCATTGAGTCGCTGACGGATGGCGATCCAGTGTCGATAGATCGCATCATTTCGGATGATCACATCGTCAATGCGATGGAAGTGTCGATAGACGAAAGCTGCACCCAGATCATCGCTCGCCGGCAACCGACAGCCGTCGACTTGCGTATGGTAATCATGGTGATCAAGACCATAACCGATCTCGAACGCATCGGCGATGAAGCGAAAAAGATCGCAGCCACAGCCAAGCTTTTGGTGCAGAACAAAAAACTGTCCTTGCCGCGTTTCGACAAGATAAAATATGTTGCAAATCTGACCCTCGACATGTTGGACAAGTCGCTGGACGCTTTTTCCAACATGAATATTTCCATGGTCGCAGATGTAGTGCGCCAGGATGAAGAGGTCGATGAGGAATTCCGCATCATCCTGCGAAATATCGTTTCCTTTATGATGGAAGACCCGCGCACGATTTCCAGCGCACTTGAAATCCTGCTGGTTGCCAAAGCCCTTGAGCGCATTGGCGACCATGCCAAGAATATGTCTGAATATGTGGTCTACATGGTGAAAGGGCGTGATGTGCGCCACATCACGGCCGAGGAAATCGAGCGCGAAGTGGGCGAAAATCCTGATGGCAGGTATTTTCTGTAATATTGCTGTAACAATACTACCCTAGCATGGGCTCGGCAACAACGCGTTGCTGTTCTTTAACGCATTGGCTAATAACGGCAGATATCAAACTCACCTCAATTGGAGACATAATGAATCGCAAACTGAAACAACTCCTTATCGGCATCGCAGCGACCGCTGCGATAGCCTACGCGGGAGTGAGCCAGGCAACCGACATCACCGGTGCAGGCGCCACTTTCCCCTACCCCGTATACTCCAAGTGGGCTGATGCCTACAAGACCAAAACCGGCATCGGCCTGAATTACCAGTCCATCGGTTCCGGTGGCGGCATCAAGCAGATCGAAGCCAAGACGGTGGACTTTGGCGCATCCGACATGCCCCTCGAGCCTGACGTTCTGGAAAAAAATGGCCTGATGCAATTCCCGACGGTGATCGGCGGTGTGGTTCCGGTCATCAATCTGGATGGCATTGCTTCCGGCACGCTGAAGCTGGACGGCGCGACACTGGCCGACATCTACATGGGCAAGATCACCAAGTGGAATGACCCGGCTATCGCAGCGTTGAACAAGGATCTCACGCTGCCTGACCAGGATATCACCGTGGTGCACCGTTCCGACGGATCGGGTACCACCTTTATTTTTACCAATTACCTCTCCAAGGTTAGCCCCGATTGGAAATCCAGTGTCGGCGTAGGCACAGCTGTTGACTGGAAAGCCGGTACCGGCGGCAAGGGCAACGAAGGTGTTGCTTCTTATGTACAGCGCATCAAGGGTTCGATCGGCTATGTTGAATATGCATACGCCCTGCAGAACCATATGAACCACGTTTCTTTGAAAAACCGCGACGGTAATTACGTTCAGCCAGACGCTTCGGCATTTCAGGCAGCAGCGGCGGGCGCAGAGTGGAACAAGGCTCCCGGTTTCTACCTGCTGCTGACCGATCAAGCCGGCAAGAACAGCTGGCCTATAGCCGGCGCGACTTTCATCCTGATGTACAAGGTTCAGGACAAGCCCGCAACGGCCAAGGAAGTGCTGAAGTTCTTCTCATGGGCTTACGAGCACGGCAGCAAAATGGCCGAAGACCTGGACTACGTTCCGTTGCCTGCAAGCCTGGTCAAATTGATCCATAATGAATGGAAATCACAGATCAAGACTGCATCCGGCAAGTCCGTCTGGCAATAAATGTGGGAGGTGGCTAACACAGCACACCGATAGGCTATAATTGCGGGGGCTTATGCCCCCGCTATTCTTTAACCAAAACAATCGACCATGATGATGTTCTCACGAGAAGCGAGCCTCAAACGACAGGCATTTTTCGACTTGTCATTCCGAAGCCTGACGCGTGTCTGCGCATTCGGTGTATTGGCGCTGTTGGCAGCCATCATTGTGTCATTAGTAGTGGGCAGCATGCCCGCTATCCATGCGTTTGGCCTGGGGTTTCTGACCAGTTCCGAATGGGATCCGGTCAACGTCAAATTTGGCGCGCTGATTCCTGTATTCGGCACGCTCGTCACTTCCGGCATCGCATTGCTGATCGGCATTCCGGTCAGCTTCGGCATCGCCCTGTTCCTGACCGAACTCTCGCCGCGCATTTTGCGCCGCCCGCTCGGCATTGCGATCGAACTGCTGGCCGGCATTCCCAGCATCATCTACGGAATGTGGGGACTGTTCGTATTTGCGCCGATGTTCGCCGACCACGTCGAACCGTGGCTGAACAGACATGTCGCCACCCTGCCATATATCGGGCCATTCTTTTCCGGCCCGCCGATGGGTATCGGCCTGCTGACTGCCGGCATCATACTCGCCATCATGGTCATCCCTTTCATCGCCTCGGTGATGCGCGATGTGTTTGATGTGGTGCCACCCATGCTCAAGGAATCCGCTTTTGCGGTCGGCGCGACCACCTGGGAAGTGATGTGGCAGGTGGTGTTGCCCTACACCAAGGTCGGTGTGGCAGGCGGCATCATGCTGGGGCTCGGCCGCGCACTGGGCGAAACCATGGCCGTCACCTTCGTGATCGGCAATTCGCACGACCTGAGCAAGTCCCTGCTGATGCCTGGCAACAGCATTTCCTCGGCACTGGCCAACGAATTCAACGAGGCTGTCGGCGAAATCTACACCTCATCGCTGATCGAACTCGGCCTGATCCTGTTTTTCATTACATTCATCGTGCTGGCCATTGCACGCTACATGCTTTACAAGCTTGGCATGCGGGAAGGACAGGTTACATAGGGACCATGCTGACTCTTTATACACGACGCCGCATCATCAACGCAGCGGGACTTACGGTCTCGGTGCTGGCCATGCTGTTCGGCTTGTTCTGGTTGTGCTGGATCCTGTTCACACTGCTGGATTACGGGCTGCTATCGCTGGTTCCTGCGGTGTTTACACAGATGACCCCGCCCCCGGGGAACGCGGGCGGCCTGCTCAACGCGATCGCAGGCAGCCTGGTGATGACAGTGGTCGGCACCCTGATCGGCACGCCGATCGGCATCCTGGCCGGCACCTATCTGGCCGAATTCGGGCAACGCGGCTGGATCGCCCCGATCACCCGTTTCATCAACGACGTGCTGCTGTCCGCGCCATCCATCGTGATCGGCTTGTTCGTCTATGAGGTCTATGTGGTCCATGTCAGGCATTTTTCTGGATGGGCAGGTTCTTTTGCATTGGCCATCCTGGTTATTCCAATCGTCATCCGCACCACCGAGAATATGTTGCGCCTGGTTCCCAGCACCCTGCGCGAAGCCGCCGCGGCCCTTGGGGCACCGCAATGGAAAGTGATCAATTTCGTCACGCTGCGCGCCGCGCGCGCCGGCATCATCACCGGGGTGTTGCTGGCGGTCGCGCGCATCAGCGGCGAAACCGCACCGCTGCTTGTTCACCGCGCTCGAACAACCAGTTCTGGAGCAGCAACATGGACCAGCCGATGGCCAATTTGCCGGTGGTAATCTTCCAGTTCGCGATGAGCCCCTATGATGACTGGCAAAAGCTCGCCTGGGCGGGCGCGTTGCTGATCACCATCAGCGTACTGACACTCAATATCCTGGCGCGTGTGCTGTTCCGGCAAGGCGCCACGACTTATCAAGTCTCCAATACTCCGATCATCAACCAATAATCCGATCATCAACAAGGTATGAAAATGGACATCGAAATACTCACCAATCCGAAGATGATCATCAAGGATCTGAATTTCTATTATGGGAATTACCGGGCGCTCAAGGATATCAACTTGACCATCCCGGAAAAGATGGTGACCGCATTCATCGGCCCGTCCGGATGCGGAAAATCTACCCTGTTGCGCACTTTCAACCGCATGTACCAGCTTTACCCAAAACAAAGAGCCACCGGTGAAATCATATTGGATGGATCAAACATTCTCGATAGCAAGCAGGATTTGAACATGTTGCGCGCCAAGATCGGCATGGTGTTCAAAAGCCCACGCCGTTTCCGATGTCCATCTACGACAACATCGCATTCGGCGTGAAACTGTACGAAAATCTCAGCAAGCATGACATGGATGTCCGCGTCGAATGGGCGTTGAACAAGGCCGCGCTGTGGAACGAAGCAAAAGACAAGCTCAATCAAAGCGGAACCAGCCTTTCCGGCGGCCAGCAGCAGCGCCTGTGCATCGCCCGGGCCATTGCGGTCAAGCCTCAAGTGCTGCTGCTGGACGAACCCACGTCTGCGCTGGACCCGATCTCCACCGCACACATCGAAAAACTGGTCGACGAGCTGAAGGCGGACTTCACGATCGTGATCGTCACCCATAACATGCAGCAAGCCGCGCGCATCTCCGACTATACCGCCTACATGTACCTGGGCGACCTGATCGAGCTCGGCGAAACAAGCAGCGTGTTCACCAACCCGAAGCGCAAAGAAACCGAAGACTATATCACCGGACGTTTTGGCTAATCGCCGGGTGATATAGCAGTGGAGACTAGCGCGCCTAGCGTGTTATCTCGGAAGCAGCACAGCACTGGCCGGTTCGGATAATCCACACGTAATGTAACGGCGCTGGCTCCAACGAGCATGGCGAATGTTAGGCTGCGGAGCGCCGGCCGTAGCCGTTACGTCGCAGGCACGTTTTTTTGATAACCACTGAAACCATAAAGTTAAATTTCTATCCGCGAACCCATTTCAATGACCCGGTTGGCCGGAATATTGAAGAAGTCTGTTGCATTCATCGCGTTTTTGGATAGTGCCATGAACAGGTGCTCGCGCCATTTCGCCATCCCGGGTTTCGGGCTGGAAACAATCAGGGCGCGCGAAACGAAGAACGAGGTGTCCATCATGTCGAAAGGCAATCCCTGCGAGGCGCATAATGCCAGCGCAAACGGAATATCGGGCGTTTGCATGAATCCGTAAAACAGCTTCACGCGATAAAAGTTCCTGCCCATATCCTTGAGCAGGAAACGATTGCCCCTTGTGACATAAGGCTTGTTCTCGACCACCACGGTCAGCAGTATGTTGCGTTCGTGCAGCACATGATTGTGTTTCAGGTTGTGCAGCATGGCAGCAGGCGCGCCATCTCCGGGAGGAACCAGGAATACCGCCGTGCCGCTTACTCTCTGCATGTCTGCGATACCGTCAAGAACCGCTTGCATCGGGACTGACTGCTGCGCGATTTTGTCGAACATCAGTCCCCTGCCTCGTTTCCATGTCGTGAGCACGATAAAGGAGATGATTGCAACGCCGACCGGGAACCAGCCGCCTTGCGGAATCTTCATCGAATTGGCCAGGAAAAACGTGGTGTCGACAATGAACAGAACCGCGATCATCGGTATCGAGACAAGCAATGGCCAGCGCCAGCGCAGCACGATGACAAAACCGATCAGTATGGTGGTAATGGTCATGGTGCCCGTCACAGCGATGCCGTAGGCCGCCGCCAGATTGCTCGAGCTTTGGAAGGCAAAAACCAGAAAGACCACCGCCAGATAAAGCGTCCAGTTGGTCAGGGGCACATAGATCTGCCCTTGAGCCCGGTCGGAAGTCTGGCGAATTTCCATGCGCGGCAAAAATCCCATTTGCACGGATTGATGCGCCACGGAGAATGCGCCGGATATGACGGCTTGCGAGGCAATGACCGTTGCGGCGGTCGCGAGCAGCACCATCGGTATCAGCGACCAGGCCGGGGCGAGCAGATAGAACGGATTTTGAATGGCTTGCGGATTGTGCAGCAGCAGCGCGCCCTGGCCGAAATAATTCAGCACCAGCGCCGGCAGCACGAAAGAAAACCACGCGAGGCGAATCGGGTATTTCCCAAAATGACCCATGTCAGCATACAGCGCCTCCCCGCCCGTTATCACTAGAACGATGGCGCCGAGTGCCAGAAAGGATACCCACGGGTCGGCGCTTAAGAATCGGTAGGCGTAGACAGGATTGAGCGACAATAAAACCTGCGGGTGTTGTGCGATGGAAATAATGCCAAACACGGCAAGGCTGACAAACCATAGCACCATGATCGGGCCGAATGCCAAGCCTATCATGCCGGTACCGCGTTTCTGGATAAAAAACAACCCGGTCAGGATGAGGAATGATACAGGCAGTACGTAACCCTTGAATTCATGCGAAACCAGATCCAGACCTTCTACAGCCGACAGTACTGAGATCGCCGGCGTGATCATGCCGTCCCCAAAAAACAGCGCGGCAGCGAAGACCCCGAGCACAGTGACAAACCATTTCAATTTCGGATGTGGCGCTGTCAGATCGCGGACCAAGGCAAGCAATGCCATCGATCCCCCTTCGCCGTTATTATCCGCACGAAGGATGATCGTCACATATTTGAACGACACCAGCAGCATGATGGTCCAGAACATCACGGACAGCACGCCCAGGATATTGGGCTCGACAACCGGAAGCGGATGGGGACCGGTAAAAGTTGATTGAATTGCATACAGCGGGCTGGTGCCTATGTCGCCATACACCACCCCGATAGCGCCAAGCACGAGTGAGGATAGCTTTTGTTTCGTTTCGGTATCACTCATTGCACCAACCCATTCCCCCAGACAGAATGGGCCGGCACTCTACGCTCACAATGGGTATCGGGCAAGCTCGAGCTTGTTTATGACTGTTTTTGGCACGAACCCGGTCGTCATGCCCAAAAGGCCGGATCCTAATCAGTTTTCAGAAGAAGTATTCTGCCAGACGAAACTTGTCGGTGCGGCCGCTGGGTTCACGCGCAGATGCAGAAATGTCGAACACCGGACTTTGCTAGCCTTGTCCAGCGATGATCGGAAAGGTCACCCTGATCAATGCCCCTCCCAGACTTGGTCCTTTTTCGATCGCAATTGACGCATTATGGTTACGGACAATTTCACGCACGATCGCCAGGCCGAGCCCGCATCCGTCAACACCTGTCGCGTCCAGTCTGTAAAAACGCTCGAATACGCGTTCGCGTTCTCCGACCGGAATCCCGGGTCCGCTGTCTTCCACTTCCCAGGTTGCATTCCCGGCAGTGCTGCTGCAACGAACTGTCACAACCCCGCCAGGAGGCGTATAGCGGAGGGCGTTGTCAATCAGATTGTTGGCCAATTCCTCAAGCCAGACCGGATCGCCCATCACGCTGGCAGGGTTCAACTCAAAACCCAGATCGATGTGCCGCTGCATTGCCAGAAGCATCCAGCGTTCCGCCACATCCCGGGTCAATTCGGCAAGATCAACGATCCTGGAAGCAATCACCTGCTTCGGCTCAAGGCGGCTCAAGGTCAGCAGCTGGTGGGCCAGGTGGGTAATCCTGCGGGTTCCCGCTACGATTTTTTCAAGGTGCACGCTCGGATCGGGAGAACGCAGCGCCAACTCTGCTTCGGCCTGCAGTGCGGCAATCGGGGTGCGCAACTGGTGTGATGCGTCTGCGACGAAATGCCGTTTCGCATCGAGCGCTGCCGACAGGCGCGCCAGCAATTCATTCACCTCGGCAAATATCGGGTAAATTTCTTCGGGGATGTTTGTCAGCGGCAACTGGCTCAGATCGGTATGGGTACGCCTGATCAACTCTTCGCGCAGGGGTTGTATGGACGCCAGTCCGCGACGCACCGTCCTGTTTATCATCAGGATCGCAGCGGTGATCAGCAATATTTCCGGTACCAGCATCGCGAACAGGATTTCACTGACCAGCCGGTCCCGTTTCAATTTTGTTTCGGAAGACAGCACCGTAAACGGCATGCCGTGGTATTCGTGAAGCAGCGCCGCGATGCGTACCGGCTTGCCGTGAAACGAGCCGTCATAGTAGGGATTCTCGCTATCAAACGGTTGGGGGGGAAGCGGCAAACCGGCGTCGCCGGCTATCGTTATTCCATTGGCATCGACAACCTCATAAAAGATTTCGTCGTAGGTGTCGGTAAGCAGGATTTCCTTGGCGACTTTTGGCAATTGCAGGCTCAAACGCCCGTTATCCTCATCAACCAGAGCGGCAATGGCCAAGGCAGAGTCCATCAGGGCACGGTCATAAGCCACGGTCGCTGCCTTGTGTGCAACATAATAGGCAACGCCCCCTCCGGAAACAAGGATCAGCACCGTCAATGGCAGCAATCCCTGCAGCAGATTTCGCGCGAGGCTAAGTTTCCTGGTTTTCATCGGTTACCAGGCTGTAGCCCAAGCCGCGCACAGTGCGAATAACCACCCCCGATCCTTCCAGTTTTGCGCGCAATCTTGAAATGACCTTTTCCACCGCGTTTACCGAATTGATATCGTCCTGCCAGCCATAGAGCGACTGCAACAGCTGTTCCTTGGTAACGATGCGCCGGACGCGGATCGCGATATATTCGAGCGCTGCAAATTCCCTTGAGCTCAATTCCAGTTGCATGTCGCTTACCGAGGCGCGGCGGCCGACGCTATCGATGCGCAATTTGCCGATGACAATTTCCGGGTCTGCATTGCCGTGGCTGCGCCGTATCAGGGAACGGATGCGCGCCTCCAACTCGTTCAAGGCGATGGGTTTGACCACATAATCATCGGCACCCAGATCAAGAAGCCGAACCCGTTCGTCCACTGCCTCCCTGGCCGACAGGATCAGAACGGGCACTCGCTTCCCGGACGAACGCAAGCGACGCAACACGTCAGATCCGTCCCCGTCGGGAAGACCCAGATCCAGCAGCACAACATCGTAATCCTGGCTCGATAGCCAGCGATCCGCCTCGCTGGTATTTGTTGCCCAGTCAGTAACATATCCATCCTGGTGGAGTGCACGGCAGATAACTTCAGCCAAGGGATGATTGTCTTCGACTAACAGCAGGCGCATCGGCGGTCAGGAAATGGTCAGCAATCGCGTTTATGATACCAACATAAAATCGGTATGGCACAGGGAACACACAAGCATGGCGATTTTGTTTCCATTGTTCTCGAGTACTCCAGCCTGAGTAGCCGCCAGTTGTCTCCCTTCCTGACCGGCCAAGCTGCTTGAGCATTGCGGAGCGGGTAACCGCTCCGTTTTTTTATTATGTTGCGAGGTGTTGCCGAAGATGCAGTATTGCACAAATCAGCCCGTCACAGCGGTGATTGACTCCCTTGATCCTGCCGGTTATTCAAGCGTCAGGGCATAACGTGGCAAACAATAAAATCACCCTGCTCGTCCTGTTGCTTGCAGCATTGTTCCCGGGTTGTTCTGCCGGACCGGATTTCAAGCGGCCACCCGCTCCCGCCGCGAACGCTTATGCGCCCGAACGGAATTTGACTGTACCAACCTCAACAGCACCGGTGCCGGACGGTGAATCGCAGCGTTTCAACCCCGCGACGGACATTCCTTTTGACTGGTGGAAGCTGTTTCAGTCCCCGCAACTCAACGCGTTGGTCGAGCAGGCATTCAGGGCCAATCCCGGCGTCGAGTCCGCTCAGGCCGCATTGCGCCAGGCACAGGAATATGTCACAGCCCAGCAAGGCTATTTCTACCCCGCCGTCGGCGCGAACTACTCGGTTTCGCGCAACAAATTGGCGGGCAACATGAGCAGCGCCGACCCGGGTATACAGGGCAATGGCCAAAATATCAGCTCTACGCCACCCAATCCGGTCTATTACAATTTCCACGTCGCGCAGTTGACGGTTGGTTATGTGCCCGATGTATTCGGTTTGAACCGCAGGCAGGTCGAATCCGCACAGGCCCAGGTCGATGCGCAGAAGTATGCACTGGAGGCAACCTATATCACCCTGGCAACGAACGTGGTTGCTGCGGCGATACAGGAAGCATCCTTGCGCGGCCAGCTTGCGGCGATGGATAAGGTCGTCGATAGCAGCCAAAAGTCGCTGGATATTCTGCGCGGCCAGCTCAGGCTCGGTTATGTGTCCGGCATGGAGGTCGCCGCCCAGGAGTCGGCACTGGCTGCAGCCGAACAATCCGAGATTCCGTTGCACAAGCAGCTTGAACAGACACGCGACCTGATACGGGCGCTGGCCGGCAACCCGCCCGACCGGGACGTGGAAGAAAAATTCGAGCTTGCCGCGCTGCATTTGCCCGAGGAACTCCCGCTCAGTCTGCCCTCCAGGTTAGTCGAGCAGCGCCCGGATGTGCGCGCCGCCGAAGCGCAGCTGCATTTTGCGAGTGCCCAGGCCGGCGTTGCGATCGCCAATACGCTTCCGCAATTCGCAATAACCGCCGCGGTTGGTGGCATGGCTTCCGACCCGGGCTGGATGTTCCGCAGCGGCGGCGGTTTTTTTGACTTGACCGCCAATGTCGCCTACACGATTTTTGACGGCGGAACATTGCGGGCCCGCTCGCGTGCCGCCCAGCAGGCATTGACACAGGCCGGCGCCGAGTACCGCAGCACCGTAATCACCGCGTTGCAGAATGTGGCGGACACTTTGCATATGATCCATGCGGACGCTGATGCACTCAAAGCCGCAGACGCTTCGGAACGGGCAGCCCGCACAGAGCTTGAGCTGACCCGCAAGCAATATGAAGTCGGCTTCGTGAATTATCAGATCCTGCTCGCAGCCGAGCAAAATCATCAGCTAGCCGTCATCAATCTGGTACAGGCGCAAACCAACCGGCTTGGCGATACGGCGGCACTTTATCATGCGCTGGGCGGTGGCTGGTGGAATCGCGGCAAATCGGCCGGGCCCGATGCATCCGCGAACCCGCTTGCCGTTGATTCCAGTGCTATGGCAGAAGGAAAGGTCAACAAATGAAGAAGTTCGTCTGGTTAGCGATTGCAGTGATCGCCGCCGGGACGGGTTATTGGGCTTGGAAGACGTTCCATGTTGCAGCCCGGCCCCCGGTTGTCGCGCAACCGTCCCTGCAAGTTTCCGCGGATACGCTGAAATATCCGCTTGATGCACCCCAATTGACTTTCCTGCATATACAAACAGTAGCGGCATTTCCCGAACCTTTGGTCGAGCCGCTCAACGCGCGGATTGTTTACGATGACAATCACACCGCGCGCGTATTTTCCCCGCTGGCGGGGCGCGTGATCGGAATCGATGCCGAAGCAGGCAGACAAGTAAAAGCCGGTGACGCGCTGCTCGCGATCGATTCGCCCGACTTTGCCCTGGCTTCCTCAGACAGCATCAAGGCCGATGCGGATTTGTTGCGCAAGAAGGAGGCTTATGAGCGCGCCAGGCAATTGCTCGACATCCAGGGAATTGCAGTCAGGGATTATGAATCCGCAAAAGCCGATCTGCAGCAGGCTGAAGCGGAATCCTTGCGTGCCAAGTCGGTTCTGGGCAATCTTGCCAGCCATGCCGCGACCACGAACGGCCGGTTTATCTTGCGTGCGCCCATCTCCGGGATCGTCAGTGAAAGGCAGGTGAATGCGGGCAGTCAGGTCAGGCCTGATGCCGCCAATCCGTTGTACGTGATTACCCAACCCGCACATCTGTGGGTGCTGGTCGATGTTCCGGAACAAAAGCTTGGCAAGATCAGGGTCGGCCAGCCTGTCCTGGTAGAGGTGGATGCATACCCGAACGAGCAATTTCACGGGAAGGTCACGGTTATCGGGGAATCACTGGACCCGGTGACCCGCAGAATTCAGGTGCGCTGTTATGTGAATAACGAGCAGCTCAAGCTCAAGCCGGAAATGTTTGCCCGCGTCACCCCGATAGCCGACAAACAGTTTGATCTGCCGCGCATACCCAATACGGCACTGGTAACACAGGGCTTGTACAACTATGTATTTGTCGAAAAGTCCCCCGGCGTTCTGCAGCGCCGCCGCGTTTTGTTGGCCACCCAGGACAGCGATTTCAGCTACGTGAAGGAAGGGGTAAACCCGGGTGAGCGCATCGTGACCACCGGCGCGCTGCTGCTCAACTCCGAGCTCGCCGGCAATGATTGACGCCCGCACACCATTGACTGATTAAAATCAAATGCTGGAAAAACTCATCACTTTCGCCCTGCGGCAGCGCGTGTTCGTGCTGTCCGGCGCAGTCGTACTGGCAGTCGTCGGTTGGCGCGCAGTGGACAACCTTCCGGTGGAAGCCTTTCCCGACGTGCAGGACGTCCAGGTGCAGATCGACACCCTGGCGCCCGGCATGGCGCCGGAAGAGGTTGAGCGCAGCGTCACGCTGCCGATCGAGCGCGAAATGAGCGGGACGCCGCACATGACCCAGTTGCGCTCGGTCTCGATCACCGGCCTGTCTGAAGTGATCATGACATTTGCCGACAATACCGATGACTATTTTGCCCGTGCCCAGGTGATGGAGCATTTGCAGAACGTGACCCTTCCCCCAAACGTGCAGCCGGGTCTTGCGCCGATGACGAATGCCGTCGGCGAGATTTACCGTTACGTGCTGGACACCCCGCCTGGCATGCCGCTCAACGAGGTGCGCGCGGTGCAGGACTGGGTGATTCGGCCGGCGTTGCGGCAGGTGCCCGGCGTGGCCGATGTGGACAGCTTTGGCGGCGCGATCAAGGAATACCAGGTACGCGTCGTGCCATCCCTGCTGCGCAAGTTCGGGGTGACGATAGACCAGGTTGCGCAGGCCTTGGGCGCGAACAGCAGCAATGCCGGCGGCGGCGTGATCCGGCGCGGCGACGAGGCGCTGGTGGTGCGCAGCATCGGGTTGTTCCAGAAGCTGCAGGATATTGCGAACGTTGTCTTTACCGCGACCAACGGCAAGACCGTGCTGGTCGGGGACGTGGCCGAAGTCGCTATCGGCGACCGTCCGCGCTCCGGCATCGTGGCCTTCAATGACCGCGACAATGTCGTCGAAGGCATCGTCGACATGACCGAGGGTCAGAACGCCACCACGGTCGTGGAGGCAGTCAAGGAAAGGATCACAGAGGTCGGAAAAAAGCTGCCTGCCGGTGTTCGTATCGTGCCGTACTATGACCGGACCGACCTGGTACACCACACCGTGGATACCGTCACCGAAAACCTGCTGATGGGCGCGTTGCTGGTGGTGTCCATCCTGATCATCTTCCTGCGCAACTGGTATGCGGCGCTGGCGGTGGCGGTCATCATCCCGCTGGCGCTGCTGTTTGCGTTCGTGCTGATGGACGCGCGCGGCGTGTCGGCAAACCTGATTTCACTGGGTGCGATCGACTTCGGCATCATCATCGACAGCGCGGTGGTGCTGGTCGAGGCGCTGATGGTCAGGCTGGCCCTGGCCAAGGCGGATGACATCGCGCAGCATCACACCTTCAGCTGGCGCGTCCATCTGATCAAGCAGACCTGCATCGAGATGGGTCATCCCATCCTGTTTTCCAAGGCCATCATCATCCTGGCCTTCATGCCGATTTTCACTTTCCAGCGTGTCGAAGGGAAGATTTTTTCCCCGATGGCTTTCACCCTCAGCTTCGCGCTGCTGGGCGCGATACTGCTCACGCTGACGCTGTTGCCGTCATTGCTGAGTTATGCGGTGAAGAACAAGGACCTGGCGGAAAAGCACAGCGACTGGATGCAACGGTTGCAGGAACGCTATCGTGATCTGTTGCGCTGGGCGGAAACGCGCCGCAAATCCATCATCTCGGTTGCCGTCGGCCTGCTGGCAACTACCCTGGTGCTCGCGCCATTGCTCGGCAGCGAATTCCTACCCAAGCTGGACGAGGGCAACATCTGGCTGACCATCAGCCTGCCGCCGGCCACCGCACTGGATGAAACCAAAAACATCGAACGCCAGGTGCGGGAAATACTGCGCTCCTATCCCGAGGTGGGCAACGTGGTAACCCAGGTTGGCCGGCCCGATGACGGCACCGACCCCAAAGGTCCGAACAACATGGAGATCATGGCCGACCTCAAGCCGCGCGACACCTGGCGTTTCGCCGACAAGGAGGCGCTGATTGCCGACATGACGGGCAAGATCCACCAGATTCCGGGCGTGCCGACCAATTTTTCCCAGGTGATCGAGGACAACGTCGAAGAGGCCCTGTCCGGGGTGAAGGGAGAAATCGCGGTGAAAGTGTTCGGCCCGGATCTTGAAATCCTCGAAGACAAGGCGGAGCAAGTGGCCGGCATTCTGTCAGGCATACGCGGCGCAGCCGATGTGGCCGCCATCAAGGTGGGCGGACAGGCAGAGTTGAACATCAAGCTGGACCGGAGCCGGATGGCGCGCTACGGCCTCAACATCAACGATGTGAATGCAACCATCCAGACTGCACTGGCCGGCAGCACGGTGAACTCGTTTTACGAAGGCGATCGGATTTTCGATGTCACGCTGCGCATCGCGAAACCAAACCGCGATGCGGTGGACGATGTCGCCAACCTGCCCATTGCGCTGCCCGGCGGTGTCGGCACGCTGCCACTGGGCTCCATCGCCGACATCGAGGTGCGCCAGGGCGCCGCGCGGATCGCGCGCGAGGCGGGCAGCCGGATGGTGGCCGTCAAGGCCAATCTGCTCGGTCGCGATCAGGGCAGTTTTGTCGCCGAGGCGATGGCCAAAGTGAACGATCAGGTCAACCTGCCGCCCGGCTATACCATCACCTGGGGCGGCCAGTTCGAAAACCAGCAGCGTGCGGTCAAGCGGCTCAAGGTGATCGTGCCGCTGTCGATCCTGATGATTTTTGTGCTGCTGTTCTGGGCGTTCAGCTCGATGCGCAAGGCCTTGCTGGTCATCCTGATGGTGCCGTTCACATTGATCGGCGGCATCGCCGGTCTCGGGCTGGCCGGACTGCACCTGTCCGTGTCTGCCGCAGTGGGCTTCATCGCGGTGGCCGGCATTTCGGTTCAGAATGGCGTGATCATGGTCGAGCAGTTCATGGAGATCATGCGCAACGGGAAGAGTCTGGCGGAAAGCGTGATGGAGGGAGCGGTGGCGCGCCTGCGCCCTATCCTGATGACCGCATTGATGGCCGGCATCGGCCTGATGCCGGCCGCGCTGTCGCACGGCATCGGTTCTGAAACGCAGCGTCCCTTTGCGGTGGTGATTGTCGGCGGAATCATCAGCGGAACCCTGTTTACGCTGCTGTTGCTGCCGATGCTGTATCCGCTGTTTGCCGAGGAAGCACGTCAACAGAAAAGCCTGGAGTAATGCTGGTAAGGAAATCAGCAATCGTTCTATATCGCTTCGGGTGCACCCGGAGCGAGAAATCCGGGCACTGGAAAACAGCTATTTCACCACCTTAACCATCCGCTTTCGCAGCCGATACCGGACCTTAGCAATAACCGGCCGGGAGTGGCCAAATTTATCTTGTTGGCCTGGAATGAAACACGGCTTGCTTCCGTTAAGAAATAAGCCTTTTCTGTTTGCAATGCATCGGTACTGATAAAGACCGGGAATTCGACATCACGGAACCAGAAAAACCCGTGCCGGATTTATACAGCGGCAGCGCTTGCGACCGCGGGCAACAATCTCAGGCCTGCCTTCCGAGACGCCGGATGAATCCGGCCGCGGCAGGCAATAGCGAAATCCCGATGATGGCCAGAATGATCATGGTCAGGTTGTTCTTCACCACCGGGATGTTGCCGAACAAATAGCCCGCCACTGACAGGCTGGTTATCCACGCCATGCTGCCCAGCGCGCTGAACAACGCAAACTTGCGGTAACGCATGATGCCGATGCCCGCCACGAACGGCGCAAAGGTGCGGACGATGGGCAGGAAGCGCGCAAGTATCACGGTCTTTCCGCCATGCCGCTCATAAAAGGCGTGCGTCTTTTCGATGTGCTCGCGTTTGATCAGCCGCTCACCCGCGCGTTTAAGCAGGCTCATGCCGACCAGCCGGCCAACCCAGTAGTTGGTGTTGTCTCCGCAGAATGCCGCCAGCACCAGCAACGGCAGCAGCCCTTCCAGCTGCAGCGCGCCCATACCGCACAGTGCGCCGGCCACGAACAGCAGCGAGTCGCCGGGCAGGAAAGGCGCAATCACCAGACCGGTTTCGCTGTAGATGATCAGGAACAGAATCGCATACACCCACACGCCGTATTGCTGGGTAAGCGCCAGCAGGTGAGCATCCAAGTGCAGGATAATGTCGAATAATGCAGCAAGCATGAGGAAAACCCTCGGTAACGTGCGAGCCTGTCAGGGATTTCTCAGGGCAGGATTTCCTGGGTCTCGGCCTTTTCCGGCTTGATGAAATCTTCGCGCGATACACCGAATATCATCAGCAGCGGGCTGGCAACCAGCACCGACGAGTAGATGCTGAACAGGATGCCGATGGTCAGGGCCATCGCGAAATAGTGCAGCGTCTCGCCGCCCAGGAACAGCATCGCGCCGACCATCATCTGGGTGCAGCCGTGGGTGATGATCGTGCGCGACATGGTCCGGGTGATCGCGTTATCGATGATGTGCGAGACTTCGGCCTTGCGCATGGTGCGGAAATTCTCGCGGATCCGGTCGAACACCACCACCGATTCGTTGACCGAGTAACCCAGCACCGCCAGCACCGCGGCCAGCACAGACAAGGAGAATTCCCACTGGAAGAACGCAAAGAAGCCGAGAATGATCACCACGTCATGCAGGTTGGCGATGATCGCGGCCAGGCCGAACTTCCATTCGAAGCGCAGCCACAGATAGCCGACGATGCCCATCGACACCAGCAGCAGCGCCAGCTCGCCGTTGTTGATCAGGTCCTTGCCGACTTGCGGGCCGACGAATTCCACGCGGCGCATTTCCACGCCGCCATCCTGCTTGCGCAGGCTGGCCAGCACCTGGTCGCTGAGCTTGGAACCGGACACATTCTCCCTGGCAGGCACCTGTATCAGCACGTCATAGCTGGAACCGAAATTTTGCACCATCGCCTCCGGCAAACCGCTCTCTGCGAGCTGCGCGCGCACCTTGGTGAGATCGGCCGACTGCGCGTAATGCATTTCCATGACCGTGCCGCCGGTAAAATCCACCCCGAAATTCAGCCCTTTGGTGGCAAGAAAAAATATCGCGAACAGAAATGTGACCAGCGAAATCGAGGTGGTATAGCGTCCATAACTCATGAACGGAATGTCGTGCTTGATCCTGAAAAATTCCATGTCTTATTCCTTTAGCCTAACGTGCATGACAAGCCATGCACGTTTCCCTCACCCTAACCCTCTCCCGCAAAGGGGGCGAGGGAACAATTGTCTCGCTAAGCGAGTCTCCGTTAACCTATGGCCACTTTGGCAAGCCTTGCCTTGCGGCCGTATATCAAATTCACGATTGCGCGTGAAATCAGCACCGCGCTGAACATCGAAGTCATGATGCCCAGACACAGTACCACCGCGAATCCCTTGATCGAACCCGATCCGAACATGAACAGCGCAAGCCCGGCAATGAAAGTGGTCACGTTGGAGTCGAGGATGGTGGCAAATGCCCGGTCGTAGCCGGCGTTTATCGCGGCCTGCGGCGTCACGCCATTGCGCAGCTCCTCGCGGATACGCTCGTTGATCAGCACGTTGGCATCGATCGCCATACCCAGCGTCAGCGCGATACCGGCCATGCCGGGCAGGGTCAGCGTGGCCTGCAGCATGGACAGCAGCGCGATCAGCAGCAGCAGGTTTGCGGCCAGCGCCAGCATCGAGATCACGCCGAACATCAGGTAGTAGGCCATCATGAACGCCGCAACCATGATGAAACCGATCTTGGTGGAATTGAAACCGCGCGTGATATTTTCCGCACCCAGGCTGGGCCCGACGGTGCGCTCTTCGATGATCTGCATCGGTGCGGCCAGCGCGCCGGCGCGCAGCAGCAGCGCGGTGTCCTGGGCTTCCGTGCTGCTCATGCTGCCGCTGATCTGCACGCGGCCGCCGCCGATCTCCTCGCGTATGACCGGCGCGGTCACGATCTCGCCCTTGCCCTTCTCGAACAGGATGATCGCCATGCGCTTGCCGACATTCTCGCGCGTCGCGTCCTTGAACAGTCTCGCGCCGACGCCGTCCAGACTGATGTTGACCGTGGGTTCGTTGGTGCGGCTGTCAAAGCCCGGCTGCGCGTCATTGATGCGGTCGCCGGTGAGTATCACCCGCTTCTTCACCAGCAGCAGCCTGCCCTCGCGATCCTTGTACATGTCGTCGCCGAACGGCGCGGGCGAACCCGGCGTGGCCTGGCGGGTTTCATCCACCATGCGCACTTCCAGTGTCGCGGTGCGCCCCAGAATCTCCTTGGCGCGCGCAGTGTCCTGCACGCCGGGCAGCTGCACCACCACGCGGTCCGCGCCCTCCTGCTGGATCACCGGTTCGGCCACACCCAGTTCGTTCACGCGGTTGCGCAGGGTGAGCAGGTTCTGCTGCACGGCGGAGTCCTGTATGCGCTTCGCCGCTTCCGGCCTGAGCGTAACCAGCAGCTGGAATTCCTTGCCTTCGTCCTTGTCGTTCAGCGCGTAATCGGAAAAGTTTTGTTTGATCACGTCCTCGCCCTTGCTGCGTGCATCCGCGTCGCGGAACTTCACCACCAGCTGGTCACCGTCACGGTCCACGCCGGTATACGGGATATCCTTTTCGCGCAGTGTGGTGCGTATATCTTCGGTGGCGGCATCCAGCGATTTGGTCAGCGCCGCCTGCATGTCCACCTGCAGCAGGAAATGCACCCCGCCGCGCAAGTCCAGGCCGAGATACATCGGCAGCGCATGCAGATCGGTCAGCCACCGCGGCGAGCGCGGCAGCAGATTGAGCGCAACCACGTAATCCTCGCCCAGCTGCGAGACCAGCACATCCTTGGCTTTCAGCTGGCTGTCGGTGCTGGCAAAACGTGCCTTGACGCTGTTGTCTTCCAGCATGACCAGTTGCGGATCAAGATTGGCAGCCTTGAGTATGCTTTCGACGCGATCCTGCAGTGCGGCATCCGCCTTCAAATTGGCGCGCAGCGGCGAGACCTGCACTGCCGGGGATTCGCCGTACAGGTTCGGCAGGGTATAAATCAATCCGGCCAGCAATGCAGCCAAGATCAGCAGATATTTCCATAACGGGTATTGGTTCATGACAACCTCTTGATTACTGCCTTCGTGCCGGACCGGAACACGAATCTGAAAATTCGAATTAAATTACACAGACAGAGCCGGTTATTTTATCGCCTTGATCGTTCCCTTGGGCAGCACGCTCTGAATCGCGCTCTTTTGCACCTTCACTTCGATGTTCTCGGCGATTTCGACGCCGACGAATTGATCGTAGACCTTGCTGACGGTTCCCACTTCTCCGCCGACGGTCGCAACCTCATCGCCGCGCTGCAGTGCCGCTATCATCGCTTTCTGTTCCTTCGCGCGTTTGCTCTGCGGGCGCAATATCAAAAAGTAGAACACTGCGATCAATGCGAGCAACGGCAGGAAATTCATGATCCCGCTTTCCGGCGTGGCCGCGGCGGCATCTGCGTAGGCATTGCTGATAAACATATCTCTCTCCATGAAAAATCAAAAGGGGCGCATTCTAACACGAAGCCACTGTTGACCGCGCATCGCGGCGGACAACTCGGCGAATCGCCGATCAAGTCCCGCATGGCCCAACCGCGAATTGAATTAGAATACACCGTGCGTAGCACGGCGCATGCTCAACATTAATTATTTATTACCGCCCAGCCACATGAACCTTGTCATCCAGTCCGCCCACCCCATCGCCGCAACGCATCTCGACCATCTTGCCCGGCTGGCGCAAAGCACCGATCGCGAGCAGATCGCCGAACATGCCTGGCGCCTGCCCGCCGCGCACGCCCGCGACGAGATCGCACCGTACTGCATCGCGAACCGGCTCGATTACGGTTTCGTGCCGCACGACCGCAAGCCGGCGGATTTCGGCCTGCTGGTGATGGACATGGATTCGACGCTGATTTCCATCGAATGCATCGACGAGATCGCCGACATGCAGGGGCTCAAACCGCAGGTCGCTGCGATCACCGAGGCCGCAATGCGCGGCGAGATCGACTTCGCGCAAAGTTTGCGCCGCCGCGTCGCGCTGCTGGAAGGACTCGACGAACACGCGCTGCAACGCGTTTATGACGAACGCCTGAAACTCAGTCCCGGCGCCGAACGCATGCTGGCCAAATTGAAGGAGAGCGGCATCAGGACGCTGCTGGTATCCGGCGGCTTCGTATTCTTCACCGAACGCCTCAAGGCCAGGCTGGGCCTGGACTACACCCGCGCCAACAAGCTGGAGATCGCCGACGGCAAACTCACGGGCAAAGTGGTGGGGGACGTCTTCGATGCGCAGGGCAAGGCCGACTGGCTGGTCAAAACCCGCGACGAACTGAAGCTGCGCCGCGAGCAGGTCATTGCGATGGGCGACGGCGCGAACGACCTGAAAATGATGGCGCAGGCCGGTATCAGCATCGCCTACCATGCCAAACCCGTAGTGCGCGAGCAGGCCAGTTATGCGTTGAATTTTGCCGGTCTGGACGGGCTGGTCAACCTGCTGGGAAGCTGAAACCGGCCACCCAGCAAATTGCATGCCGTGCAATTTATATTTTCGGCTAAGTTATTGTTGATCAAAGTCAAAAAATATCGGCCTAAATTTTTGCTTGCAAATTTGTTCCTGCACCCTACAATTAGTGAAAATATATCGGCCGACCACTATCTATAGTGGTTTTTTGTTTTTCTGGGACAAAGTATCCCGCGCAACCAAGGGAGTCATATCGTGCTCAAAATTGAAAATGTTCCCCCTTCATCATCCACTGGCTCGTCCAGCAGCGTCAGCAATTCCGAAAAACCTGTTTCCGTGCAGCAAATAATCAGCGATCTCGCCAGTAAAAAGGCGGAGAATGGCGCTATCCAAGGAGCTGCAGCCATGACCCAGGAGATCAGCACCGAAGTATTGCTGGAAAAATACGCCGAACCCGGCGAACACTCGGTCGAGGATGTGCGCCGCCGCGTCGCGCGCGGCCTGGCCAAAGCGGAAAACCCGGAACAGCGCGAGCACTGGGAAGAAGTGTTCTTCCGCGCGCAGCAAGACGGTTTCGTGCCGGCCGGCCGCATCAACTCGGCAGCCGGATTGACCAACCAGGCAACCCTGATCAACTGCTTCGTGCAGCCGGTCGGCGACGCAATCTCCGGCATCACCGACGGCAAGCCGGGCATCTATGATGCACTGCAGCAGGCTGCCGAAACCATGCGGCGCGGCGGCGGCGTCGGCTACGATTTCTCGTCCATCCGTCCCGAGGGGGCCCAGGTCAAGGGCACCAATTCCCGCGCCAGCGGGCCGATCTCCTACATGCGCGTGTTCGACCGCTCCTGCGAGACCGTGGAATCCGCCGGCGCGCGGCGCGGTGCGCAGATGGGCGTGTTGCGCTGCGACCATCCCGACATCGAGAAATTCATCCATGCCAAGGATCAGGGCGACCTGCGCAACTTCAACATCTCGGTCGGCGTGACCGATGCCTTGATGCATGCGGTGGAACACAATCTGCCGTTCGAACTGGTGCACCGCGCGGAACCCTCCGAATCGCTCAAGGCGCATGGCGCTGCCCAACGCGCCGACGGCAAGTGGGTGTACCGCAAAGTGCAGGCCGCCGATCTGTGGAAACAGATCATGGAAAGCACCTACGACCACGCCGAGCCGGGCGTGCTGTTCATCGACCTGATGAACCGCGACAACAACCTCTCTTATTGTGAAGTAATCGAGGCCACCAATCCTTGCGCCGAGCAACCCCTCCCCCCATACGGCTGCTGCTGCCTGGGCTCCATCGACCTGACGCGCATGGTGAAAAACCCGTTCTCGGCACAGGCCAGCTTCGACCAGGAACCGTTCAAGAAGCTGGTGCGCACCGCGGTGCGCATGCTCGACAACGTGCTGGATGTTACCGCGTGGCCGCTGCCCGAACAACAGCTGGAAGCGCAGAACAAGCGCCGCATCGGGCTGGGCTATACCGGGCTGGGCGACGCGCTGGCGATGCTGGGCCTGCGCTACGACACCGACGAGGCGCGCGCATTTGCCAGGGACATCACGCGCGTGATGCGCGACGAGTCGTATCTCGCCTCCGTGGATCTGGCCGTCGAGCGCGGCGCGTTCCCGCTGCTGGATGCCGACCAGTATCTGGCCGCACCGCGCTTCGCGTCGCGCCTGACCGACACGATCAAGGACAAGATCCGCGAGCACGGCATCCGCAACAGCCACCTGCTGTCGATCGCGCCGACCGGAACCATCTCGCTCGCGTTCGCCGACAACGCCTCGAACGGCATCGAGCCGGCCTTCTCGTGGTTCTATACGCGCAAGAAACGCATGGCCGAGGGCGGCACCAAGGATTACGCGGTGGAAGATCACGCCTGGCGCCTATACAAACACATGGGCGGCGACACCAACAAGCTGCCGCCCGCGTTCGTCACCGCGCTGGAGATCTCCGCGCTCGACCACATGAAGATGGTGGCAGCCGTCGCGCCGTTCATCGACACCTCGATCAGCAAGACCGTCAACGTGCCCGCCGACTATCCGTATGAGGATTTCAAGAATCTCTATACCGAAGCGTGGAAGGCCGGACTGAAAGGCCTGGCGACTTACCGCCCGAACAATGTGCTGGGCTCGGTGCTGTCGGTCACGCCCGAGATCAAGCAGGCAAAACCTGAAGTCGCAGAAACCGAGCAACCGCAGGATTTCATATTCGACCAGGACAGGCGCATAGAACTGGAAGCGACACCGAAACCCGCACTCGCATCGCTGCGCTGGCCGGGCCGTCCCAAGCTGCCCAACGGCAGCGAGGGCTGGGTCTCGCAGGTGGTCAAGCATCCGCTCGGCACCTTCGTGATCTTCGTCTCCCACACCACCAACGGCCACAACCATCCGTTCGAGGTCTGGGTGAACGGCGCGGAGCAGCCGCGCGGCCTCGGCGCGCTGGCGAAATCATTATCCATGGACATGCGCACCGAGGATCCGGTGTGGGTGCGCATGAAACTCGAGATGCTGATGAAGACCGCCGGCGACGACGCGTTCGACATGCCGATGCCGCCCGACGGCGAAATGAAACGCATGCCCAGCCTGGTTTCCGCGTTCGCGCACCTGCTGAAATACCGCATCGAAGCACTGGGCGCGCTGGAAGCCAGCGCCGACGAATCGACGCCGATGATGGACGCGCTGTTTGCGAAGAAGGAACCGAAGACCGGCACCGACGGCACGATGAGCTGGACGGTGGACATCTCCAATGCCGGCACCGGCGACGATTTCGTGCTGGGACTGAAGGAACTGGTGCTGCCGGACGGGCAGCGCCGCCCCTACTCGATGTGGCTGGCCGGCGTCTATCCGCGTGCGCTCGACGGGCTGTGCAAGGTGCTGAGCCTGGACATGCGCGTGATCGACCCGGCCTGGATAGGCATGAAGCTGCGCAAGCTGCTCAACTTCGGCGAGCCGCTAGGCGATTTCATGGCGCGCGTGCCCGGCGGCATCAAGATGGAAAGCTATCCCTCGACGGTTTCCTACGTCGCCAAGCTGATCATCCACCGCTACGCGATGCTCGGCATCCTCGACGAGAACGGATTCCCGATAGTGCACATGGGCGTGATGGATGTGCCGAAAAAGAAAAGCAAGGCCGCCGGGCCCAAGACCCTGGCCGGCAAGCACTGCAAGGAATGCGGCAACGCGACGCTGATCAAGAAGGACGGCTGCGAGTTCTGTACGAGTTGCGGGGCGATCGGGGCGTGCGGGTGATTTTGAAAGTTGAGTGATGTTGTTTTCAAATTACATGGGGATGGGCCCCATGCTTTTCACAAAATCAATTGGGCTCCTCCTTGTATCACTTGAAGCGGGTAGTCTGTGATTTCCGAAATTTTTTTGGTGAGTGATTGTGACAGATCAATTTGTTTTTCGTAAACACGACACCGTAGGCTCCGCGGCTGCAGAACATGACTCACAGTTTCTTGATGATTGTTTTGTAGATACTGGCGACATCAATTTTTTATTGGACCTAAAAAATCCAAAGAGAGTAATTGTTGGAAGAACAGGTGCTGGAAAAACAGCTTTACTACATCGAATAGCACAAATAGATAGCCACGTAATTCAATTATCACCGCATAACCTGTCACTTAATTTCATTGCCACCAACAAAGTAATCACTTTTTTTGAAGAAGCTGGAGTTAATTTATCACCTTTTTACGTATTACTTTGGAAGCGTCTTCTTGTTGTAGAACTTATTAAAGAAAGGTTTCAAATTAGAGACGAGGCTTCCTATAAAGTTTTTATGCGTTCAATTTCGTCCATTATCAGGAAGAAGGATAGAAATAAAGAATTGGCATTGGATTACTTTGAAAAATGGGGAAATAAATTTTGGCAAACAACTGAAGAACGAATTCATGACTTAACTAGTCGCGTTGAAAACAGTTTATCTGGAGGAATTAACGGTAAATTATCTGGCGTTACCTTTAATGCCGAAGGTGCAAGAAGATTATCAGTTGAACAGCGGTCAGAAGTTAAAGAGCATGGGCTAGATGTAGTTTCAAAGGTTCAGATTCGCGAACTTGAAAACATGCTTGTTGTGCTTGATGAAAATATTTTTGACGATAATAAAAACCCGTACTTTGTAACCATAGATATGCTTGATGAAGATTGGGCTGATGACCGAATCAAATTTAAATTAATTCGGTCATTAATTGATGTAGTTAACCGATTTAAGCGCTTATCCAACGTTAAAATTATTTTAGCAATTCGTCATGACCTACTTTACAAGGTAATCCATTTGGAATCCACTGCTGGATTTCAGGAGGAGAAATTCAAGGCCCTGTATTTAAATCTAAAATGGGAAAAGAAAGAGTTAGAGCAAGTCGTTAAACTCCGCATAAATAAAGTAATTACGCGTCATTACACAAAAGGGGACGTTACGTTTGAAGATGTGTTCCCAGACCATGTAGATAGCAAGGACACTTTTGCTTACATGTTAGAAAGAACCTTTTTTCGTCCCCGCGATATTATTGTATTTGTTAATGAGTGTTTGGAGTTATGTACAGGTAGGCCAAAAATTTCTGCGGGCATAATTAAAGAAGCTGAGCATAACTACTCATGTGAACGATTGCAGTCCTTATCAAACGAATGGACAACAATTTTGCCTGACTTAATACATACATCTCGCCTCCTGTTTGGCTTTAAAAATCATTTTGACGTAAGTGATATTACGCTGGAGTTACTGGGGTCAAAATTTGAAGAAATTGCCTTTTCATTGACTAACTCAAGTGCGGATCCGATCACCAAGTCCCTTTTTAGTTTGTATGAGGCCAAAAGCGCCAACTTTGATTCAGTTAGAAACTACATTCTAAGAGAGTTTTATGCTATCGGGCTTATTGGTATTAAAACTGGACCTACTGATTCAGTTAGTTGGACGCGTCAAAACACTCTTTCAAGACTTAGTCCTGGTCAAATTCGACCTTCGTCGACAGTACATATACATCCAATGTTTTACAGAGCACTAGGTGTGAAGTACTCGGATCAATAAGGGACAGACCACGTGTTCCGGAATTACATGGGGACGGCATCCGTGATTTAGTGAAATGAAGGGGCTCCGTCCCCGTGACTATCCAATGTTCGCCTGGAGGAGCTATGAGCATAAGGTTTCGCAGCACTGAACTATCTTCCGCGGAAGCATCGTTCCTGAAATGGCAGTACGGTTTTGACGAAGAGGACGAGCCGTTCGAGCGGGCGTTGTGGCAGGCCATCGTGCGAGCCTGGGAGGCCGATAACACCCCGGGAAGAGGAACAGGCACACACTATCTCGCACGCCTCGGCAGCAGCGGCGCTTTCCCCGAGGAAGTGGCGTTGTACGTTCGTTTCAGATCCGCAGGCAGCGACAAGGTCTGGAACGAAATGATCCGCCGTGCCGGCCTGTCCGATCGCCGCACCGCTAGGGTCGATACGGCAGTCGATCGCCGTCGTGGCAATAGGGAACACGCGGCTCATACCCAACAATAAGGTGCAGGTGCAGACCGCGGATTCCCGGAAAAAAATGACATAGGGACGAAGTTCCATAATTTCACAAAATCAAAATCGGGC
The DNA here is from genome assembly GCA_963757485.1 of uncultured beta proteobacterium. GTDB lineage: Bacteria > Pseudomonadota > Gammaproteobacteria > Burkholderiales > Gallionellaceae > Gallionella. The sequence goes on from CAVWTZ010000008.1 coordinate 29,662, forward strand.
TCCGTCCCTATATCACTCATGAAAATCAAGATATCTGTCCCCAAAGGGCCTCCCCCTGCAATTGCAATGCCCGCAGGTTTACCGCCGCATCTTTCCATCATCTGGGAACAATATCCCCGCATAGGCGAAAAGATCTCGCTGATGTGGGGTTACGTCGAGTTGCAGAATTACCTCAGCACCATCATTCTGGACGAACGAGGCGGCCGGCAAGGCTTCCCGCCGGCTGTTTTGGCTGCTCTGATGGAAGTACACAAGAGAGCCAAACAGAACTAATACTTCTCCATAGATTCCGGCGAAATGCAAAAGTCCGTGAAGAAATCGGATGCCGGCCCCTTTAGCAGACCCGCTGTCGTCGCGGTTCCTGTATATCCCGCATGTTGCAACCTGCTCATCGTGTTCCGGCGCACCATGATCTGCTTTCCACCATCATGCTCGCACGCAAATGGTGCATCGAACTTCACGTGACGACTGATGGCGCACAAATGCAAGTCACAACGATGCCAAAAAAGGTCAGTATGCGGTGCTCAATTTCGGCGGCCGCCCTTTAGCCAACCCGCCGCGAACCTGACAGCTATTCCGGCCAGGAGTGCATTTTCGTCCAAGCGATCGCCGAGACCACCGCCCGCGTCACATCAGGCGCGGATTCAATCTCCTGAAGACCGCAAACCGGTTCGACGGCAGGATTGCGAACGGTGTTCACATGCGCCCCGCCAAATTCCCGCGAACTTGATCTCATCCCGTTCAATTTCGTAGCTGCTCATGTCCATAGTGATTTTCATGACACACCTCCTTGGGTTTAAACCGCATTTTGGTTGGCAACTGACGAACCTGAATTTGCGGTCTTGGTTACCAATGAGCATATTGCATGCCATTTAAGGATCAGACAGCGGGAATAAGCACCGAACAATTATCCATGGGTGCCGTCGCAGTTCTTGTATATCTTCCATGCGGCACGCTGCTGTTCGCTTTCCAACGCGCCCTGATGCAGAACTCGGCAAAGGACAGGCGCGTATCGGAAAGGGAATTCGGTTTGTAGCAGCAATAAAAATCCCCAAGCCTTTATGGGTTGGGGATAAGGGGAGTTCTGCATGCAGTCAGAACACATGCTCAATGGGAGGAGGACAGAGCACGGACAATAATTGCTTAATTGCCGGTTCAAATTGTTCTATAAAACGTCTGCGGAATAAAGACACATACGACATACGGCACAAGGATGGCGACAAATGGTAGTTGGTATCGCAGTCATACAAGACGATGCAGCACCGGGGAGCAATGCAAGCCGCCACTCGCTTGGCTGGTATTAGCAGTGATGTGAGCACAAAATGTCCGGCTGGAAATTACATGGGGACGGGAGCCCCATTCTTTTCACAAGATCGATGGGGCTCTGTCCCTATACCACTCGGCTGCATCGCCCGGAAGCAAGCGAAAGCGTCCGGAAGAAGCTGCTCGTCGAAGATAAGCCGGGCAAAGATCGAACCGTCAAATAGCGACTGGGACACTGGAACCAAACCAGTCAGCATCAAAAATTTATCCAAGGGTGGCCGGGAAGTGTACCTGTCCGGGAACAGTTACCGATGCCGAGCCCCTTGATACTGTTATCATATTTGGAGTATTGCAAAATGATTGTTTACCATACTTGGCGCAACTGAAGCAAGGACAATACCATGGGAATAGTCGGACTGATATTTTTGGGAGCATGCATCGTGTTTTGGTCAACCCAGAAGAATTATATCTTTGAGCCGTCTACTGCATTGCAGACTACGCCGGAACGAGTCGGGCTCAAGGCCGAGGAATTCTTCATACCTTCCGGGACCGGTATCGATAGCGGAAAGCTGTTTTCCTGGTGGATACCTGCCAACAGCGCCGATGCGCCGACCATGCTTTATCTTCACGGCAATGACAAAAACGTCGGTCATGCGCGCGACGTTGAATATGCCAGGTGGATGCATGGCATGGGCTATAACGTACTGATGATCGACTATCGCGGTTATGGCCGGAGCAGCGGCGGCAAGCCAAACGAAGCGAAGGTTTATGAAGATGCGGAATCCGCCTGGAATTACCTGGTAAAACAGCGCAACATCCCGCCCAAGCGCATCTTCATTTACGGGCACTCATTGGGCGGGGCGATCGCGATCGAACTGGCCGTGAATCATCCTGAGGCTGCGGGAATCATAGAAGAATCTTCTTTCACCAGCATGCCGGAGGAAGCCAGTGCGTTGGGCTACGGTTTTATGCCGACCGACTTGCTCATCCATGAGCGCTTTGATTCCATATCCAGGATCTCCCAACTGAAAATTCCCCTGCTGATCATACATGGCACTTGGGATAAAGTAGTCCCTTACCAGATGGGACAGAAACTTTTTGATGCCGCCCCCCAACCAAAAACCATCGAACTGATTGAAGGTGGCGGACATGAGAACAGTTGCATAGTCGGTCGGGTGGAATGCAGGCGGACATTCACATCTTTCGTAGCAAAGAATTTGCATTAGGGAATTGCCAGCATCAAACAATTCATCCGGAGCAATTGATGCCGTGGTCGCATTGCTAGGGAAGAACGCATGTCTGAAAAAAGTCGGCCCGTTGGCTTTTGCCACTTGCCCGGACGAATCGGACATGATGAATAACGAGCTCTGGCTACATTACATGGGGACGGAACCCCGTTCATTGCACAAAATCGAATGCGTGATGGGACAGACCACGGTTTCACAGGTTGTAGCAAACCAGACTCGACATCCTTCCAGCACGCCCTGATCCATTTCTCGCAATTACCCTGACTTGATCGCTATCGTGGCGGTAGACCAGTATACTGGGCGCCATCACGATCCATGAAACGGCAATAACCAATATGCGTAAATATCAAAACCGCAATACCAGGGCAAGCTCGAAGATCACGATGCTGCTGGCGGCATTTGGTCTGCTGGCGATGCTGGGATGCAGCCAGAAAAATGGCGATGGCACGGTACTGATCCTCGAACTGGAAAATTCGGAGAACGTCCCCCAGTACTGGGTGTTCAACCCGTACAACCGGACGATCGAACAATGCAACGCGACTGCCGAACAGGCAATCGCAGAGATTGTTGCGAGCAATGCGATCCCCAAAGACTCCAAAATCAAGAGTTGGCGCTGCTCGTTTACCCCGCCCGAGCGCGAGCTATCGAAATAGCAAGGTATCATTGCGCACCGCAGCCCTCATCATCGCGTGCACCCGGGCATTGGCGGCGCTCGCCGGGCGCGGCCTGTATCGATGAAGCGCGTCAATCCGTTTGCCAATTCGGCTGCCGAGCAAGTTCCGGCGATGGAGCCAAATTATTTTCTTGAAAAGACCAAAAAATTCGGCTCGAAATAATTATCCGAGTGCAGCCGGGAAATAAGCAAGCCAAAATATAATTCTGATGCTCCCCATTTAATATTTCTTTAACATTGAATAACCGCCACTTGATAGTCAGTTCTATTGGCGGTGATATGAGTACAATGCGTCCGGATAAAATCTGGAGGCCACGATGATGCATAAACGGCAAAAACCTTTCTCGATTATTCGCGAGTTCCATCTTGCGGACTGGTTCACACTGGGAAACGCGGTCTGCGGCACGGGGGCAATGTTTTCCATGCTGACATACCTGCAAACGACCGATATCATGCATGTCTACTTTGCATGCGGTCTGCTCGTTGCCGCTCTGATCTTCGATGTCCTGGATGGACGGATTGCCCGGTGGCGGCAGCAGGCTTCCGCAATGGGCCGTGAGCTCGACTCGCTCTCCGATGTCATTTCCTTCGGCGTTGCCCCGGCCGTGATTGCATACGGTTGCGGCATGCAGGGCTTTTACGACCGGATTGTCCTGGCCTATTTTGTTGCATGCGGCGTATCTCGCCTTGCGCGTTACAACGTTACGGCCGAAGCGCTATCCGAGGGAGAAGGCAAGGTGAAGTATTTCGAGGGAACTCCCATTCCAACGTCGCTGCTGCTGGTCGCGTTGATGTTCACGGCGGCCTCACAGGGTGCATTGGGAGAGTCCCTCTGGTTCGGAAATGTCGTGTTGGCCGGCTTCACGCTTCATCCGCTGGTGTTGTTGTTTGCGGTTTCCGGCTCACTTATGATCAGTCGCATACGGATTCCAAAGCTCTGAGCGGCCGACATGGAATGCGAGTTCAGTGACTGCCGGGGACGGACTTCTACCGGGAACGGAGCCCAATTGATGTTATGAAAAGCACGGAGATTTTCAAAGTAGCCATGCATACGCTTGCTGCCATCACGCGCCGAACCCTCTTTCGCCTCGGCCTGTTCGTTCTGGCATTTCCGCTGCATGCATATGCAGGCCTCCCGCAGTCTTCCAGCGTACCCGGCGGCGTTGCGGTGATTCCGCTCGGCAGCGTTGCGCGCGATACCGTTATGCCGCAAACCTGGCTGGGGGATCAGCCTGTGCTGGTTACCGCCGATCACAATCAGTGGTATGCGGTGGTCGGCCTGCCGCTCGATACCGTGCCGGGACCGCACCAGCTGCGCGTCGAGATCGGCGGCGTGACAAGAATGCAGGACTTCGTGGTCAACACAAAAGATTACCCCGAGCAGCGCATCACCCTTAAGGACAAGAGCAAGGTGGAACTGTCGCCTGCAGACGAAGCGCGCGCCGAACGCGAGATCGCAAACATCAAGGAACTGAAACTGCACTGGCGCGCGGTGCGGAATCCCGAACTGGCTTTCATCATCCGGGTGCAGAAACTCAGCGCACCATGCAGCACAGCATGCAGCCTACAATTGGCAAATGAAAACGGAACGGCCGCTGTTTCCCGAGGAGGAATTACCGCGCGAAGCCGGCGATATCGCCGATGCGTGTGCCTCGGTTCCGTCGTCGTTTGCCTACCGTGCCGCGCTGCAGACGCTGTTTCGGGAGAAAATGAGCGGCGCCGCCATCGCTCTCGTCATCCGCCAGGTGGTCGTCATGGCGCTCAGCGTGGGCAGCAGTGTTGCGGTGTCACGCTGGCTTGGTCCTGAGATCGTCGGCCGCTTCGCCATTCTGATTTTCGTAACCCAGGGAATTCTCGGATATTTTGGCGACTTGGGGCTGAGAGCGGCGCTGATTCGCAAGCGCGGCGATCTGGAGCCAACCGAACTAGCGAGCGCCCAGAAGTTGATTCTTGGAGTTTCGATCACCTTCGCGGTCGTGATTGGCGCCCTTTTGCCGGTGGCGTTGCGGCTGGTAAACTGGGGCCCGAGAATTACCTTCCCGCGGCCGTTTTCCTGGTTCTGCTGATTGTGCGCAACCAGCGAATGGTGCCCCTCGCGCTACTCGAGCGCGCCATGCGCTTCAAAGTCGTGAGCGCGGTAGAAGCCGCCGAGAGCCTCATCTACACGGTCCTGCTGGCTACGCTTGCATTTCTGCACCGAGGCATTTGGTGCTACGTCGTCGCCATGGGATGCCGCGACTTGTTCGGCAGTCTGGCTTTCAACTTGATCGCCCGTCCGCCGTTACGGCGATTTTCCTTTGCTTCGATCCGCCCGCACGTGGGTTTCAGTATGATCTACCAGGGTGGCTCGCTGTTGAACATGGCCACGGCGGCGTTTCCCCCGATCATGATTGCGCGCCTGCTCGACAACAATGCTGTGGGAGATGCTTCCTGGGCCTCCACGTTGTCGCTCTACCCTCTGGTGATTTGCAACGCCATGGCTCGCATCTACTTACCCGCGTTCAGCAGCGCGGCTAGCGATCCCACGCTGCTCCGTTCACGCGTGGAGAAATCTCTGCGCATCAATGCCAGCATCGCCTGGCCGGCTTGTGCCGTGCTAGCCAGCTTGAGCACTCCCATCATCGTCCATGTATTTACCGCAAAGTGGTTTCCGGCGCAGTCGCTGCTCTACGCGATTGCATCAACGCCATGATGCTCGCGTCGTGGTCTGCCCCGACAGAACTTTTCTTCGCGCAGGATGACGCCTGGTTCAATTTGCGCCTCTGCCTTGTGCAGACAATTCTCACCGGACGCTCTTGGCGCCTACTCGGCGTATCACTACGGACTGTTCGGATTTGCCATTTTTCAGGGGACGCTTCAGAGCTTCTGGCTGCTGGCTTTCTTTCACATTCGCAAGCCGGAAGGACTACGCGTCTTCGCACCATTGCGCGAGCCCCTGATGTTGAGCGTGGCACTGGTGATGGGGAATCTGTTGGTGGTACGCTCGATGTTGATTTCGTCGATTTACCGGCTGGCCATTCTGCTCGCGGTGGAAGGGGTGATCTGTGCGTTCTTCTTGATGCGCATGGTAATGAGTTGGGAAGCGGCAACCGGGTCCTGTGGAAGCAGAACCCAGTCCAGCATAGGCAATACCCGTCGAGGGGAGTTCAACCGGGTTGGATGTGGATAAGTGGTACCGCAATTATTGGGCACGATCGGTTAATAGGGACAGATACTTCGCTATGGCTGACGGCGATGACAGCGATGTTACCGAGATCGTCCATTGGGAAGAACGAGCAGCCGAGCAGTTGCGGTGTGCGACGGTATACGAGCAGCGTCGAAGGCTTTACTCTGAGATTTACGCTCATGACAACGGCTTCTGGCTGGCCCGTCATGGACGGACCGGCATCTCAGGCGCTTGTGCC
>CAVWTZ010000009.1:0-4782 GCA_963757485.1 uncultured beta proteobacterium
GCAACATCCTGTTGTTCAGCAACTCGGCAACAAGGCAGTTTGGCAGGCCGAAGAACAAGCAAACCCGGATACCGGGTTGCTGGCCGGGGCGCTGCGTGAAAGCCTCGGCAAAAGCGGCTTGTTCTACGAGTCGCATCAGGCACAGTGGATACGCGGAGAACTCAGCACGAATCGATTGCTGGAAGAACCGCAAAATGTGCTGACGGGAAAGAACCTGCCGCCGTCAGCCGCCAATCAGCAAACTGCTCCCGGCTCCCCGGACACTCAAAAAGCGCAAGAACCTTTGCGAGGCACTGGCATGCCTGCCTTTGATTCGGGCTCAAAACAGGCTGCTTCGACAAGTAGCGATGTTGCTCTGCCAGTGGCAAAAGAATTGCTGCAATTGGTGCAGCAGCAATTGCATACCCTGGAAAATCATCATCTGGTGTGGCAGGGTCAGATATGGCCCGGGCAGCAGATGCAATGGGAAATTCAGGGCGAGCCGGAACACCAGTCCAGCGAGCAGGATGAACGCCAGTGGAGCACAGAAATCGAACTGAACCTGCCCAGGCTCGGCGATGTCCATGCCCGCCTGGTCTTTGCTGAAAGCGGGTTGCGGCTGACACTGCATGCGGCAGACTCGACGACCATCGAACTGTTCAACCGGTCCCTGCCCGCGCTCAAGGATACGCTCGCCGGTGCCGATATACCGCTGCTCGCTGCCGTGGTGGAAAAATCTTGAAAAAGCCTCTCACGCCGCAACAAGCTGCTATCGCGCTGGCCTATGGCGATAACCAGGGCGCGCCAAAGGTGGTCGCCAAAGGGCGCGGCCTGATCGCGCAGGCGATCATCGAGCGTGCCAAGCAGCACGGGATTTTTGTGCATGAATCCGAAGACCTGGTCGGACTGCTGATGAAAGTCGAACTTGACCAGGAAATACCCGCGCAGCTTTATCTGGCGGTGGCAGAGCTGCTTGCCTGGCTATACCGCATGGAACAACCGGACGCCCCCATTGCTCCTTCAATAATAAAAAATAGTTTTGTTATCATGTTAGGAAATCTAACTAACGCAGTATCAAGAACATGGAAAAAGACATTTCTCTGAAAATTGAAACTCTGCCCCTGGATAACGACGGCAAGCACTGCATCTCATCACCCAAAGAAATCAAATTTGTGATGCATTACATCGCCGAAAAGGGCAATCGTGTCGCACTGTATTACGAAGACGAGAACAATTTCATCCTGACCACGATATTGGCTGTCGACGACGCAGGCTTGTGGCTGGAGCAAAGTCCGAATGCTTCGGACAACAGACGCATTGCCCAAAGCAAAAGGCTGATTTTTGTAAGCTCCCATTTGCAGATCAAGGTTCAATTCGCCGCCAGCCAGGCCAGCAACGCGGAGTATCTGGGTCACCCTGCATTTTATCTGCCCCTGCCGGACAGTCTTTACCGGCTGCAGCGGCGCGAATACTACCGGCTCATGACCCCGGTTATCAATCCGTTGCGCTGCGTCATTAACAGGGATGCAGCACCCGATAAAAAGCCGCTGGAGTTCGTCATCATGGATATCAGCTGCGGCGGCGTCGGACTGACCTGCATGGAATCGGACACAGAACTCACCACCGGACTATCCTATCCGGACTGCCAGATCGAGCTGCCGGAATTGGGTACGATCAGGGGAACGATCGAAGTGAAGAACATGGTTTCATTGACTTCCAAATCAGGATCTGCGTATAGACGCGCCGGTTGTGAATTCAAAAATCTGGATGGCATATCCGCCAATCTGTTGCAACGCTATGTGACGAACATGCAGCGGACAAGATCACATATCTAGATATGTGCGGATATTATGCCGGCTCCACACTACCGCGCAGCAGCGCAAATGGAGTAACTGAACTTAGGGTTGACAAAACATCAGACCTGCATGTTCATGATGTCGTTGTAAGCCTGCACAAACTTGTTGCGTACCTGAACGGTGGTTTGCAGGTTGATGCTGGCTTTTTGCATCGCAATCATGGTATCGCTCAAGCTGACCTTGTCGTCACCCAGCGCGAAAGCTTTTTGCATCGCTTCCGACTTGGCTTGAACCCCGGCGACGCCGTCCAATGACGATTTCAGTACGCTGGAAAAATCCACCTTGCCGGCTTGCGCGGCCTGGCCTGGATCGCGCAAGCCGGCGGCCGCCGCTGCAACACGCATTTGCGCCAATAAGCCATCAACTGCTGAGGTATTCATCTTGTGTCTCCTTTTGACCGTTACCCGCAACTCGCTACGGCGTCGTTTCCAGGCAGGTGCACAATACTCAAGTGAGCGCATCAGCCATTAAGTGAAAAGACACGGGTTCCCCCCCCTATTTATCCATTCAGGATGCATGGTGACGTTGATAATGCGCTCTGTGCCCCAGAGGCTTTTCGGTGTGATTTCGAATCATCATGGCTGAACAGGAAAAAAATTCGACAAATCTCTTCAACCAGCTGAACTTCCAGCAGAAAATGGGGGTGGCGGTTGGCGTTGCGGCGTCGTTCGCCCTCATCGCCGGTTTGTGGATGTGGGGGCAAACGCCGGATTACCGCGTCCTCTACAGCAACCTGTCCGATAGCGACGGCGGAGCTATCATCGAATCGCTGCAGCAGATGAACATCCCTTACAAGTTCGCCGACGGCGGCGGGGCATTGATGGTGCCGTCCAACCAGGTAAACGAAGCACGCCTGAAGCTGGCCTCGCAAGGACTCCCCAAAGGCGGAAATGTCGGTTTCGAATTGATGGACAACCAGAAATTCGGCATAACCCAATTCGCCGAGCAGGTCAATTACCAGCGGGCACTGGAAGGTGAACTGGCCCGTACGGTGGAAAGCATAGATGCAGTGGCTGCGCGCGCGTCCATCTGGCTATCCCGAAGCCCAGTGTATTCGTGAAGGAGCAGGAGAAACCCAGCGCGTCTGTATTTCTCAACCTGCGCGGCGGACGGCTGCTGACCCCGCGCAGGTTAGCGCGATTATTCACCTGATTTCCAGCAGCGTGCCGGATCTGTCCGCCAAGAACGTGACGGTGGTGGACCAGAATGGCACGTTGCTGAGTGCCAGCCATGATGGCAGCAACGCTGAAGGTCTGGACCCTTCCCAGCTCAAATATGTGAGACAGGTGGAACAAAGTTATATCGATCGCATCAATGCGTTGCTGATACCGATGTTCGGAATAAACAATGTGCGCGCCCAGGTATCCGCTGATATTGACTTTTCGCGCACCGAACAAACCTCTGAAGTTTTCACGCCCAACCCAAGCCCGGCTTCACAAGCGATACGCAGCGAGCAAAGCAGCCTATCGTCGAGCACTTCTCCTTCAAACGGAGGCATCCCGGGCGCGCTGACCAATCAACCGCCGGTCCCGGCCACTGCTCCTATCGTTGCCGCCAAAGGTGCTGCTGCAGCCGGTGCCGGCACTGCCGGCCCATCCAGCCGGCAAAAGGAATCCACGGTGAACTACGAGGTGGACCGCACCATAAGCCACACCGTGCAGCCGGTCGGTTCCATCAAACGCCTGTCGGTTGCGGTGGTGGTGAATGGCAACCGTACGGTAATTGATGCCAAGGGCAAGAGCATCGAGAAACCTTTGACAGATGCCGAAAAGCAACAGATCGGCGATCTGGTCAAGGACGCCGTGGGTTACGATCAGAAGCGCGGCGACAGCCTGAATGTGCAGGTTGCGCCGTTTACGGAAGTCAAGGAGGTCGTTGCGGATATTCCGGTCTGGAAGCAGCCTTTCGTGATTGAACTGGCAAAAGATGGAATCAAATATACATTGATCGCAGCAGCCATGCTGTTCGTCATTTTTGGCATCCTCAGGCCGGCACTGCGCACCTTGCTCACCCCGCAGAGCAAGACGGGCGGCTTTAAAGCGACCGAAGACTCCGGTGCCGATACCGGCGCGCAACACAATTCCACCATTGCACCCTATGAGCAAAGTCTTCAGGTCGCGCGACAAATTGCCCAGCAAGAACCCAAGATTGTTGCCAGCGTCATCAAGGAATGGGTAAAGGAATGACTACCGGCATCGAAAAAAGCGCAATATTCCTGATGACGCTGGGCGAAAACGAAGCCGCAGCAGTGCTGAAATATCTCGAGCCTAAAGAGGTGCAAAAAATCAGTACGGCAATGGTACAGCTGAAAAACCTCGGCCGCGAACAGATTGCCGAGGTATTCCACGATTTTCTTATTCTCGCGTCGGATAAAACCACCATTGGGATGGATTCCAACGAATACATACGCGGCATGCTCACCCAGGCGCTGGGGGATGACAAGGCTGCCGGACTGCTGGACAGGATCATGAGCAACAGCGATACCAGCGGTATCGAAAGTTTGAAATGGATGGATCCGGGTGCGGTTGCGGAAATGATCGGCAACGAACACCCGCAGATCATCGCAACCATTCTGGTGCACCTGGATCCCGATCAATCCGCGGGTATCCTTAAAATGCTCACCGAACGTACGCGCAACGATGTGCTGCTGCGCATTTCCACGCTGGACAGCGTACAGCCTGTTGCACTGCGCGAGCTGAATGACGTTTTAGGCAAGCTTATGTCAGGTGGCGGAACCGGTAAGAAAAACCTGAAAGGCGGAGTGGCCGCCGCCGCGGAGATCCTGAATTACATGGGTAATGCGCTGGAAACGGAAATGATGGAAAACGTGCGCAGCCTCGACCCCGAGCTGGCACAAAAGATTGAAGACAAGATGTTCATCTTCGAAAATATCCTGGATATTGACGATCGCGGCATCCAGCTCATTCTTCGGGAAGTCCAGTCCGAA
>CAVWTZ010000010.1:0-26382 GCA_963757485.1 uncultured beta proteobacterium
CATTAGTTTTATCTCTTCGGGCGCGCCAATATTGAAGCGGAACCACGATAATCCAGTGCCCATAAGATTCGAAGGGCCATGCTTTGCATCGCATAATCCCTGCTCTGCCCACTCGCTACGCTTACCCAACCCCTTCTCCTGTTTGCGGGAGACAAGGTGATATTCAGGCTGGGAACCCCTACGCCAGATATGTTTTGCCTTCTGCGCTTATTGGACTTGAGCAATACCCCCGATAAAGGGTAGAATGCCGCACTTTTTTCAGGAGTGTAAAACCAATGGCAATTAACGCCGCGCAAAAAGCGCAAATCGTGACCGACTTTCAACGCGCCAAGAGCGATACCGGTTCCCCGGAAGTGCAAGTGGCATTGATCACGGCACGTATCGCATATCTGACCGAGCATTTCAAGGACAATGTCAAGGATCACCATTCACGCCGCGGACTGCTGCGCCTGGTAAGCCGCCGCCGCAAGCTGCTCGATTACCTCAAACGCACCAATGACGAGAGCTATCGCACGTTGATCCAGCGCCTGGATATCCGTAAATAATAATTTGTACCCAGCGGGTCGCATCAGCGGCCCGTGTTGTTTATATCCGTTTATTTTGTTTGCTCACAATGCATGTCGCGATTGCGCGTCATGCCATGCACAGAGAGGTCTATCTTGAGTCACTATAAAAAAACATTCGCATACGGCAACCACCAACTCACGCTTGAAACCGGCGAAATCGCGCGCCAGTCCAGCGGTGCCGTGATGGTCAGTCTGGATGATACCGTGGTGCTGGTCACCGTGGTCGGCAGACAGGATGCCAAGCCGGAGCAGGACTTCTTCCCGCTGACCGTGGATTATCAGGAACGCACCTACGCGGCGGGCAAGATACCCGGCGGATTCTTCAAGCGCGAGGGCCGTCCCAGCGAAAAGGAGATTCTGACGTCCCGCCTGATCGACCGCCCGCTGCGTCCGCTGTTCCCTGAAAGTTTTTACAATGAAGTGCAGATCGTCGCGACGGTGATGTCTTCCGATGAAGAAATCGATTCGGATATTCCCTCGATGATAGGCGCATCGGCTGCGCTGGCCTTGTCCGGTATTCCGTTCGACGGCCCGATAGGCGCGGCCCGCGTGGGTTATGCCAATGGACAGTATCTGCTCAACCCGACCGCCACCGAACTGCTGACTTCGCAACTGGATCTGGTGGTTGCCGGCACCGAGCGTGCCGTGCTGATGGTGGAATCCGAGGCTCAACAGTTGCCCGAGGATGTAATGCTGGGCGCGGTGATGTTCGGCCACGAACAGCTGCAGACAGTCATCAATGCGATCAATGAAATGGCCGATGCGGTGGGTGCAGACCCTTGGGAGTGGACCGCCCCTGCCAAGGACGAGGCCCTGATTGCGCAAATTGCCGGCCTCGCCGAAGCCGAACTGGGACAAGCGTACGCGATTCGCTCCAAGCAGGCCCGCACTGTCGCGGTTGATGCGATACGCGAAAAGGTGATGGCGGCCATGCCGGCTGAAGTGCTTGCCATTCACAAGAATCACGTCAATGACCTGTTCAGCGCGCTGGAAGCCAAGATCGTGCGCGGACAGATACTCAGCGGGGAGCCGCGCATCGACGGCCGCGACACGCGCACCGTGCGCCCGATCACGATACGCAACGGCGTATTGCCGCGCACCCACGGTTCAACTTTGTTTACCCGCGGCGAAACGCAGGCTATCGTCGTTGCAACTCTGGGCAGCATGCGCGACTCGCAGAAAATCGACGCGCTGCAAGGCGAATACAGCGACCGTTTCATGCTGCATTACAACTTCCCGCCGTATGCCACCGGCGAGACCGGCCGTGTGGGTACGCCCAAGCGCCGCGAGATCGGCCACGGCCGTTTGGCCAAGCGCGCGCTGGTCGCCGTGTTGCCCAGCGAGGAAGAGTTCGGCTATGCGATGCGCGTGGTGTCGGAAATCACCGAATCCAACGGCTCCAGCTCGATGGCGTCGGTATGCGGCGGTTGTCTGTCGCTGCTGGATGCCGGTGTGCCGCTCAAGGCGCATGTGGCGGGCATTGCGATGGGTCTGATCAAGGAAGGCAACCGCTTCGCGGTGCTGACCGATATCCTCGGCGATGAAGATCACCTGGGCGATATGGATTTCAAGGTGGCCGGCACCGAATCCGGCATTACCGCTTTGCAGATGGACATCAAGATCAACGGCATTACGCGCGACATCATGCAGGCTGCGCTGACCCAGGCCCGCGAAGGCCGTATGCACATTCTGGGCTTGATGAAACAGGCCATGCCGAATGCGCGCACCGAAGTTTCCGAATTCGCCCCGCGCATGATCAAGATGAAGATCAACCCGGAAAAGATCCGTGACGTGATCGGCAAGGGCGGCGCGGTGATACGCGCCCTGACCGAAGAAACCGGCACGACGATAGACATCGATGATGTCGGCAACATCACCATTTCCTGTGTAAGCGGCGAGGCAGGTGAATTGGCCAAAAAACGCATCGAAGACATCGTCGCCGACGTGGAAGTGGGCAAGATATACGAAGGCCCCGTGGTCAAACTGCTCGATTTCGGCGCATTGGTGAATGTATTGCCGGGCAAGGACGGCCTGTTGCACATCTCCCAGATTGCCCATGAGCGGGTTGCAAATGTCTCGGATCACCTCAAGGAAGGCCAGATTGTGCGCGTAAAGGTGCTGGAAGTGGACGACAAGGGTCGTATGAAGCTGAGCATGAAGGCGCTGCTGGATACGCCGGCAGCCGCTTCTGCTGCCGAGTAATTTACCGGCCACAAACAAAAAAGCCCCGCCAGAACGGCGGGGCTTTTTTTATAACTGGACGGCGATTACTTGGCGACTTGCTTCTCGCGTATTTCATCCAGGGTCTTGCAGTCGATACATAGTGTAGCGGTAGGCCGTGCTTCGAGCCGATTCAGGCCGATCTCTACGCCGCAATTTTCACAGTAGCCATATTCTCCGCTATCGATCTTGGCAAGCATCTCATTGATTTTCTTGATCAGTTTGCGTTCGCGGTCACGATTGCGCAGCTCCAGGCCCATGTCGGATTCCTGTGTGGCGCGGTCATTCGGGTCGGCGAATACGGTTGCCTCGTCCTGCATGGTATGTACGGTGCGATCAATATCCTTGCCCAATCCCGCCTTGATATCGTTCATGATCTGGCGGAAATGTTCGAGCTGCTTGGGGCTCATGTAAGGCTCGCCCTTCTTGGGTTTGTAAGGGACGACGGGTTTTTGTGGCTGTACCTGCATTGCACTTCTCCAACGGGATGAAAATGAAGTCCGCTTTAATACCAGAAAGCCGGATGTTCAGCAACTAAATTAACTTTTTCCAAGCAGCAAAAACAAGCTTGGCCGTTTGTTCAGTTGCGGCATACGCTGCGATTTCCACTGTGCGATGGAGCGCGTCCGGATTTGCTCGCCGGGCAAAGTGATGTCGGTGGCCACACATAGCAGCGTTTCCGGACGGCACTGGGCGATAAGCGCGCTGAACATCTTGTCGTTGCGGTAGGGGGTTTCGATGAACAGCTGGGTTTGTTTGAGTCTTGACGACTCGGCTTCAAGTTTTGAAATCATCTTGTTTCTCTCGGCTTCTGCTATCGGCAAGTAGCCGTGAAAGGCGAAGCACTGTCCATTCAATCCGGAAGCCATCAACGCCAGCAAGATCGAGGAAGGGCCGACCAGCGGCACGACCGCGGATGCCGTTGCGATGTGCCAGGTTCACCAAATTCGCACCAGGGTCGGCGATACCCGGACACCCAGCCTCTGAAATGACACCGACATCGTGTCCGGCCAACAGCGGGGCCAGCAATTCGGGCAACTCATTCGCGGCAGTGTGTTCGTTTAACGTGGCGAAGTGCAGCGCCTGGATCGGCTGCTCGGGTTTGAGTGCCGAAAGGAATTGCCGGGCGGTCTTGGGCTGTTCCACCACGAAATTTTGCAATTTGCGCGCAACGCTGATCACGTGTTGAGGTAATACCTGATCCGGGGGAGTATCGCCCAGCGTGCACGGAATCAGGTAAAGCGTACCCAGCCTGGCCGACATGATCAGAACAGCCGCACGTTTTCGCGGCGCAGCATTTCGACCAGCAAAATCAGCGGCAGGCCGACCAGCGCGTTCGGATCATCGCCGGTCATCCGGCTGATCAGTGCAATGCCGAGTCCTTCGGTCTTTGCGCTGCCGGCGCAGTGGTAGGGCTGTTCCCTGAGCAGGTAGTTTTCGATTTCTTCGTCGCTTAGCTCGCGCATGGTGACAAAATTTTCCGCCACTTCAGTTTGCATATTCCCGGTTTTGCTGTTGAGCAGCGTCAGCGCGGTATAAAAATGCGTGGTCTTGCCGCGCATCGCGCGCAGTTGCTTGACAGCGTTGTCGTGGGTAAGCGGTTTGCCGAGCTGCCTGCCTTCCAGCAGGGCGACCTGGTCGGAACCGATGATAAGCGCATCGGGGTATTTGCCGGCCACTGCCCGGGCTTTCACCTGGGCCAGCCGCACCGAGGTTGAGCGCGCAGATTCTTGCGGCAACGGCGTTTCATCAACATCCGGGGCGATGGTCTCGAACGGAAGATTCAGCCGTTTAAGCAGTTCGTTTCGGTAGATGGAACTTGAAGCAAGGACAAGCAACTGAGAATTCAAAGATATTCCTTGGGATTTTTGACAGGAAGCAACGAAAAATATATCATGTGCGCCTCATGTATGCACGGCCTTTCATCGACAGCCTGGATTTTGCCGGAAACGGGAAACAATTAAGCGGTGAGTTGCCGGTTGCCGGACTGCCTCGCCTGCTGGATGCACTGGAAACTCCCCAGGGAGTTTTGCACTACACGGTGCAAGGCGGCGTGGATAAGCAGGGGATCCCCTTTCTGGATGTGGGCGTGGTTGGGCTGTGCCGTTTGCGTTGCCAGCGTTGCATGGAAGGACTGGATTATCCGGTGCGGCTTGATACGCGCCTGTTGCTCCGCGATCAGGCAGGTCTCGATGCATTGGATGATGAAGCGGAAGACAAGGTGGAACAGTTCGACAGCATTCTGGCGGATACGCATCTGGATGTGCTTGATTTGCTGGAAGAAGAGATTTTGTTAAGCCTGCCGATCGCACCCAAACACGAGTTGGGTGCTTGTCGGGCGACAGATGGCAAAAATACGCAGGAGGATAAGAAGAATCCATTTGCGGTTTTGGCGCAATTGAAACGTAATTAAACAGTTATTTTAGGAGTCGATATCATGGCAGTTCAGCAGAATAAAAAGTCCCCATCCAAGCGCGGCATGCACCGCGCCCACGATTTTTTGACCAACCCGGCAACCGCGATCGAGCCGACCACGGGTGAGACCCACTTGCGCCACCACGTCAGCCCTACCGGCTTTTACCGTGGCAAGAAGGTAGTCAATACCAAGGGCGAATAAACCTTCAAGTAGCGCAGCCGATCATTCAAGGTCGGCTGCGTTTTCTTTTTGTCAGCCTTGCCGAGGATTGCTTAGTGGATGTCACATTAGCCATAGACGCGATGGGAGGTGACCATGGAACGACGGTCACCATCCCCGCAGCAGTTGAGTATCTGAAGCAGTTTCCCGACGATACCATCATTCTGGTGGGTATCCCCGATGCCATTGAAACCGAGTTGCGTGCCCAGGGTGTGAAGACCGGAGTCCACTTGCGCATTCATCCGGCCAGCGAAGTGGTGGGCATGGACGAACAGCCGCAATCCGCATTGCGCGGAAAAAAGGACTCCTCGATGCGGGTCAGCATCGATCTGGTCAAGAACGGCGAAGCATTGGCCTGCGTGAGCGCGGGCAATACCGGCGCACTGATGGCGACGGCACGTTATGTGCTGAAAACCATTCCCGGTATCGACCGCCCGGCGATTGCGTCATATTTGCCGACCAAGAACGGCCAGGTCTGCATGCTCGACCTGGGCGCCAACACCGATTGCAACGCCGAACACCTGCTGCAATTTGCCCTGATGGGTTCCACGCTGGTTACCGCGCTGGAGCGCAACCCCAATCCCAGCGTGGGCCTGTTGAATATCGGCAGTGAAGACATCAAGGGCAATGAAGTGGTCAAGCAAGCCGCAGAACTGCTGCGTGCCAGCGACCTGAATTTTTACGGCAACGTCGAAGGCAACGACATATTCAAGGGCACCACCGACGTGGTGGTGTGCGACGGTTTCGTCGGCAACGTGGCATTGAAAACCACCGAAGGGCTGGCGCAGATGCTGGGCGGATTTTTGCGTGAAGAGTTTGGCAGGAACATGTACTCCAAGCTCGCTGCACTGGTGGCGATGCCGGTACTCAATGCGTTCAAGCGCCGGGTGGATCATCGCCGCTACAACGGTGCGAGTTTTCTCGGGTTGAAAGGCATCGTTGTCAAGAGCCACGGTTCTGCGGATGTTTTCGCCTTCCGTTGTGCCATCGAGCGCGCCGCCGAAGAGGCGCGAGGTGGCATGTTGCAGCACATCAGCGAACACATTGAAATATGGCATCACTCGAATCTGCAAAAAGCCGCGGAGGGCTCCTGATGTATTCAAAACTCATCGGCACCGGAAGTTATCTGCCGGCGAAGGTATTGACCAATTTTGACCTGGAAAAGATCGTTGATACCTCCCACGACTGGATCGTCTCGCGCAGCGGTATCGTCGAACGGCATATCGCGGCTGACGACGAACTGACCAGCGATCTTGCCCTGCAGGCCAGCCTGCAAGCCATTCAGGCCGCAGGAATCAGCGCTGAAGAGATAGACCTGGTGATCGTCGCGACCACTACTCCCGACCAGATTTTTCCCAGTACTGCCTGCATCCTTCAGGACAAACTCGGGATCAGGAATCATGGCGCCGCATTCGACATGCAGGCAGTATGCGGCGGGTTTGTCTATGCAATGAACACCGCCGATCTTTACATACGCAGCGGTCAGGCCAGGACGGCGTTAGTGGTCGGTGCAGAGGTGCTGTCGCGCATTCTGGACTGGAAAGACCGCACCACTTGCGTATTGTTCGGCGACGGCGCCGGGGCGGTCGTGCTGCAGGCCTCCGAAACGCCCGGTATCGTCTCCGGCAAGCTGCACGCCGATGGCAGTCATCGCGGCATGTTGAAAGCCGAAGGCAACATCAGCAATGGCTTGGTGCAAGGCGATCCTTTCATCAAGATGGAGGGACAGGCCGTTTTTAAATTTGCGGTCAAAGTGCTCAGCTCTGTGGTCGAGGAAGTGCTTGAGGAAAACCGGTTGCAGGGGTCCGACATCGATTGGCTGGTTCCGCATCAGGCCAACATACGCATCATGGAAGCCACTGCCAAGAAACTCGGCTTGAGCATGGACAACGTGATCGTTACCGTCGCGACCCACGGCAACACCTCGGCGGCCTCGATTCCTTTGGCCTTGGATACCGCGGTGCGCGACGGCCGCATCAAGGCAGGGCAAAACATCATATTGGAGGCCGTGGGTGGCGGGTTCACCTGGGGTGCCGTTTTGATCAAATGGTGAAGCAGACGCTAGGCGTTAGCCGCTAGTCGTTAGTTAAACCTGATTTTCAACTAATGCCTAACGACTACCAACTAACGACGGCTAAACCCATGACTAAATTCGCTTTCGTATTTCCCGGCCAAGGTTCGCAATCGCGCGGCATGATGAACGGCTATGCCGATTTTCCGGTTGTGCGCAATACCTTTGCCGAAGCCTCCGATGTGTTGAAACAGGACCTGTGGCAGCTGGTATCGGAAGGCAGCGATGACGATCTGAATGCTACCGTAAACACCCAGCCCGTCATGATGACCGCAGGTGTGGCGGTGTATCGCGCCTGGCAAGCACAGCACGGCGCGGCTCCGTCCATCATGGCAGGGCACAGCCTGGGTGAATACACCGCGCTGGTCGCTGCCGGCGCGCTGAGTTTTGCCGATGCGTTGCCGCTGGTGCGTTACCGTGCGCAATGCATGCAGCACGCGGTACCGGAAGGCGTGGGCGGCATTGCCGCGATCCTCGGCCTCGATGACGATACGGTGCGTGCCGTGTGTCTTGACGGCGCGCAGGGGGAAGTGCTGGAGGCGGTAAATTACAACTCTCCCGGACAGGTCGTGATCGCAGGGAACCGCGCTGCAGTCGAGCGCGGGATGGAGCTGGCCAAGGCCAGGGGCGCAAAGCGCGCTATCATGCTGCCGATGAGCGTGCCGTCACATTGCGTTTTGATGAAGGGTGCAGCACGGCAATTGGGCGAGTATCTGAACAATGTCCAAATGCAGAGCCCCGTCATTCCGGTGCTGCACAATGCCGATGTAAAAAGCTATTCGGATGGCGCTATGATCAAGGACGCACTGGTGCGCCAGTTGTATTCGCCGGTGCGCTGGGTGGAAACGGTGCTGGAATTCGGCAAACTGGGTGTTACCCACAATGCGGAATGTGCGCCGGGCAGGGTGCTGGCAGGATTGAACAAGCGCATCGCCGCCGACCAGCAAGCACTGTCCATACACGACGGCGCGGCGCTGACCCAGGCTTTGGCGACACTTGCATAAGGAACATGACATGACACTGCTAGGGCAAATCGCATTAGTCACCGGAGCCAGCCGCGGCATCGGCCAGGCCATCGCGCTGGAACTGGGCAGGCAGGGCGCGACCGTGATCGGCACGGCCACCAGCGATACCGGTGCGCAGGCGATCGGTGCGTACCTGGATGCGGCCGGTATCAAGGGCGCGGGCATGGCGTTGAACGTCAACGATGCCGCTCAAACCGAACAGGTTCTGGCTGAACTGCGCAGGCAATTCGGTGAAATTTCGATACTGGTGAACAACGCCGGCATCACCCGCGACAATCTGCTGGCACGCATGACCGATGAAGAGTGGGACGACGTGCTGGCGACCAATCTCAAATCGGTGTTCCGTCTCAGCCGCGCCGTGCTGCGCGCGATGATGAAGGCCAGGGGAGGGCGCATCATCAGCATTTCCTCGGTGATCGGCAGTATGGGCAACGCCGGACAGGCCAACTACGCCGCTTCCAAAGCGGGCATGGTCGGTTTCACCAAGTCTCTCGCCCAGGAAATCGGCAGCCGCAATATCACCGTGAACTGTGTTGCCCCCGGATTCATCGACACGGACATGACTCATGCGCTGGGCGAAGAACAACGCGCCAAACTGATCGAACACGTTCCGCTGAAACGGCTCGGCCAGCCCGCTGATATCGCAGCTGCAGTCGCCTTTCTTGCCGGCCCCGGCGCGGCCTACATCACCGGTGTCACGCTGCATGTGAACGGCGGCATGTACATGGATTAGGCATATGTTGAAATTCGATTTCTCTGTGAAAACCCGGGATGGTCAAAAAGTCGAGAGCATTCAGATCCAGGGCAGGGATGTTTTTGATGCGGAACGCAAACTGCGCCAGATGTACCGCGATTGTGAAGTAATGCAATGCAAGACAATCAGTACCGACAAAGTGCCTTCCCAGTCGGCGGATATTGAAGAGGTATTGTCGCTAATTGCCAAACATAACTGATGGTCTGGCTTTGGTATACGGGCGATCATAAGCTCCCGGACTGTTCAAGAGTCCCGAAGCTATCCGATAAACCCGTCAGCCATTAATTCGTCCAGCAGTGCATCATAGTCCTGCGCGCCGCGGCTGCCGGGAGCGTGCTCGAAGATCGTCTTGTGCAATGCCGGGCTTTCGGCCAAATTGACATTTTCCGAAATGACTGTCCTGCAAACGTCCGCACCGAATTCTGCCTGAGCCAAATTCAAAACGATTTTTGCCATATTCCGCCTGGAGTCAAAGCGGGTGAGCAGAAAACGGCGATTAACCCGGCGCTTCAGTACCTGCTCGAGGGCCTTGAGGGTTTTCACAATCTGAAGGGCGCCATTCAGTGACAGGTAATCGGCCGAGATTGGGACGATAACAGCATCGCAGGCAAATATCGCATTCAGGGAAAGGACGCCAACCAGCGGGCTGCAATCGATTATCCACGTGGTGTTTCCGGATATCGACTTTTCGGCCTGCAAACTGGTGTTGAGCTTGTTGATTGCGTTGTAACCCTTGCCATACAGCGCATCCACTTTGGATAGTTCGACATGTGAGGGAATGACCCTGATTCCACTTGGCGATTCCCGTATCAGGTCCCGCAACGGCCGATTGCGCTGAAACAAGCTATAAATGCTCTCATCGGCCGAGCTCGCCGGCATGCCCGAAATAGAACTGAATTGAGCTTGCGGATCCAGGTCGATGCCAATCGGTCGGCAACCGCGACGCGTCAACGCGGCCGCCAGATTAAGAACCGTGGTGGTTTTCCCAACACCGCCTTTCTGGTTGAATACAGCGACTATAGTCATGGTTCAGTGTAAGCAGTTCAGCGCAAGCCCGACTTGATTTTACCCGGCAATTTGCATCGTTCTGGCGAGCCGAACAATCGATTACGCGCCAAGGATTTAAAAACAAACCAATAGTACCTGTTATCATGGTACCCCCCGACCTAAAATTACCAGGACTGCAAATGGCCAAACCCAATTACTCGTTTGAAAAACGTCAAAAAGAGATCGCAAAGAAAAAGAAACAGGAAGAGAAGCGGCAACGCAAAATCGCTCCTCAGGGTGAACAGCCGCAAAATGATCAATCCCAGCCCCCTGCTGATGAGGTATCCGGCACCTGAACTCTGTGTTCGGCAAAAATGTGCGAATCCGGCTGTATGCGGTCCCGATGACCCAACGTCGCCCAATACAAGTTGTTTGGATTTTTCCGCAGATTTGATACAATGCCGCCGTTATTTTGAACTTTAATCAGGGTGGGAGAATTAATATGTCTATTGAACAGCGTGTAAAAAAGATTGTTGCCGAGCAACTCGGTGTAAACGAATCTGAAGTCAAGAACGAATCTTCCTTTGTCAACGATCTGGGAGCAGACTCGCTGGACACCGTGGAATTGGTAATGGCTCTGGAAGAAGAGTTCGAGTGTGACATCCCGGACGAAGACGCAGAAAAAATTACCACCGTACAACAGGCCATCGACTACGTCCTGGCACATCAAAAGTAATCCACTTCTTTTTTATTTTTATCCTCTTTTCAGTTTTCCCCATCCTTATTGTCTGGCGGAGTCAATTTGTCTAAGCGTAGAGTCGTCATTACCGGGCTGGGGGCTATTTCCCCGGTCGGGATAGGGATTCCCACGGTCTGGCAGAATATCGTCGCGGGGAAGTCCGGCATCACCAGGATCACCCGCTTTGATGCCAGCTTGATGGCAGCGCAGATTGCCGGGGAAGTGAAGGATTTTGACGTCACACAATTTCTTTCCGCCAAGGATGCCCGCCGCATGGACCGGTTCATCCATTTCGGCCTGGTGGCTGGCATAGAGGCGTTCAAGGACTCGGGTCTGGAAGTGTCCGACCAGAATGCCGAGCGTATCGGCGTAAACATCGGTTCCGGAATCGGCGGTCTTCCGATGATCGAGGATACCCACAACGATTACCTCGCAGCAGGGCCGCGCAAAATATCTCCGTTCTTCATTCCCGGGACCATCATCAACATGATCTCCGGCAACCTGTCCGTGATGTACGGGCTGAAAGGCCCGAATCTGGCGATGGTTTCTGCCTGCACCACCGGCACGCATTGCATTGGTGAATCGGCGCGCATCATCGAGTATGGGGATGCGGATGTAATGATTGCGGGCGGCTCCGAATCCACGATCAGTGCATTGGCGGTTGGCGGCTTTTCCGCGGCGCGAGCGCTGAGCACACGCAATGATGATCCGGCGACGGCCAGCCGCCCGTGGGACAAGGATAGAGACGGCTTCGTGATGGGCGAAGGTGCCGGGGTGATGGTGCTGGAGGAATACGAACACGCCAGGGCGCGCGGAGCCAGGATATACGCGGAACTGGCAGGTTATGGCATGAGCGGCGATGCCTACCATATCACCGCCCCGAATACTGATGGGCCCAAGCGCAGCATGGTGAACGCGTTGCGCAATGCCGGGCTTAATCCCGATCAGGTGCAATACGTCAACGCGCACGGCACTTCGACCCCGCTGGGCGACAAGAATGAAACCGAAGCGATCAAGCTGGCATTCGGCGATCACGCCAGGAAACTGGTCGTAAACTCGACCAAGTCGATGACAGGTCACCTGCTGGGCGGTGCCGGCGGGATTGAGTCGGTGTTTTGCGCGTTGGCGGTACACCATCAAATCTCGCCTCCGACCATCAATATTTTTGAACAAGACCCGGAATGCGATCTGGACTATTGCGCGAATACTGCACGCGACATGAAGATTGATGTCGCGATAAACAATAATTTCGGCTTCGGCGGAACCAACGGAACACTGCTGTTCCGCAAGGTCTGAAAAACTACTGCGCTCAGCATAACTGCGTTGCTCAAGGACTCAAAATGCTCATTTACTCAAATGTAAACTCCGCTTTTTGCGAGTTGGCCGGCAAGCCGCCCATCCCTGCGAGACCCACTTCGTCCTCTCGCGCCTTGTTCTGCCATAGCTCGCGACGTTTTTCAACCCCCTGCTAATTTTTTCCGTTGCGATGCTGGTCAATGGCAAGCCTGGCAATCTGATCGGCATACGTGATCGTGGCCTGCTCTACGGGGATGGGGTGTTTCGCACGCTGCGCGCGATCCGGGGCAAAGCGCAACATTGGCCGCTGCACTATCAAAAGCTCCGGCACGACTGCACCGCGCTGGGTATTGCCTGCCCCGATGCCGCGCCGCTTTCCGCTGAATTGGACACCATGCTTGCGCGACACCCCGACGGTGTGCTGAAGCTGGTTGTCACACGCGGGATGGGAGCACGCGGCTATGCGCCCCAGGATTGCACCGATATCGCCCATTTCTGGGATATTTCGCCCTTGCCCGAGTATCCATGCGACTGGGCATTACACGGAATCAAGGTGCAAAGATGCCGACTGCGCTTGAGTCAGCAGCCTCGCCTAGCAGGAATAAAGCATCTCAACCGCCTGGAAAACGTACTGGCTGCTGGCGAATGGAACGATGCGCGTTTGCTTGATGCGGAGATTGCCGAAGGCTTGCTGCTGGATACCGATGACAACGTCATCGAAGGCACCCGCAGTAATTTGTTTGTTGTATCCCGGGGCGAATTGATTACACCTGAATTGTCGCGTAGCGGCGTGGCCGGCGTGCAACGGGATCGGGTAATCAACTGGTCGATACGGCACAATAGGCCGCTGCATGTCCGCAATATAGGACTGGAGGAAGTGCTGCATGCCGATGAGTTGTTTCTGGTGAACAGTATTATCGGCTTGTGGCCGATACGCGAATTGGAACAGCGTCACTGGATAAGTTTTCCGGTTGCGATGCAGATCCGGCAAGCCTGGGCAGAAGAGTTTGCAAACTGATGAAAAGACTTTTGGCTTTATTGTTCCTGATACTTATGCTGACTCTGGCAAGCGTCAGCTATTACGCCTTCAGCCCGTTATCCCTGCCTGATACACCGTTTGAATTTTCCCTGAAACAAGGCAGCAGCCTGAAAAGCACGGCGCGCGAAATGCAGCAGTTTGGATTGCTGAAACATGGCTGGCAATTCGTCTGGCTGGCGCGTTTACTGGGCAAATCTGGACAGATCAAGGCGGGAAACTATGCGCTGGAGCATCCGGTTTCGCCGCTGCAACTGCTGAACATCATCAGTTCGGGTGAGGTCAGCCTGAGTCAGGTGAGCGTGATCGAGGGTTGGACATTCAAACAAATGCGCGAAGCGCTAAACGCCAATCCGGATATCACCCATGATTCGGCCAGTTTGAGCGACGAGGAAATTTTGCAGCGTATCGGCGCGACAGAAACCCGTCCAGAGGGCCTGTTTTTCCCGAACACTTATTATTTTGCGGCAGGCAGCAGTGACCTGAAGATATTAAAGCGCTCCTATCAGACCATGCAAAAGCATTTGCAGCAGGAATGGCTGGCGCGCGCTCCGGATCTGCCATTTCAAACCCCTTACCAGGCCCTGATACTGGCGTCGATCATCGAAAAAGAGACCGGGACTCCGAGCGACCGCCAGATGATCGCCGGCGTGTTTGTGAACCGCCTGCGAAAAGGCATGATGCTGCAATCCGATCCGACCGTGATTTACGGCATGGGCGACAAATTCGACGGCAATCTGCGCAAGCGCGATTTGCTTGCCGATGGCAATTACAATACCTATAAGCGGAGAGGTTTGACCCCGACACCGATTTCCCTGCCCGGCGTGGCTGCATTGCAGGCTGCCTTGCACCCGGCTCAGACTGACGCGCTATACTTCGTTGCGCGCGGAGATGGCAGTTCGCAATTTTCCAACAACCTGACCAGGCACAACCGCGCGGTGAATCGATACCAAAAATGAGGTAATGCAGGCGTTCGTGATTGCTCGTCAGACGTTACAAATTATCGACCGATGACCATCGACTAAATACTATTGCAAATGAGCAAATTTATTACCTTTGAAGGCGTGGACGGTGCCGGCAAAAGCACCCATCTGGCGTGGTTTGCCGATGCCTTGCGGCAGCGCGGCCTCGACGTTGTGGTCACCCGCGAGCCGGGTGGCACGCCGCTGGGCGAGCAGTTGCGCGAAATACTGTTGAACCTCGACATGAACACCGGCACCGAGGCGTTATTGATGTTTGCGGCACGTCTGGAACACATCGAACAGGTCATCAAGCCGGCATTGCGCGCAGGCAAATGGGTAATTTCAGATCGTTTCAGCGATGCCAGCTTTGCCTATCAGGGCGGTGGCAGGGGATTAAGCTGGGAAAAATTGAGCCAGCTTGAGCAATGGGTGCATCCCGATTTGCAGCCAGACCTGACGCTGTTTTTTGACGTTCCGGTCGAAGTCGCGCGACAACGCCTGAGAGCACCGGATAATGCCAGGCCGAATGGCGTCTCGCTGGACCGCTTCGAGCAGGAACACGCCGATTTTTTCGAAAGGGTGAGGGCCGGATACCACAAACGCATACAGGAACATCCGCAAAGATTTGTCGTGATTGACGGGGCGCAGACCCTGGAAAAAGTCAAACAAAAACTTGAAGAAATCATCTTAACATGTTGATATGAAAGATATTTACCCTTGGCAAAAAGGTGACTGGGCGCGCTTGGTGGAGTTGCGCAAAGGTCCCGCGCACGGTCTTTTGTTCAAGGGAAGCCAGGGCATCGGCAAGTTTGATCTGGCAATCAATTATGCGCAAAGTCTGTTGTGCCAAAGTCCTGACCAGTCGAATTTTGCCTGTGGAAAATGCCCGTCCTGTCACTGGTTCGAGCAGGGCACACACCCTGATTTTCGTTTATTGCAACCCGAAATCCTGAGTCTGGATGGCGAGGAAACCGAATCCGGGAAAAAGCCCAGCAGGCAAATCTCCGTCGAGCAAATTCGGGGTTTGGCGGACTTTTTCGGCATGACCGCCCATCAGGGCGGCAGACGTGTGGTCGTCATCCATCCCGCCGAGACTATGAACCCGAATGCCGCCAATGCCTTGCTGAAAAATCTCGAAGAGCCGCCGCCGGGACTGTTGCTCATCCTGGTATCGCACAAACCGCAGCAATTGCTGCCGACCATCTTGAGCCGTTGTCTGGCTTTCGCATTAACGGCGCCGGATACCGCGAGTGCAACGCGCTGGCTGGCAGAACAGGGCGTAAGGAATCCCGCCGAAGCCCTCGCAGTCTCGGGTTTTGCACCATTACAGGCGGCCCGGCTGGATGAACAACTGGGCAGCGAGGAACGCGACAGGTTGCTGCGCGGCGCGCGTCTGCCCGAAGCACTGGACGTGTTCGCGCTGGCCGAAGCGCTGCAGAAGACCGATCAGGTGCTGGTCGTGCAGTGGCTGCAGCAATGGTGCTATGACCTGAGCTCGATGAAGCTGGCCGGCAAGCTGCGTTATCATCCCGGCGAAGAAGCCGCCATCAACAAGCTGGTCGGCCGTGTCACGCCGTTAAACCTGGCGCGCTTGCAAAAATACCTGCAGACAGCGAAACGGGAAGCGAGACACACACTCAACCCCAGGTTGTTTTTTGAATCCCTGTTTTTTGCCTACCGCCAACTCATGCTCGAATAACATGCCGTTCGTCGATTCCCACTGCCATATCAATTTTCCGGAACTCGCCGGCAACATCAGGGATGTGCTCGCGCAAATGCAGCAAAATGAAGTCGTCAGCGCGCTTTGCGTTTCGGTCAACCTGGCTGATTTTCCGCAGATCCTGGCGCTTGCCGAGCAATATCCGAATATCTATGCTTCGGTGGGCATGCACCCGGATTATGAGGGTGTCCCTGGCAACGAGAATGGGGAACCCGATGTCGCCCGCCTGGTCGGCTTGGCGCAGCATCCCAAGGTCATCGCCATCGGTGAAACCGGTCTGGATTATTTTCGCCTGAAGGGCGATCTGGAGTGGCAGCGCGCGCGTTTTCGCAACCATATCCGCGCAGCACGGGAGAGCGGCAAGCCGCTCATTATCCATACCCGCGAAGCCGCAGCCGATACGCTGCGCATCATGGCGGAAGAAAATGCTGCCGAGGCAAGCGGCGTGATGCATTGCTTCACCGAAACATGGGAAGTCGCTGACGCCGCGCTGGCAATGGGTTTCTACATTTCGTTCTCCGGCATCGTCACCTTCAAGAATGCCAAACAGCTCAAGGAAGTCGCCCAGCGTGTGCCGCTGGAGCGCATATTGATCGAAACCGATTCGCCGTATCTGGCGCCGGTGCCGCATCGCGGCAGGCTCAACCAGCCTGCATACGTGAAACATGTCGCCGCGGAGATTGCCTTGCTGCGCGGCATCAGCATCGACGAAGTGGGGCGGAGCAGCACGGAAAATTTCATGCATCTGTTCAAGCTGGAGAACATGGCCGGATAGTATCCGCGAGTGAAATTATTGACAGGAATTCGAATATCCCTATAATGCGCAACTCGTTTTGCGGGAGTAGCTGCAGTTGGTAGAGCGCAACCTTGCCAAGGTTGAGGTCGAGAGTTCGAGACTCTTCTCCCGCTCCAAATCTGAGGGAAAGCATTCTGGCTTTCCCTCACTCATTTCAAGCTGTTGATTCGCAGTGCGGCGAGATAGCAAAATGGTTATGCAGCGGATTGCAAATCCGCCTATCCCGGTTCGATTCCGGGTCTCGCCTCCAAATGCCCGCCCGGGTGGTGAAATTGGTAGACACAACGGACTTAAAATCCGTCGCTGGGTCAAACCAGCGTACCGGTTCGATTCCGGTTCCGGGCACCAATTCAAATAGTTTATATTGTTTTTCCTGAATTTGGCTCGCAGCAATGAATAATGTATATGTAGAGCACTGTGTAAGCAGGATTATTTATAAATTTCATCAAGTCCGTTATCTTTCACACTTCTGGCCAGTTTTTTTTCCACATACGCGAGTAATTTACCGGGATTCTGGGATAGCATTCGGATTCTCCGTGCCATACTTTTTTCGGGCATGGTCGACCGCTAATAAAAAAAATTCAGGGATGTCTGATGGCGAAAGCTACAACGAAGAACAACAACACCGGCGCGAATCTCGGCTTTGATGCCAAGCTCTGGCCGACGGCCGACGCGCTGCGCAACAACATGGATGCGGCCGAGTACAAGCACGTCGTCCTCGGGCTGATCTTCCTCAAGTACATCTCCGACGCCTTCGAGGCCAAGCACGCCGAACTCGACGCGCAGAAGGCCGAGGGCGCCGACCCAGAGGACCCGGACGAGTATCGCGCCGTCAGCATCTTCTGGGTGCCGCCGGAGGCGCGTTGGGATCATCTGAAGGCGATGGCGCCGCAGCCGACCATCGGCCAGTCGTCGACGACGCGATGAGCGCGATCGAGCGCGACAACCCCTCGCTCAAGGGCGTGCTGCCCAAGGACTACGCCCGCCCCGGTCTCGACAAGCAGCGGCTCGGCCAGCTCATCAATCTGGTCAGCGACATCGCGCTCGGCAGTCGCCGCCGACCGCGCCAAGGATACGCTCGGCCGCGTCTACGAGTATTTCCTCGTCGCAGTTCGCCAGCGCCGAGGGCAAGAAGGGCGGCCAGTTCTACACGCCCTCCCGGGTGGTGCGCGTGCTGGTCGAGATGCTCGCGCCCTACAAGGGCCGCGTCTACGACCCCTGCTGCGGCTCGGGCGGCATGTTCGTGCAGCAGCGAGAAGTTCATCGAGGCGCACAGCGGCAAGCTCGGCGACATCTCCATCTACGGCCAGGAGTCGAACTACACCACCTGGCGGCTGGCCAAGATGAACCTCGCCATCCGCGGCATCGACGCACAGATCGGTCACGGCGACACCTTCCACAACGACGCGCACCCCGACCTCAAGGCCGACTATGTGCTCGCCAACCCGCCGTTCAACGACAGCGACTGGCGCGGCGAACTGCTCAAGGACGACAAGCGCTGGGTCTACGGCGTGCCGCCCGCGGGCAACGCCAACTTCGCCTGGGTGCAGCACTTCATCTATCACCTGGCGCCCACCGGGCTCGCGGGCTTCGTGCTCGCCAACGGCTCGATGTCGTCCAACCAGTCGGGCGAGGGCGAGATTCGCAAAGCCATCATCGAGGCCGATCTCGTGGACTGCATGGTGGCGCTGCCGGGCCAGCTCTTCTACTCGACGCAGATTCCGGTCTGCCTGTGGTTTCTCGCGCGCAACAAGAGAGCGCAACGGGCGCTTCCGCGACCGGCGCGGCGAGACGCTGTTCATCGACGCGCGCAAGATGGGCACGCTGATCGACCGCGTGCATCGCGAGCTGACCGACGAGGATATCGCCAAGATCGCCGGCACCTACCACGCCTGGCGCGGCGACAAAGGCGCAGGCGACATACGCCGACGTGCCCGGCTTCTGCAAGGCCGCGAAGCTCGACGACATCCGCAAGCACGGCCACGTGCTCACGCCCGGCCGTTACGTCGGCGCCGAAGAAGTCGAGGATGACGGCGAGCCATTTGAGGAAAAGATGAAGCGGCTCGCCGCGACGCTGCGCGAGCAGCAAGCCGATGCCGCGAAGCTGGATGCCGCCATCGCAGCCAACCTGAAGGAGCTTGGGTATGATGGGTGAGTGGCGCCCATCGACTTGGGCGATGAGATATCGCTGGAGTACGGCAAGGCGCTCCGTGACTACGATGTTGCGCACGGAAAATACCGAGTATTTGGAAGTAATGGACCTATTGGGTGGACCGCACAGCCGCTTGCGCCTGGACCAGGCGTCATCCTCGGACGAAAAGGCGCCTACCGTGGAGTTCAGTACTCGCGTGCCCCCTTTTTTGTCATAGACACCGCGTATTACGTGGTGCCGAAGACCGAACTCAATATGCGCTGGCTTTACTATGCAATCAAGCACTACAAGTTAGGCGAGATTGATGACGGGTCTCCGATCCCCTCGACTACACGCGCCGCCGTTTACGTGCAGGATCTGGAGGTTCCGCCCCTCACTGAACAACGCGCCATCGCCCATATCCTCGGCACGTTGGACGACAAGATCGAGTTGAACCGGCGGATGAACGAGACGCTGGAGGCGATGGCGCGGGCGCTGTTCCAAGGCTGGTTCGTGGATTTCGACCCCGTCCGCGCCAAGCTCGATGGCCGCAAACCCGCTGGCCTTGACGCCGCCACTGCCGCACTCTTTCCCGCACACTTCCAAGACTCTCCCCTCGGTCATATTCCACAGGGGTGGGGAGTGAAGACCATCGAAGAACTTGCTGAGCGCGTTGCGATGGGGCCGTTCGGTTCAGACATCAAGGTATCAACGTTGGTGCCCAAAGGCATCCCCGTTGTCAGCGGTCAGCACCTCCGTGGCACTCTTCTTGATGACTCTGAGTTTAACTTCGTCACTGAAGAGCACGCAGATCGCCTCAAACGCTCCAACGTGCAACGGGGTGATGTCATCTTCACTCACGCGGGCAGCATTGGCCAAGTCGCCTATATCCCAGAGACGTCGCGCTACGAGCGCTACATTATTTCGCAGCGCCAATTTTATATGCGCTGCAATCGTTCTGTGATGTCGCCGTTCTACATTGCTTCGTATTTCAAGACGCCCGAAGGCCAGCACCGACTTCTTGCCAACACATCATCGACAGGCGTGCCGTCCATTTCCCAGCCCGTGACTTATCTACGCCAGTTGAAGATGGTCGTTCCGCCTCCAGCATTGCTGAAGGTCTTCGACGCTACGGTCAGCGCGATTCACCTTAAGATGGCGCACAACGATCAACAATCCCGCACTCTCGCCACCATCCGCGACGCGCTGCTGCCCAAGTTGCTGAGCGGGGAATTACGGGTAGCAAGAAGCCTGAAGCATGAGGAGGCTGTGACCGATGAGCACTATTAAATCTTTCTCAGTGGGAAACGGCGATATGTTTTATGATCGAGCACAACAGTTCGAACTTTACGATCATCGACTGCTGCCTCAGCGAAGATAATACGGACGACATTTTGGAAGAAATATCTATCCGTGCAGGTAAGAAAGAAATTACACGGGTGATTTCGACGCATCCAGATGAAGACCACGTTCGCGGTTTGGAATTGTTGGATGAGAAGATCAAGATACTGAATTTTTACTGTGTGAAGAACAACGCAACCAAGGAGGACGAAACCGATAGTTTCAACAAGTATTGTGAGTTGCGCGACTCCGACAAGGCATTCCACATTACGAAGGGTTGCAAACGAAAATGGATGAATGATGATGACGAAGTGAGAAAAACATCTGGCATTCAAATCCTTTGGCCTGATCCAAACAACAAACACTTCAAGGCTGCACTTAAAGACGCCGAGAATGGGGAAAGCCCGAACAATATTTCGGCAGTGATTCAATACACTGTGGAAGCTGGGGCCAAAGCGCTGTGGATGGGTGATCTCGAAACGGAATTCATGGAGTTGATCGAGAAGGATATCCAACTTCCGGAAGTGACACTTCTTTTTGCACCGCATCATGGCCGAGACAGTGGCAAGATTCCAGTTTCGATGTTGGAGAAGATGGCACCCAAAATTATCATCGTGGGAGAAGCACCAAGCAAACATCTTCACTATTATCCAGACTACAACACAATTACCCAGAACAAAGCGGGTGACATTATCTTTGCCTGCGAAAGCGGCAAGGTTCATGTTTTTACATCGAACGAATACGAAGTGGATTTTCTCGAAGACGAATCAATGGCATTCGGCAACTACCACTATGTCGGAACCTTGAACCTCTGAGACCATGAACCCACTCAACTTGATAACTGATGCATACGACAGGCAAGCGCGCCTTTACCCAGCTTTACTTTTGATTGCGCCAGTTGTTATCACAGTCGTTGCAATGTTCTCCTCGAAGCTTACTGTGCTTCAGTCTCTCGGTGCTTCGCTTATGGGCTTTGGAGGTGCATTTTTGCTTACGCAGCTTGCACGGGATGCTGGCAAGCAGGGTGAAAAGGCGCTGTTTGAAATGTGGGGAGGGCTGCCGTCCGTCGCAATTTTTCGGCACCGCGACACGCGCCTCGATGCGATCACCAAAGCCCGTTTTCACAAGAAGCTCGCCGGTCTAGTAAAGGAAGCCAAAGCTCCAACCGTTGAACAAGAGAAAGCTGATCCAGCATCCGCTGACTTGGTGTATTCGGCTTGGTCTAACTATCTTCGGGTCAACACTCGTGACACAAAGAAGTTCAATCTGCTTTTCCATGAGAATGTGAGCTACGGTTACCGCCGAAACGTTTGGGGCCTTCGATCCATCGGGATCGCTGTATCTCTCTTTAGCGGCATCGTGTGCAGCATACGTCTCTACTTTACTTACCAATCTAGCGGCAGTTTCGACGAGACTCTTGTTGGCGGGGCAATCTTCGCTGTCGTTCTGCTCCTTCTTTGGGTATTCCGCTTTACATCTAGATGGGTTCGGATGCCTGCGGATGCATACGCTGAGCGACTTGCAGAAAGCGCAGAGATTCTGGGCGTGAAGCCTACAGCGGCTAAGGACACTGCGAAGAAATGAGCCTCAATGAATCCGTCGTAGAAGACGCCGCCCTGACCTGGTCCGGGGAACTGGGCAATGCCATCGGCCACAGACTGCGCATGGCCTCAGGCGAACTGCCGAAGGATGGCATGCCCATCAATACAATGAAAGGAATGGCTTATGGCTGACATCCATCTGACTCAATCCGAAGCCGAAGCTCTGATCGCGATGGAAAAGCATCGCATTGACGATGAGCGCTACGCCTACCCAACATCGGGGTCATTGATCGTCCCTCTTCAGTCGCCAGACAAGCGGGAACAATTTCTGCTCGAACATCCGCAGGGGACGCATTGACTTGCTCAAAGGGAAATACCAGGCTCGCGCACGGCTAGTCATCGTTTTGGTGCGGCTAGATTTTGGCGGTGCGCCACATAGAAATCCGGACGACCAAGAGATCGGAAGCCCCCATCTTCATCTCTATCGTGAAGGCTATGGGGATAAGTGGGCAATGGATGTCCCGGTTGAGCACTTTCCGAGGACATCCGACCTGTGGGGCACTTTGGAAGATTTCATGCGATTTTGCCGTGTTACGATGCCGCCATACATTGAACGAGGGTTGTTCACATGATTCAGGATATTCAAAAGCTGCTTGATGATTATGTAGTCTGGCTGCGAGACAAGACTTCGCTACGCCAAGTTGCGGATTGGGTCGAGATCACGACGCCGTATCTGGATCGTCACAACGATTACGTCCAAATCTACGCTAAGAAATCGAATGGTGCATATATCCTGACGGATGATGGCTACACGATTGATGACCTTGAACAAAGCGGCTGTAAGCTGAGTAGTCCGAAACGTCAGGATTTGCTGAAGATGACCCTGAACGGGTTTGGTATTCAGCTTCATGGGGATGCGCTTGAAGTACATGCCACGCCCGACAATTTTTCCTTGCGCAAGCACAACCTTGTCCAGGCGATGCTGGCTGTGAACGATATGTTTTATCTGTCCGTCCCGATGGTTGCGAGCTTATTTTACGAAGACGTGGTGTCATGGCTCGACTTGCACGATGTCCGCTATACACCGAAGGTGAAGTTTTCAGGCAAGACCGGGTATGACCATTTGTTCGATTTCGTAATCCCAAAATCGCGCAGTCAGCCTGAGCGCATCATTCAGACCATCAATCGGCCCAACCGGGATACGGCCCAAGCGGTGGCATTTGCGTGGATCGACACCAAGGAAGTTCGACCACCAGATTCCAAGGCTTTCGCGCTGCTTAATGATTCTGAAATTGCACTTTCGTCCTCCGTTACCGATGCGCTCAAGAACTACAACGTACATCCGATTGTATGGAGCAAACGGGAAGATGTGTGGGAGGAACTGGCGGCGTGAACACAGTAGAATTTGAAGGGTATGCCTTTGCTACCCTGCGCAACATGCTGCTGCCGAAGCTGTTGAGCGGGGAGCTGCGCGAGGCGGATGACCCAATGGCTAACGCGGGGGCAATATGCCGCAGCGCGTAAAAGAGCTTCATTGCATAATGCCCATCGTCAATGTGTCTTCTGTGATGCAACACGGCATTCTTTCTCATGAACGTGCGGCCAAGCTTAAGCATCATTCGGTGGCGATGGAGGAAATTCAGGATCGACGAGATAAGGTGCAGGTGCCGGGTGGTATGCGGCTGCATCATTATGCTAATCTTTATTTTAATGCCCGCAATCCGATGATGTACAAACGTAAGGATCAGGCAGATTCGTTGTGCGTCTTGCGGGTTTCTCGAGATGTCCTGAATCGGGATCGCGTCGTGTTGGCTGATCAGAATGCTTCCAGCGACTATGTACGTTTTCTGAGTCCGGTCCAAATTCGGTTCATCAATCTCGACCAGGTTTATGCCAACGATTGGCAACATCCGAATGATAGTATTGCGTACTTCCGCCATAAGGCAACCATGTGCGCAGAGGTGTTGGTTCCAAATATGGTTGCACCAGAATTGATAGTCGGGGCATATGTCGTAAACCAACAGGCAAAACAAACCTTGCTTTCAACCGGGTTTAATCAAGCAGTGCAGATCAACGCGCATCTTTTTTTTCAGTGAGGTATCCATGATCAACGCTCTGATTGGCGACATGTTCCAGAGTAAGGCAGAGACTATCGTTAATACCGTCAATTGCGTCGGTGTAATGGGCAAGGGTGTCGCTGCCGAATTCGAAAAACGCTTTCCGACAATGTTTGACGATTATTTCGCGCGCTGTGCGGCTAAACAGGTAAAACTGGGCAAGCCATATTTCTACAAGGATGTCCTGGGTACATCGGTCATCAATTTCCCGACCAAGGATCATTGGCGTTCGCCGTCGCGGCTGGCAGACATCGAACATGGTTTGAATTATTTTGTACAGCACTACGCTGGCTGGGGTATCACAAGCATCGCGTTCCCGCCGCTCGGCTGTGGCAACGGCGGGCTGGAGTGGTCAGAGGTCGGCCCACTCATCTATGACAAGCTTCACAAGCTGCCAATCAACATCGAGGTTTATGCGCCCTATGGCACGCCAAAGAATGAGTTAACCGAGGAATTTCTGGCCGGATCGACTCAAATGTCGCTCGAAGGGAAGGGCCATAAGCACGAGAAGCTGAATCACGAATGGGTGGTGCTGGTGGAGGTGTTACGCGAGCTGGGGCAACAGCCATATGCGAATCCCGTTGGGCGGACGATTTTCCAGAAGATCTGCTATGTGATGACGGAGATGGGCGTGCAAACAGGTTTCCATTTTGACAAGGGCAGCTATGGGCCTTTTGCCGATGAAGTGAAGTTAGCCCTTCATGAGTTTGCCAATCGTAACTGGCTACAGGAGGAACAGCTCGGTCAGATGATGGCGTTACGGATCGGGCCTCAATATGAGAAAGACCGAACCAGGTTTGCTGATGTTCTAAAACAGTACGAGCGGAAAATTTCGAAAGCAGTTGATCTATTTAGCCGAATCAAGAATACGGATCAGGCTGAAGAGGTGTTGACA
Organism: uncultured beta proteobacterium; assembly: GCA_963757485.1. Lineage (GTDB taxonomy): Bacteria > Pseudomonadota > Gammaproteobacteria > Burkholderiales > Gallionellaceae > Gallionella. The sequence goes on from CAVWTZ010000010.1 coordinate 24,833, forward strand.
GTGCTTTTTGCAAGCCGCCAACTGAAAATGGCTAATCCGCAACACGAGGTTGCCGAACAGGAGCTCTACAATTACATCCTTGACTGGAAGAAGGCTTGGGCTACTGACGAAAAGAGGGGCGCAGTGGCCAGCGCCATTCGGAATTTGGTCTTGCTGGGCTGGATGAAGCTGAGCATTAGCGAATCCTTGTCCGAGGCCGTGTAACGCAATGTCTGGTCTCAACGAATCCATCGTTGAAGACGCCGCGCTCGCCTGGCTGGTGGGGCTGGGCTACACCGTGCTGCATGGCCCTGACATCGCGGTCGGCATGCCGGGCGCCGAGCGCAGCGACCCGAACTATCGCGATGTGGTGCTGGAAAATCGCCTGCGCCAGGCGCTCGAACGGCTGAATCGCGACTTGCCTGCCGAGGCGCTGGAAGATGCCTTTCGCAAGTTGACGCGCACCGATGCACCGACACTCGTTCGAGCGCAATCGCGCCGTGCATCGCATGCTCGTGGATGGCGTGACTGTCGAGTATCGCCGCAAGGATGGTTCCATCGCGGGCGCGCAGGCACAGGTGATCGACTTCAACACGCCGGACAACAACGACTGGCTGGCCGTGAACCAGTTTACCGTGTCCGATGGGCAGCACACGCGCCGCCCGGATGTGGTGCTGTTCGTGAACGGTTTGCCGCTCGCGGTGATTGAGCTGAAGAACCCCGCCGATGAAAACGCGACCGTGTGGAGTGCGCACCAGCAGCTCCAGGCTTATCAGGCGCAAATCCCCGCGCTGTTCACCACGAATGCGGTGTTGCTGGTTTCCGATGGCGTTCAAGCGCGCATCGGTGCGCTCGGTGCGGGCAAGGAATGGTTCAAGCCGTGGCGCACGATCACCGGGCGTGAGGATGCTGCGGCGATGCTGGCGGAGTTGCAGGTTGTGCTGGAAGGTGTGTTCGAGAAAAGCCGCTTCCTCAATCTGGTGCGGCATTTCATCGTGTTCGAAGATTCATCATCCAATGGCGGCGGCGGAAAACTTATCAAGAAGATGGCGGGCTACCATCAGTTCCACGCGGTGAACGTGGCGGTGGAAGAGACTTTGCGCGCGACGCAAGCGCACAAGGCGGCGGAGATGCCGGGCCGCTACGAGGCCGGAGGCAAGCCGGGTGGCGCACCGGGAGACCGCCGCGTGGGCGTGGTGTGGCACACGCAGGGTTCGGGCAAGAGCCTGACGATGGCCTTTTACGCCGGGCGCATGGTTTTGCATCCGGCGATGGAGAATCCTACCCTGGTCGTGCTCACCGACCGGAACGATCTCGACGACCAGTTGTTCGGCACCTTCGCCCGCTGCGGGGCCTGAGCTTGTGCGCGTCACGGCCGGGACGTCGCCGCCGCTCTGGTCGTCGACGGCTTCGAGGTCGCCCAGCACGTGCGGCGGCACGACGAGATTTCGGGGGCTGCTGGAGCGGGTCCGCGCCGTGCGCCTGCGCTGCGCATCCTGGTTTCCGGCCTGTGCGCCGGTGTTGGGCCTCAAGCTGGGCGGGCGGCCGTCGCGGTACGCTTCATTCGTACG
>CAVWTZ010000011.1:0-16295 GCA_963757485.1 uncultured beta proteobacterium
CGACTTCGGTGCAGGCGATGATAGAAGTGATCGAGCGCTGCTTCACGTCGCGGGTCAAGAGCGCCGACTGGCAGCAAAAGTTGAAACAGATGATCCCTTCCTACGGTGAATCGCTGGACGAAAACGAGGATCTATTGCATGCCGTGCGTGAAAGAACGCTCGCCACGCTGGGACTTGAGCACAGGGAAGGCAAGACCGGCAGCAGGAAAAAATAACCGGTCCTGTTCCGATTCGCTTGTCACACGTCTACCGCTTACAAACGAACATGAGCGCCCGTTCCGTCATTGTCCGTCTGGGCGCCGGTGCAGCACGCGACCTCCGCCCCGGAATTCCTGCCGGTGCGCCGGCCGATATTGTCGACCGGATGCGGACCTTCCAGCTGGGCAGCGAACCGCCCAGGGTGACGCGCCTGATTGCCGGCAGGCGCTGGCGCAGACGGCCTGAAACCGGATTGGCCCCGCTATTCCCGGCACCCCGCGGTCAAATTACTTGAACAACAGGAATGCGCCCACGACAAAACTGACTGCACCACCAATATAGAAACGCATTACCTGGTCCGTATCGGAACCGGTCAGCGCCTGCGTTATTTGAGAACCCAGGGAACCGGACAATCGATAGCCCCAGAATGCCAGGCCGATGCCGATGACCACCAGAACGATGCCGATAATTTTAATTGCTGATGATGAACCGTTTGCCATGCCGATCTCCCATAGTTGGTGAAAATAAAATTTGCTGACCCAAACTGCCGGCTGCCATTCTAACGTGTGACCAAGTCGGTTTTGTCAAAACGGCAGCGCCGGTTTGCTTTCCAAAGCGACAAACCCCCCGAACACGACACCGACGTATACGCCCGCATCGACAGAATCGCAACGGGCCGCGAAACATGCGATCCGGATTGTGCACTGGCATTCAAATCCGTTAATATATGTATTCTTCATACATTTTTATGGTTAATTCTTTCGCCATGCAAAACACGCCGAACAACAATCCCGACGCAGATTCCATCGGCGATGAAGTGCCTGGGATGGAACTGACCGATGCGGATATCCTCGATGCGATGCAGCACATTCCCGGTTACCTCGACATCTCGACGGACGATTTCCGGACCATCTATCACCTGGCTCACCGCCATGCGGCAGAGCGCCTGTTCGGCAGTTTCAGGGCGGAAGACCTGATGCGGACGGGAATTGAACCGCTGCGTCCCGGCATGTTTCTCGACGAAGCGGCAAAAGCAATGGTCAGGTCCGGCCACAAGGCACTGCCGGTGGTTGATGCAGCCGGCTGTGTGATGGGGATACTCACCGAAAACGATTTTCTCCGGCGGCTTAATGTCGACACTTTTCTGGAATTGCTGCTGAGCATGCTGGACCAGGAATTCGAACTCAAGCACCGTTGCCACGAGACGCCGGTGAGCAAGGCAATGACCGCACCCGCCATAACGGTAGGAAGGGATGCGGGATTCGCGGAAACGATCGCTGCTTTCCACCGGCATGATGGCCGCAGCGTGCCTGTCGTGGATAGCGGTGGCCGGCTGCTCGGCTTGCTGCTGCGCAAGGATTTTTTAAGCGCCTATCGGCCGGAAAACCGGCACCTGGAGAACCAGCGTTGAAAATTCCCGAATATTTTCGCAAGATGCGCGGAACCACACGCGGCAGTCCGCCGCGGGTAAGCATCACCGAAATGATGTGGTCCTGGATCGGTGCATTTCTGGGCATTGCCGCGGTGGCCTGGGTGGGGCATTTCTTTTTCGAAAGGTTCGATCTGTCGCTGATGATCGGTTCATTCGGTGCCACTGCCGTGCTGATTTATGGCGCCGTGCGCAGTCCCTTGGCTCAACCGCGCAATCTGCTGGGCGGCCACATACTCTCGGCAATCGTCGGCGTTGCCTGCTGGAAGCTGTTCCACCAGCACCCCTGGCTAGCGGAAGCGATGGCCGTTTCCACCGCGATCGCGCTGATGCACGTCACCCGGACACTGCACCCGCCCGGCGGTGCCACGGCACTGATCGCGGTGATCGGTTCTGCGGGAATTCACAAGCTGGGGTTCTGGTATGTGCTGATGCCCGCCACCGTGGGCCCGCTGATACTGCTGCTGGTGGCGCTGCTGGTCAACAACATCCCGGCGTCGAGACGCTATCCGGAAATCTGGTTTTGACGCGGCCGGGCAGCATGCACGCCTGACTTATGCCGCAACAAATTCACCGGCGATTCCGGTTGCGCCTTTCCCTGCAGCATCCGGATCGCGCAACAGTCAGAATTTGATGAACGGATTGTCCCAAAGCACCTTGATCACTTTTACCAGCTCGGAAGATGACGGCTTTTTGCTGTCCTGCAAACGTTCATTTTCATTCCTGAGATAATCCATAACCAGCTTGATCTTGAGATGGGTATTGACGCGTGCAAGCAATATCGGCGCATTAATGGGTTTATGTATGAAGTCTGATGCGCCAACCGAGAATCCATACTCTTCGTATTCGTCTTCATTTTTTGCAGAGATGAAGATGACCGGTATATCCGCAAGTTTCGGATTGGCTTTCAGGCGCCGGCAGGCTTCCAGTCCGTCGATATTGGGCATCATGATATCGAGCAGTATCAGGTCGGGAGGATGGTCAAATGCATATTCCAGCGCTTTTTCGGATTCGCTGAATAATTTCAGCGAATAATGATTCGCCAAAACCGACTCCACTATCATCAGAATCTCGGGGGCATCATCCACCACCAGTATCGTGGGGCGTACAGCAGGCTGTTCCATTTATTCCTCCTTAAAATTTTGCGCACTGATCAAAGCGACTGACACGGCAACGATCCGGCTCTGCCTGCCCAATTATAAAACTGCCCGGGTTGCCAAATAGCATATCGGCCCGGTCGTATACATTCCGGTGCTGCACCAACTTCCGGTCAAGGTTGGCGTTTCTCAAGCGCACGATCTATGCCGGCAATAAATGCAGCGAGTTCCTGGTCGATCCGCGCAAGCAAAGAATCGGCCTCGCCGAATTCTGCCTTGTGGATGCTGCTTTCCAGCGATGCAGCCAGGTCCTGCAGCTTGTTCGCACCGAGCGTGCCCGCAATACCTCTCAGCGTGTGCGCCAGCCTTTCCGCTGTGACATTGTCCTTTGCATTCAACGCCTCGCGGATACTCGCCGCGACATTGCGTTCCTTGACCCGGAACTTGTCGAGAATGGTGCAATAAAGGGCCGTGTTCCCGCCCATACGGCGGACGCTTTGGGCGACGTTGATGCCGGGCAGGTCCGGAAGCGGTTCGGGCTCGGCTTCGAATTTCTGCTCCGTCGGTTTCACCGGGGCTTCCCCCGCAGTACTTTTCGGGCGCACCCATTTTGCCAGTGTTGTCACCATGCGGTCCGGATCAATCGGTTTGCCGACGTAATCGGTAATTCCGGCCTCCAGAAATTCATTCTGCTCGCTGACCATCACATTGGCGGTCAGCGCGATGATAGGCAATCCGGAAAATTTCGGGTTCTTCCGTATTATTCTGGTGGCGGTAACGCCGTCCATTACCGGCATCTGCATATCCATCAGCACGCCGTCGAATACTTCTGCTTCCAACAGTGCTATGGCTTCTTCACCGTTCTCTGCAGTCGTTACATCGATACCGAATCCTTCCAGCATCTCCTGTGCAACCTGCCGGTTGATTTCATTGTCCTCCACCAGCAGCAGGCGTGACCCGCGGATCTGGGATATGAGTTCCGGATTCAACTGTTCACTGATGATTTTGAACCTGCCAGATGACAGAACACTCCTGCCGGAAACCTTGCTGACCGCATCGAGCAGTTTGCCTTGCTGGAACGGCTTTGCCAATATGCCATCCACCATCCGTTCATCAATTTGCTTCATCAATTCATCCTGGTCGCTGGAAGTGATCATCAACACTTTCGGCCGGAAGCTTAAAAATGTGATTTCGTGCAGCTTCCGGGCCAGGTCCAGCCCGTCCATCTCCGGGAGTTTGCAATTGATCACGACCAGTCCGAAGGGATGCTTCTCTTCATTCGCCTTGCTGACCATGTTCAGCGCATCCTGGCTGTTGTCGGCTATCTTTACATCGAGAGCGAATGATTCCAGGTAGCCTTTCAGGATTTGCAGGCTGTTCTCGCTTTGATCCACAGCCAGGACTCGCAGCCCCCGCAAGTCGTCTATTGCGGCCAGACTCTGAGTCAATTGCTTTGCCGGTTTTTGAAAGCGCGCGACAAAAATGAATCTGGAACCATATCCCGGGTTGCTTTCAACCCATATCCTTCCGCCCATCATTTCGACCAGGCGTTTGCTGATCGTCAGTCCCAGTCCGGTTCCGCCGAATTTTCGGGTGGTGCTGGAATCCGCCTGGGTAAATGGATGAAACAGCTTGTCGATTTCCGCCTGTGTCATGCCGATCCCGGTGTCTATCACGCTGAAACGCAGCACGATCTCGTCGCTTGTCTCCCGCGCCCGGACGACTCGAACGATCACCTCGCCGTGTTGGGTGAACTTGACTGCGTTGCCGGCCAGGTTGATCAGCACCTGACTGAGCCGCAGCGGATCGCCGATCAGCAATGGCGGCACGTCCGGGGCGGTCTGCAGCAGAAACTCGAGTTTTTTCTCATGCGCCCTGTTGCCAACGATCGTTGCCACATTGCCCATCACCTCTTCCAGTTCGAAGGTGACGTGCTCGATCTCCATTTTCCCTGCCTCTATTTTTGAGACATCGAGAATGTCATTCAGAATCCTCAGCAGCGATTTTGCCGAGCCGTTGATTTTCTTGAGATAATCCTGCTGCTTCGGTGACATGACGGTCTGCAGGCAAAGATGGCTCAAACCGATGATTGCGTTCATCGGGGTCCGGATTTCATGGCTCATGTTGGCCAGGAATTCATCCTTGATCTGGTTGGCTGTTTCCGCTTCGCTCTTGGCCGCTTCCGCCTGTCTCTTGGCTTCCTCGGCTGCTTTCAGCTTATGGATTTCATTTTCGAGTTCATTGTTCACTGAAACCAGCAGCTTGTTCCGCTCGGCCACATGTCTTTCCAATGCCAAAATTCCGCGTGTTACCCACAAGGTGAGCACCGCAATGATCAGCAGCATGAGCGAACCGATTCCCACGCCCCAGTTCTGCGCGTGTTCCGATCTTTTTATCGCATTGGCCACATCCCTGTGGTACTCCCGTTCGGTATTGGTCTCGTATGCCTTTGCCTCGGACAAATAGCCGTCACGCAACGTCCTCATCTTCAATATCTGCTGCACGTCGGGCATATCCCTTCTCGTCGCCATCCGCTCGGCCACATTCAGCGCCAGGCTATAGTAGGTCTTGAAGTCGGATTCCAGCTTTGCAAGCTCGCTGTTGTGCTCGGCGTCCAGCTTTTTCAAGGTTTGATAACGGCTCAGAATCTCGGACGCCTTGCCACTGGCGATATCCAGGAAATCCGGCTCGCCGGTTGCCGCTGCCGTATTCAGGGCATCCACTACGCTCATGTAGGCATTAAGATTTTTTTCGGCCTCATCGAGTATCGGGTAATCGATATCGCGAAGCTCCTTGAGGACGTCGTCGCCTTCCGACATCACCTGGGATGAATAAGCCAGGTATGCGGCAAAGCTCAATGTGGCAACCACCGGTACCAGCAGCAGTTTCCAGTGCAGGGAAAATCCGGATAATTTTTTTGTCAGCTGAGACATATTGTTAGGGTTCCAGAATGACCCTGACACTCCTGTTTACATATCGCTTGTCGATATATCCTATGGCGTTCTTGTCTTTGGCGACGGCCTTTCTGACAGCCACGTTGTTTTCCAGTTCTACCGGCGGCCGGCCATTCCCGGTGAAGATGACTTTTGCCCAGTATGCGGAGAGCTGCGTGGCACTCTTGTGTACGACCTTGGTGTAGAACTCATCCCTGATTGCGCTGCCTTCAATCTGGTCAATAGGAAAGGCCTGGCCGTCATCCGGGAAACTGGTGGTTTTGCCAAGGAAAATTTTTGCGGTCTGTTCCGCCGTCAGGCTGGTGACGGGGCTATTGGCAGAAACAATGACGACCACCTCAGCGTGCGCGCCTGTGGCAACCATTGCCAGAAGCAGTGGAAGCGCCAGGCAACCGCGAACCATTTCCGGTAGTTTCAATTTAACCATCGCGCCTAGAATATGAAATCAATGACTGCGGATACCACATAAAACTTCGATCCGTACAGGGTGACGTTGTCCGGCACGTTTGCGAGGAAGCCATTTGAGTTGTCGCTGAGTTTTACCTGATCGATTTGAAATTTGAAATCGGTATCTCGCCTGAAGTCCCAGCGTAGTCCCAGGCTGGCCGTGCTCTGCGCCCTGGTAGCCAGCCCTGCCGCTTCCGGCGATGGAGCGGGAAAGCCCGAAAGGAAGGAACCCTGGCTGCTGAGTGCGTACGTCAGATAAGGTGTGAATTTATTCACGCGGTAACCGGCACTGACATACATCGCATTGGTCTTGTAAGTTGATTTGCGCTGTATCCACTCGGAGATGGCGAACCAGTCGCCCGGGTCATATTGCACCCCAACAGACAGATCGCTGTCCTTCACCCATGTTCCGGTCTGGTTGCTCACAAAATAGCCGGAATCTGTATCACGTTGCAGGTAGCCGAGGTGAACGGTAGCCGGGCCATATTCGGATGTATCGAAAATTCCCCACATATTTTTTGATGACAACGCATTGCTCGCCGGGGAATCATTCGTTTCTATCGTGGTCCTGCCGAAGATGGCCTTGATGGAATGCTCTGCCGATCCAACAGCCAAACGGTAATTGATATCGGCGCCATCGGCGTGTGTGACCGGCTCCTGGCGGTAAACCTCAACGGGTGGATGAATCCATGCATAGGTATAGCCGATATCCCGATTTTCGGATTCAAGAAATGTCGGCAATGCAATGCGCCCGACCCGGGTGTAGGCATCCGGCGTGAGAACATATTTCACATTGACAAACTCCACTTCCGGCGCGTAAGTATTCCCGGTGTGGTATTCCGAATCAACTTGTATCACGACCGAGACTTTCGTTGACATCTGTGCCGCCATATGTCCCGCAATGCGGGTGTCATTTGTGGTCGACAGAAAATCGCTCAGGCCCGGCCCCTTGGGGATACTGCCGTCGACAACATAATCGCCAGAACTCATCGTGGAATGGCTGACACCCAGCGAACCGAATCCGCCGAATGTGACCTGGGGCTGATCTGTCGCGGCTGCTTCCGCATTGGCAACGCATGCAAGCAAGCCAAATAGCGCAATGAAAAAATTTCCGATGACCATGATGCACCCCTGCCGAGAGAAGAATCATTCCCCATTCATGAAGAACAATATTGAAAATTTGTCAGCCCAACACCGGATATTCTAGTTGATTTACCGAATATTGTTTGCTTCCAGCGCGGTCGCAAGGAAGTGAAACCGGTTAACTGAATTGACGCCATAACCGGATTGCGTTATCCAAGTTGCTGTTATATCCTGACCGGCAGGCCATGCGACACGCTACTCGCAAATAAATCCCGCATTGTTCGGCCCGGACCGGGCGGGGCTTGTTGGCCAAGTGTCATCGTACCTCAGGAGAACATAATGGAAGAGACTAAAAAACATCCCCGTATACTGGTTGTAGATGATGCACCTGACAATCTGATGATAATGGAATCGGTTTTGTCCAAAGATTATTCTTTGAAGATGTTCAGCGATTCCACCAGGGCGCTGGAATATGCATTCGACAACCCTCCCGACCTGATACTGCTCGATGTGATGATGCCCGGAATCGACGGTTTCGAGATTTGCCGCCGGTTGAAAGCCAACGCCAAGCTTGCTGATGTTCCTGTAATTTTCATCACGTCAAAAACGGATATTGAAGATGAAGAGCGGGGATTTGCGGTCGGTGCGTCGGATTTCATCCACAAACCCATCAGCGCGCCCATCGTGGCGGCCCGGGTCAGGACCCATATCAAGATAAAGTTCCTGCTCGACTTCCTGAAGGCCGAGAACACCAATTTGCAAAAGAATGCAGAATATTCCTCTTCCGAGATGGCGATACTGAAAGAATTCGTCTGGGGCGGCAAGTACACCAAACGCTGATCCCTGCGCTACCTCGTATTCCTCATTTCATCGGCGCTTCCACCAGTCCGCAATAATGCTTCCCACCGCAGGACTCACCAAATAGCCGTATGAGCGATGGCAATTAAGCCCTTCATCATTGCGGAAGAAGTTGTAGATGCCATGGCAATGGTCCTCGATGGACTCTGCCAAACCCAGTTCCAGCATCGGCTGAAAACTCTCTTTCAAATGCTGGTTGAGCGCCGCCACGTCGCCCTCGGCTGAAAAATTAATCCAGCGCCGGATCAAGGCGGGATAACTTTTTTCACCGTCGCCGTTCATGCCCAGCAAATGCCGCCTGATATAATACATGCCCAGCGGGCTGCCGAGCGTCAAAAAGTCCACCTTGCCTGTCACGCCATCCTGATGCGACAGCTCCCACAGGGTATCGTAGGCAATCACGGTGCCCAGGCTGTGCCCGATCAGCAGCACATCCTCCTGTTGCTCGAGCATCGGGCGCAGTATCTCCTTCAACAGGTCGCGCATCCTGCGCGCGACTCCATCGGCATTGTTGAAATAGCGGTCGATCTCGTTTGCGGTGCTGCGCACTTCCTCGGGCAGCACGCGCAACAGCAACGTGATGTGATCGGCAAGCGTCAGCACGAAACGGCTCAGCCAGATGTTCCATGAATGGGCATCGCGCATGTCCTGCTCTGTGGGGCCATGCTTGTTGATCAGGGCATCGATCCACGGGATGTCCTTGGTGATGTCCTTGTACTTGTGATAATAGAGGTAGTTCCAGCCGACCAGATGGAACTGCTGGAAGCTGGTTTGCAGTGAACCGGCCACGGCCCTGTCGGCGCGGCGCACCCCTTCAACGAGCGTGCGCCAGAGCAATTCGCGATGTTGCGCTACCTCAGGCTTGGGGTTTTTTCCGGGTACGTAGACGATCTGCTTCGTTTTCATAAGATTAAAGCAAATCAAATCGCCGGGTCCGGATTATTTCTGCCGGGAAATGCAACGGCTGCATTTGCCTGCGAAATCCCGGATCAGCCCTGAAACAAACGCGATTTCATTCGGGCCATCACGTTGCGTGGCGACAAAAATGCCACATCGAATTTTGGCAACTCGATTGCGTCCAGCGTGTTTTTTGCGACCAGTCCCAGTTCCGTGTCCCCCTCAACCATCAAACGGCGGCTGAAGAACAGCGTGTCCGGGTCTTCCTTGCGGGTGGCCAGCAGATAAAAATCATGTGCGGTGGCGCTGATGACCAGGTCCGGCACTTTTCCGGAGCGGGTCGGCGTGAATTTCCCGGCATCAATGATGAAGTACAAGTTCAGCCCGAGATCTTTGACGCGGATCGCAATCTTCTTGCCGTGCAACGGTTGCAGGTTTTCGGTCAGGATGATCCTGTCCAGCGCCAGATTTAGCACCTTGGTAAAGGCAAAGGAGGGAGGAAAAGTCGGCAGCAGCGAAACCAGTGTCGCGACGGGCTTGGGAAAGTTGATTGCAGGCTGTTCCATGTTATTTCCTTACATTGTGGTGGATCTGGGCTGGTCAAAATCGGCTTGAACTGGAACGACCACCTGCTCGATGCCTGGCCGGGCATGCCAGTAGCCGTTGCAGGCTTCGTCAGGCATCAACTGCGCCATTTGCTGCCCGGCCTCAGGGCCGGACAGGATGCCGTCCAGTCTTAGCCGGAACAATGCAAGTACCTTTTCGGTATGGAACGGCTGCGGGCTGACGCGCACCACATCCACGCCCAGTTGTTGCATGGCGTCCAATTCCGCGACCAGATTATATATTCTGGATGATTGTGTCTGGATGCCGTTCAACGCAAGGAAGGGTTGCCCCTCGCGAGTCTTCAGCGTCAGGCCGCCCGGGTGGTCGAGGCAACGAAACTGGCAATCATCCTTGGGCAGGTTGTAATGGCGCGCGGTAAAGCAGCGTGCCGAAAAGGCCAGCGGAAGGCGGCCATAGGCGAATACTTCGGTCTGCAGGCCTTGCGGTTTGGCAGCCAGCATGCCAGTCAGCATCTGGCGCGACATTTCCACCGGTATCACCCAGCGTTGCGCGCCCAACTCTGCGAGCAAACCCAGCGTCTCGGGATTGTAGGTGTTGATATGCGGGCCGGCGACGAATTGCTGTCCCGACAACAGGCGCACCGCCCCCATGTCGTTGGCTTCCACCGTGTAGCTCCCGTTTTCTGCGAGGCGGCGCAGGGTTTTCAGGTCGGATTCGGATTCGATCAACGCCTGGGTGGACAGCACCACCTGCTTGCCGGACGCGGCGAGATTTTTTGCCACCTCCAGCCAGTCGTCCAGGCGGAAGGTATGGCGCTTGGAGCACACCGTCTCGCCGAGATAGACGATATCCACCGGCGCTGCCGCGATCCGCTCGTAAAATTCGAACAGCGCGTCGCGCTGCCAATAGTAGAGGACGGGGCCAAGTGCAAGTTTCATGCTCATCGCTTTCATTGCCATGCTTTCACTTCCAGGGGCGGTGATAGGCGCCCAGGGTGTGATGCTGCCCCTCGGCAAGTTTGTTCAGCTGGTTCATCCAGGCGGGCTCGACGGCATAGTTGTCGGCATTTTTCATCGCGCTATCGATGGCCGAGCGCCACACTTTCGTCACCTGCTCGACATAGACCGGGCTGCGCTGGCGGCCCTCGATCTTGACGGCGGATATGCCGATGCGCATCATTTCCGGGATCATCTCGAGCGTGTTGAGACTGACCGGTTCTTCGATCGCGTAATAGGTTTCCCCGTTGACGTCGAAGCGCCCTTTGCACAGGGTCGGGTAGCCGGCATTTTCGCCTTCGCGGTAGCGGTCCAGCAGCACGCCGCTCAAACGCGATTCCAGCCCTTGCGGGGTTTGTTGCCAGCGCACCGCCTTGGCCGGCGAACACACGCCGGCGGTATTCGGCGATTCGCCGGTGATGTAGGAAGACAGCACACAACGCCCTTCCACCATCACGCACAGGCCGCCGAAACCGAACAGCTCGATTTCCACCGGGGTGCGCTGCACCAGCTGTTCGACCTGGGGCAGCGACAGCACCCGCGGCAACACCGCGCGGCGGATACCGAAATGTTCATGGTAGAAATTGATCGCCTCGTAATTGGTGGCCGAACCCTGCACCGAAAGATGCAGGCGCAGTTCTGGATAAGTCCGCGAGGCATAGCGCATCAAACCTGCATCCGCGAGGATGACGGCATCGACGCCCGCCGCCGCGGCATGGTCCACCGCCTGCTGCCAGCGCGGCCAGTTGCCAGCCTGCGGATAGGTGTTCAGCGCGAGAAAAACTTTTTTGCCGAGCGCGTGCGCGTAACGCACCGCGTCCTTTGTGGCAGGCAGGTCGAAGTTCAGACCGGCGAAGGCGCGCGCGTTGGTGCTGTCCCGAAAACCGATATAGACGCAATCCGCACCGTTATCCACGGCAGCCTTCAGGGCAGGCGGACTGCCTGCCGGACAAACCAGTTCAAGCGACATGTCTCAATTCCTCGGTCACAAAGGGTGTCCCGGCGCGTGTGCCCTGGCGGGTGCCGCGACGGCGCAGTTCGATTTCAATACCGTTCAGCACATTCCATTTTTCCACACACCAGGCGGGCGCCAGCAGCACGTCCCGCGATGCGGTTGCCGTCACCCGGTGGTAGACGATGTCTGCCGGCGTGCGCTCGATCAGGTTGGCGGCCATGGCTATGTATGCTTTGCGGGATAGCGGAGCATACTCGCCCTTGCGCCATTGATGCGCCAGCAGCGTGTGCTTCACGATATGCAAGGGATGCAGCTTGAGTCCGTCCACGCCGGTTTCCAGCACGGTGTCCAGCGTGGCGTGGCAATGTTCTTCGGTCTCGCCGGGCAGGCCGGCGATCAGGTGGGTGCATACCGGGATGCCACGCTGCCGCGCTGCCAGAACCGTGGTCCGATATTCCGCAAAGGTATGGCCGCGGTTGACCCGTTCCAGCGTTTTGTCGAAGGCGGACTGCAGCCCCAGTTCCAGCCACACTTCCAGTCCCTGGTCGCGAAAACGGTCGAGCAGGTCCAGCACGTCGGATGATACGCAGTCGGGCGGGTGCCCACGGCAAGCCCGACCATGCCCCGCTCCTTCAGCGCCTCGAGATAGAGCGCCTCGAGTGACTCGACCTTGTCATACGTGTTGGTGTAAGCCTGAAAGTAGGCAATGAACTTTTTGGCGCGGGTTCGCCGGGCAATGGCCCGGCGCGCCTTGGCGATCTGCGCGGCAAGGCCGAGACGGGTGTCGGCATCCGGGCTGAATGAAACGTTGTTGCAGAAGGAACAGCCTCCCCGCCCTTTGGTGCCGTCGCGGTTGGGGCAGGTAAAGCCCGCGTCCAGCGCAATCTTGTGGACTCGCTGGCCATGGCGGCGCAGGAGGTCCTGTCCGAAGGTGTTGACTCTGGCCGAAAGTATCATCGCTTGCTCAAGCTCATTACACGGCACTATTGTTCATCCGATCTCAGGACAGTCCGTGTAGCCTAAGGATAAGGTACCTCAAAAATTCTTTGGCGATGCATGTTGCAGGCAACGAAAACAATTCCACCTGAACATTTCGCAAACAAATAGTACTCCCTTGCTGCGCTTTCTGTCTCATACGATCCCGGCCAACTGACAAATATCAACGTTGAACGGAATGTCGTATGGACCCTGTTCCAATTATTTGTCTGCCATACTGGTATATCGCCCCCGACCTTGATTGCCCGGGCGCTGACCGCCCGGGTACAGATCGCATCGGACGTGGCACGGGCGGAACACCACGGAAATCAAAGCTCGTTCAGGATACGCTCTCGTGCCTTCTTCGCTTCTTCTTCGGTGATCAAGCCTTTGCTCTGCAATTCCTTGATCTTGTTCAGACGCTGCTCGACCGTTGCGCTGACAGGCTGGGCCGCTGTGACGGACGGCGCCAGTAGCAGTCGCCGGGCTGGCGCAGTCCAGTTTCGCGCGCAGTCCGTTGACGATGATATTCCCGTTGATCGTCCTGGTCAGCAACCGCACAGCCCGCTTTCCTGAGGGTCACCTTGCCGTACAGTGATACCTTGTCGCTGGGATAGACGGTCGGGAACACGTCCTTCTGGGTGATCAGCAACGGGGTCACGCCGATGTTCTCGCCCATCACGTAGACCTCCGCCCCGGCCGGATCGGAATCGATCTTGAAAGGCTGGTTTCCGGCGGGCGGAAACCAGCTGCCTCCTGTCGAACAACCCGCCAGAAGCACGAGACAAAAAATGACAAACGACCTTGCTGGATGTGCTGACAACATGACTCCCCCGTTTAGATTGAAATTAAAATTCATATGCTAAGTACGTTTGCGCGCCACCAGATCGATCAGCGCCGACATGCCGCTGTGCCCGGTACCCTCGCCGATGTGATCGTCGTGTTCGCGCGGATGCTCATGATCTCCATGATCGCCAAACGCGCCGCGCAACAGCGCTTCAGTGTACATGTTCTCGGCCGCCGGCGGACCGCCGGTTTCGTATTCCAGCTGGCGCGGTGTATAACCCTGCAGCAACAGCAATCCGCCCGGCTTCAGGCAACGCTTGATGCCCGCGAACATCTGCTCGCGCAATGGCGGCGGCGCAAACTGGATGAAGATCGCGGCCACCGCATCGAAGCGGTTCTCGCCCCATTGCCAATGCGCGAGATCGGCCTGCTCGAAGATCGATCGCGACGCCGCGCTGCCGCGCCAGTTTTTTCGCCTTGTCCAGCGCCACTGCCGACGCTTCCACCGACAATACCTGCAATCCCTGCTGCGCCAGCCACACGCCGTTGCGCCCCTCGCCGTCGGCCACCGCCAGGCATCTCATGCCCGGTTTCAGCAAATGGCGCTGTGCAGCCACCAGGAATTCGTTCGGCTCGGTGCCGAACAGATAATCCTCGCTGGCATAACGTTCGTCCCACACACTCATCCCGCATCCCTTTCAACATTCATGAAACAACTGCGCGATACCCGGGCCACAACACCTGCCGGAACATATTTCGCTCAAGGCGGATCATTTTGGCGGTTCGACTCATTCACCAGAACGGCACGCCGGGAATATTCCGCAGCTTCCGGATCATGCCCCAGCCGCGCCGACACGCGCGCCATCCCGTTCAAATCCTCACCGATACGTTCGCTCAGCGCAAGTGCCTTATCCATTTCCAGCGCGGCCTGGTAATGCTGCAACGCGCTCGCGGGGCGCTGCAGCTTCTCCTCGGCCGCAGCGGCGATGCGCAACGCATTGGCCTGTTCGCCCTGGCCCGCCCCGCCCCGCTTGCTTAGTTCCTGCGCCAATGCCAGCGCACCCTGTGCATCGCCGTTCAGGAGCAACAAACGCGCGCGCAATGCGCCGATAGCGAAGTTCTGCGAGCATTTCCCGTCGCACAGCTTATCGGCAATCCGCAACGCCTTGTCCGCATCGTCCAATCTCGCCAGATCGGCCATGATCACCGCCTTGCGAAAAGCGGCCGTGAGCCGTGATTCCTGCGGGTAGATGCCTTCTTTTTCCAGCAGTATCCTGTCCAGCCATGCCAGCGCGACCTGATCATCGTGCAGTCGATGCGCCACCGTGGCCAGGTTGATCATTGCGGTGGCGGAACCCGCCGTGTCGTCCAACGATTGTTGCAGCGCCAAAGCCCTGGCAAAGTCGCGCTGCGCGAGCGGCAGCTTGCCGTCCCTCAATGCCGTTCGTGCATTCGTGTCCGCCGCCCTGGCCTGCTCGATCGCCAGCGGCTGGCGCGGCACAGGGGCGCTGCTGCAGGCAGCCAATAGTCCCGAAAACATTAGCACTATAAATCTATACATAGCGGCAGAAATCGTAGCGAGCGGATCGGCATTGGGGGAGCCCGGAGCGCAGGCACCGGAGTGTACATAGAAGTACACGAGGATGACGAGCACCGCGCGACCTCGATGCCGGTTCGCGCAGTAGATTATGGCGCTATGTTCAGTCATGGCTATCCATCCTGACCGGTCCGCTATCGGGCGGCGGTGCGCTGCTGTTCAACGGCCAGTGTGTGCTCAGGGAATCGACTGCCTGCTGGGTGTCGCCTATCAGTTTCCGGGTTTTGCCGAGCGTGTCGCGGGTCTCGTCCATCATCCCGGGCAGCTGCGGCGCGGAACGTTGTACCGCACGATTGATCGTCTCGCTTGCCTCACGCATGCTTTCCATGCTGCTATCGGCTTTTTTCAGCAGAACAGGCAATTCATAGTCGAGTTTTCCAGACAGCGCCTCGGCATTCGCCGCCGACTTTCTCAAGGAGCCCAGCAATGGCGCCACCTGATTATCGACGTTGGCATCGACTTTTTTCAACACACTGTCCAGGCGCTGTTGTGTAGTGCGCATCTCGAATGAAAAATCGCGCAGATTCTTCAATGTCTGGCGCACATCGCCGTCCGGATCATGCAGCGTCTGGTGGATATCGTCGAGGATCGGAATGACACGGTTCTTCACCTCGATCACCGCTTGTTCCAGTCCGCTGGCGCGCTCGAAACTGACCCTGCCGCCTGCCGCCAATGCAGGTTTGCCTTCCGTGCCACGGCTGAGCTCGAGTATTCCGTCGCCTATCACGCCTTCTTTTTTCAGGCTCATCACTGCATCCTGCCTGATCAGTTTGAGGTACTTCGTTTCGATATCCACTTCCACCTGCACATGCCCCCGATTATCCAGTGCCAGACTATTCAGATTGCCGATCTTGAATCCGCTGAATTTGACCGGCATGCCCTCGCTCAGATCCTGTCCGCTGTCGGCGACAAAATAGATCGGGGACTTTGCCGTAAACATGCCTTTTTTTACCCCGACCAGCACAAACGCCAGCCCCATGCCCAAAGCTGCAAGCAATACGAATACAGCTGTCTTGCCGAACAGATTTTTGAAGCGCTCGTCGTTGTCATCAAACAATGTCACATACACCTCACCCGATCTGCTTCCAGGGTAGCGTCGTCTCCTTGTCTGTCATCACCAGCACCGCCCGTCCTTCGGCAGCATAGGATTCCAGCGCCGATATCCAGCAGCTCGCCAAACGCGCCCTGACGTCGTTAAACAGCCCACCGTCCACCACCAGCACAGGCGCCATTTGCAGCAAGGCACGCAACAGTCCGGCCAGTTTGCGTTGCCAGGACTCGATGCTGTCCGGCTGGGCGGCCATGAATTCCCCGAACTCATCCTGCTCCATGCCCAGTGCAGCCAACCAACGCTCGACGCCCTGTTCCGTTTCCAGCACGTCACGCCGGGCGTGATACCACAGCGGCAGGGTGATATTTAGCAATACGTAATGAACCAGTAAAAGAGCATAGAGAGC
>CAVWTZ010000012.1:0-8791 GCA_963757485.1 uncultured beta proteobacterium
TCAAGCGCTGCCGACCTTCCGGGGCGAGTGCGATCCCTCGCTCTTTGCCGCTCGGATCGCGGTGCGTGCCGCCGGGGCCGTCCGGCGGCGCTCGCGCACACGCCGCAACAGGCTAGATCCGTCCGTCGAGGTGGATAGCCTCGAGGGAAAGCCGACCGAGATCGCCGCCTCGCGCCGGCGCGCCGCGTTCGCGCAATCTTGGACGATCTTCCGGAAGAGCAGGCCGAAGCGCTCGCTCTGCGCTTTATGGTGGGCTGGTCGCTCGCGGAGCTGGCCGAAGCGACAGGAGCCCCATTGAACACGGTGCGCAGTCGCCTGCGTCTTGGGAAGGAAGCCTTGCGACGCCGCATCCAGGGAGACCCGACGCTCGCCGAGGAGCTCGAGACCATGGGGCTTGACGCGTGAGCGTCGTCGCCCTCCATCCCGAAGATCTCCTCGAGCGCGATGCGAGAGGCGAACTCTCGCAGCCCGAGCGGGCGCGCCTCGAGCAGCATCCAGGCACTGCTCGGTCTGCCAACTCGAACGCAAACTGCGAGCCGACTTTCGGCAGGAAGAAGCGCCGCTCGGTTCGGACTTCGACGTCCATAGGCTGTTGTCGGCCGTATTGGCACCGGGTGCACCGGGAGCCATGTCGGAGGTCGCGCGTCCTCCGCGTCCTTCCGCGATGCGCCGAATGCGGCCGGCGCTACTGTGGTGGCCGCGCTCTTCGTCGCCGGGGCCTCCGTGGCGGCAGGCTGGGCCACCGAAATGATCTTGTCGGCCCCGTGTTCGCGCAACGCCCAAAGATTCGCGCGATAGTTGACCAGGTGCGGCGGGATGGTGTGGCCAAAACCGTGGCGCGCCAGGAAGATCACTTCATGCTGGTTCAGCGTCCCGAACAGGAATGCGCCGGACGGCTCGCCGTACGGTGTGCGCATCACCTGCTGATGGGTGATCGCAAGGTTCGCCAATTGGGTCAGGCCGCGCCCGCCTATGATTGCCAGCATACTCGTTACTCCTTGACTGCGTAAATCGCGGGCAGATTGCGCCACGCCCCTTCGATATCCATGCCGTAGCCGAACACGAATCGATTCGGCACTTCCATTGCGACAAAATCCGCGCGGATCGGTTTTGCGAGGCCGCGCTGCTTGTCGGCAAACACCGCGCTGTAGCATTTTTCCGCGCCCAGTTCCATCACCTTCGCATGCACCGCCGACAGCGTCTGCCCTTCATCCAGGATATCGTCCAGCAACAACACCACCCGGCCGCGCACATTTTCGCGCGGCTCGACCTTCCACTGCATCGCGCCGCCGCGCCGCGCATCGCCATAGCGCGACACATGCACATAATCGAAATCCAGCGGAAAATCGAGCAGCGGCAGCAGCTGCCCGCTGAATACCACCGCACCGCCCATCACCGACAACACCAGCGGATGGCTGTCCGCCAGACTGGCATTGATTCGCCGCGCGACCTCATGCAGTGCCGCCTGTACCTGCCCGGCGGAATACAGCAGTTCGGCCTGTCGCAGAATGTCGCGCGCGCGCTGGATGGAAACAGTCATGGCTTATTGCGGGCTGTTCGTCATCCTATTTCAAGCTTTTGAGATAGGCCGCAAACCCGGCACTCACCTCGGGATGCTTGAGACCCAGCGCCACCGTCGCTTCGAGATAACCCAGCTTGGAGCCGCAATCGTAGCGCGTCCCGCTGAAACGGTAGGCGAGCATCTTTTCCTCCTGCATCAATGCGGCGATGCCGTCGGTCAATTGAATTTCGCCGCCCGCGCCGGCCCGCACTTTTTCCAGATGATGAAAGATGCGCGGCGTGAGTATGTAGCGTCCAACCACCCCGAGGGTGGTAGGCGCGACTTCCGGTTCGGGTTTTTCCACGATGCCATTCACTTCCTCGATATGGGCCGTGATCGGCACACTGCTGACGATACCGTATTGGCGTGTCTGTTCGCGGGGCACATCCTGCACGCCGAGTATCGAGCACTGGTGCTGCTTGAACACATCGACCATCTGCCTGATGATCGGCGGCTCGCCATCGATCAGGTCGTCCGCCAGCAGCACCGCGAACGGCTCGTCCTGCACCACCGGCCTGGCGCACAGCACCGCGTGGCCCAGGCCCAGCGGCTCGACCTGCCGGATATAGATGCAGTTGATATGCGCGGGCGTCACTTCGCGCACAATGCGCAGCAACTCGTGCTTGCCGCGCATTTCCAGCTCGGCTTCCAGTTCGTAGGCCTTGTCGAAATGATCCTCGATCGCGCGTTTGTTGCGCCCGGTGATGAACACCATGTCGGTAATGCCCGCCGCCACGGCCTCCTCGACCGCATACTGGATCAGCGGCTTGTCCACGATCGGCATCATCTCCTTGGGGCTGACCTTGGTGGCCGGCAGGAAGCGGCTGCCCATTCCCGCGACGGGAAATACCGCTTTGGTAATGCGTTTCATATGTTCTCCAGAAATGATAAATATATGCTGCCCGCTCTTACAAAGTCTTTTGCCTCAATCTTCCTCTCATGCTCGCGGTTTATGGGAAACGAACTCATCCAACAGCTGTAGCAAACCCTGTTCATCGAGGACGGCTACGCCCAGTTCCCGCGCCTTGTCCAGCTTGCTGCCGGCTTCTGTTCCGGCCACCACATAGTCGGTTTTTTTCGACACGCTGCCCGCCACTTTCGCACCCAGCGCTTCGAGCTTTTCCTTCGCTATCTCGCGGGCCATGCCGAGTGTACCAGTAAGCACAAACGTCTTGCCAGCCAGCGGAAGCTCCCCGGCCTGCTCGCCCTCGCTTTCCTTCGGCGTTATGCCGCGATCGAGCAAAGCCTTTATCACATCGACGTTATGCTTCTCCGCGAAGAAGGCAACGATGCTTTGCGCCACCACCGGCCCGACATCCGGCACGCGCTGCAACTGTTCTTCATCCGCGTCCATCAGGTTTTTCAGCCTGCCGAAATGGCGCGCCAGATCTTTCGCGGTCGCCTCGCCCACGTTGCGTATGCCCAGCGCATAGACAAAACGCGCCAGCGTGGTCTGCTTGCTGTGTTCGATCGCATCGAGCAGATTTTGCGCGGACTTCTCGCCCATGCGCTCCAGCTCCGCAAGTGTCCGCAAGTTCAGTTTGTATTTGTCATACACATCGGCGGGTGTGCTGACGATGCCGCTGTCCACCAGTTGATCGACCAGCTTGTCGCCCAGGCCCTCGATATCCATCGCGCGGCGGCCGGCAAAATGCAGCAGCGCCTGCTTGCGCTGCGCGGGGCAGAACAACCCGCCGGTGCAGCGCCAGTCCGCTTCGCCTTGTTCGCGCACGATCGCGCTGCCGCACACCGGACAGCGGCCGTGCAGCATGCGGTTGAGGTCGAAAGGCCTGCCCGCATTGGCCAGACGCCGGTCGAGCACCACGCCGACCACTTCCGGGATTACGTCGCCGGCGCGACGCACGATCACGGTATCGCCAACGCGCACGTCCTTGCGCCGCGTCTCGTCTTCGTTGTGCAGGGTCGCATTCGATACCGTGGTGCCGCCGACGAACACCGGTTCCAGCTTCGCGACCGGCGTCAGCTTGCCGGTGCGGCCGACCTGGATGTCGATGTCGCGCACCACGGTAATCTGCTCTTCCGCCGGAAACTTGTGTGCACAGGCCCAGCGCGGTTCGCGCGACACGAATCCGAGTTGCTCCTGCAACGCGAGACTGTTGACCTTGTACACCACACCGTCGATGTCGAACGGCAGGCTGTCGCGTTTTTCCGCGATGCGGCGGTGGAATGCCACCAGCCCTTGCGCGCCTTTCACCACCGCGCGCTCCTCGCTCACCGGTATGCTCATCTTGCCGAGTGCATCCAGCTGGGCGCTGTGTGTCGCAGGCTTGTCCCAGCCCTCGACCTTGCCCACCCCGTACGCAAAGAACGACAGCGGGCGCCGCGCGGCGAGCGCCGGGTCGAGCTGGCGTATGCTGCCCGCCGCCCCGTTGCGCGGGTTCACCAGCGTGGGCAATCCGTGCTCCCGCTGCCTTTCGTTGTAGCGCTCGAAGTCGCGGCGCGACATGTACACCTCGCCGCGCACTTCCAGCACCGGTGCTTCGCAATCTATGAGCCGTAGCGGGATCTGACGGATGGTGCGGATGTTCTGCGTCACCACTTCGCCGACCGTGCCGTCGCCGCGCGTGGAGGCCGACCACAGCTCGCCTTTCTGGTAACGCAGGTTGATCGCCAAGCCGTCGAACTTAAGCTCGCAGGCATATTCGACGGGCGGGTCGGCCGGTTTCAACCCCAGCTCGCGCCTTACCCGTTCATCGAATGCGATCGCGCCCTGGTCGCTGATATCGGTCTCGGTGCGGATAGAGAGCATAGGCTCGTCATGCGCCACCTGCGGAAATTCATCCAGCGGTTTGCCGCCCACGCGCTGAGTGGGGGAGTCATGATATTTACGTAATTCGGGATACTGTTCTTCCAGCGCCTGCAGCTCGCGAAACAACTTGTCGTATTCCGCGTCGGGAACGCGGGGCGAATCTTTTACGTAATACCAATAATCATATTCCGCGATCTGATTGCGCAATCGGGCCGCATGGTTTGCTACTTGTGTGCTAATCATCAGGAAAACAACCTGCGCGCCTGGGAACTGCCCGGGGTCAAACCTCTGGCACACATTTTGAGCTCGACCTCGTTTATGCGCGTGCGGATCAGCGCCAGGCCTTTTTCGCTGAGCGCCACGCGGTGATCGTCGACCATGTTGAGCTGCAACTCCCGCGCCAGCTCGCTCGCAACGTGCATCATCCGGTCGAACTCCTGGCCGGGATTTTCCACGCGCGGCACGTCCAGCAACAGGGTGACGCCCGCCGTGCTGGAAGTTTCCAGCGTGAGATGCTGGAACGGCTTGGTGTCCTTGTTGATCAGGCTGAACAGTGTGCGTCCCTGCGCATCCAGAAAGTGAAATGCGCCATCCGCTTCCAGCGTCATGCCCAGCATGGAAGCGGCTTGTGCGATTCTCCCGCCGCGCAGCAAACGCGTGCCCGGCGGCACCAGATTGACCCCGACCATCTGGTCCACCTCGGCGCAAAACGCGTCCATTTCAACCGCATGACGATGTGTTTCGCGGATATCCGGAACCGTGGCATCCGCCTTGATCTGTTTGGCCACGCCCAGCACGAGATCCTTGAAATCCGCCAGCTTGGTTTCGCTGATCGCGCCCCCCCGGTCCACCAGTTGCAGCGCAATGCGAAAGCGCGAGTAGAGAAGCTGGCTTTCGGCGATAACGCGTTCCCATTTTTTTGCGCCCAGCGCCAAGCCGCACACTTGCACCGGCTTGCGAAAATCAAACTTGCGCTGCCACAAACCATCCAGCACGGCTGCATGGCTGGGTTCGGACAGATTCAATTCGATGATGAAATCGCTGCGCGCATCCAGCAGTGCGCAGGAATCATCCAGCAGATTGGCTGCGGACAACTCGGCCGCCGGGACTTCTGCGGTTTCAGCAGCAGCGATGGTCTCACCGACTGCCGCGTTGTCGGCCGTTTCCGCCAATGGCGATTGCTGGATGCGGTCCGCCAGTCCGGCATCGCCGGCTTGATACAGCGCATCCGAGTGGTTCGTCTTGAATGCCGCGCTGAATTTGCTCCGGTAGCGCCATTGCTGCCACCAGCCAAAGACATACACCGCGACGATCACGCCCACGCCGATGGCCAGCAGGGCTGCTTGCAATTCGCTCATAGGATAACCATAACAATTATTCGGAACATGGCGCGGATTATCTCACGCCCCGGCAGACAGACATAATACTCACCGACACAGGCCGGTCACGCAAGCGGCAATTCCGGGTTGCTCATGCCTATGTCGGCGACCTCGTCCAGCGCCCTGAGAAATTGATGCTGCTCATGCAGACGGGCCAGCGATTCCGGATGGGGCTTGCCGCGCATCTGCGCGAGCCGGGCGCGGCTTGCGGCGGGCATTTCCCAATCCAGTCCGCGCAGCAATTCGTCCGCCGATTCCGGCCTGTTGCACACCAGCACCATGTCGCAGCCGGCATGCAGCGCGGCTTCCGCCCGCTGTACGATGCCGCCCGCAACGGCCGCGCCTGCCATGCTCAGGTCGTCGCTGAACACGCAACCCTCGAAGCCCAGTTGGCCGCGCAGGATATTTTTCAGCCAGATTGGCGAGAACCCTGCCGGACGGCTGTCGACTTTCGGATAGATCACATGGGCCGGCATCACCGCGGTCAGGCCGCAATCCACCATGCGGCGGAACGGGATCAGGTCGCACATCTCGATATCGACGAACTCGCGCTCGTCCACCGGAATTTCCAGGTGCGAATCCGCCTTTACATATCCGTGGCCGGGGAAATGCTTGCCGACCGAATGCATCCCGCCCTGCTTCAACCCCAGCAACAGGCTGTGCGCAAGCTCCGCGATCGCCTGCGGATCGCTGTGGAACGCGCGGTCGCCGATCACGCTGCTCTGCCCGTAATCCACATCCAGCACCGGCGTGAAACTGAAATCCACGCCGCAGGCGCGCAACTCCGCGGCCAGCACATAGCCGGCCTGCTGCGCCAGATGGCGCGCGCGCTGCGGATGCGCATCCCAGATTTTGCCGAGCTCGCGCATCGCCGGAATCTTCGTGAAACCCTCGCGGAAACGCTGCACCCGCCCGCCCTCGTGATCCACCGCAATCAGCAGCGGCGGCGCGCGCAGCGCGTGGATCGCGGCGGTGAGTTCAGCCAACTGGACCGGCGACTCGTAATTGCGCGCGAACAGGATCACCCCGCCGGCCAGCGGATGCATCAGCCGCGCCTCATCCTCAGCAGTCAGTCGCGTGCCAAGCACGTCCAGCATCACCGGCCCCAAACCCATTAGCACTCCCCAATTTAATAAACCCAAAAATGAAATCTGCAGCAATCTTTTGGATTATAAGGTTTTTGCCGCCAAACCGCGCCTCCATTGCTCTGGGGCGGCGTTTGCCGTGAAAGAAGATGAAGCGTTAAATCCACTGAAGATATTGCGTTTCCGTGCGGATAATGTAGTGTTTGATCCTGATCTTGTCGCGGACTTGATCAAGCAGTTTCGGAGGGGTAACGGTTGCAGGTGCACTTATACCAACCATAATATTGCTCCATAGTTAGCTATTACTAAATAAAGAAAAGGTTGATAGCCATGGCGATACAAATCATACACCTCAATTTTCCAAAATATACACCGCCTCAGGTGTCTGTTTTACGTTAGCGTTCATAAACCACCGTGAGTCGCTTGACGTTCTTCGCTGACATTGCTGGCCAAGTATCGCTTGATGCAACAGGCAGTAATCGCATTACTGCGGCCGCCGTAGCTATCCCAAGTGCCGAGATCGTAGCTTTACGGTCTCGTATCAACGGCTGGCCCAAATGGCGTGACAGCACAGAGGAAGCGGCATGGCTGATGGTCGAGTTTCTGAAGGAGACCGCTTCTGCGGTAGCGGTTGCAAGTATCACAAAGGGCTCTGACTCATGGAAGCGTTTTTGGGAATCCGCCAAGCCTCTTCACGATGCCATAGTTCGACAGGATCACGCGCCCGCAGGTTTCATCAAACCTGGAAACGTAATACGTTTTGCGCTTCTCGGCGAATCGTTCGCAATAGCCCTTGGGCACGCCGTTAGGATTGCACATCGACCGGGTATCGTTGACTATCATTCCCACGATATCATTGAACGGACCATTGTTTGCGACTCAGATGTCCAAGGTGATGAGAACGTGTCAATGTTCAAAGATTTCTGGGCGCGAAGTGATATTAACCAACCGAGAATCGAGGGGGCTGGCTTTCGATTTATCACCCGAGAAGTAATCGTTACTACCGAACAGCATGAGCCGCTGCTTCTGCTTGCCGACTTTGTTGCCGGTATCGCGCACTCCGCATTGATTGAAAGTCCCGGTCGACTGCCGTTGCCAGTTCCACATGAACAGTCGAAGAAACTTCTTCAAACCCTGCATGACTCAGGCAAGCTCGTTGTGACTTCAAAACCATTCGCGCTCGAATACGACGACATTTTTGGCGATGCATTGACCGAGGCGGTGAGGCGAAATGCACGCTAACCCGGCAGTCAAGAGGGACTGCGCAAACGCGCGCAGCCCCTTAGCTCCACGTTATGCCTTGAGGGAATCGCTGTGGCCGAAGTGAACGAGGAAATTCTTGAGCAGTATTTGAAGGTCGTGAAGGGATGGTTTTACATCGGTGACATCCCGTTCACCGTGCCACACAATTACAGCAACATCGATGTCCTCGGCTATGACCCGATCGCCGATCAGTACTACGACTTCGAAGTGAAGTTCAGGTCAGCCTTCTCTCTTACCAATGATGGCGAGGCCATCGGCTATCTGGTCGATCAGTTTGAGAAATACAGGGCGCAGAGAGAGGCAAAACTTAGCGAGTTCATCGGGCGAAGAAAGACGATCAAAGTCGTCGTGACAACCAAGAAAATGGTCGGAAAGTCCGAAACGAAGCGCTCCGAGATGGAGAGGTCGTTCCACCAGAAAATGAAGATGTTGAGGTACAAGTCCGAACTGTGGTACTTCGATGACATGATCCCTGAGTTAGTGAATCGGGTTGAGGTCAAGGGTCGTTACAACACTCAACTTCTTCAAACCATCCGCATGCTCAAGCTCTATGAAACCAAGGCATAACCCTGCGGTCCACCGGACGCTGCGCGATAAAGCCGCGCAGCGCCGGTGACCTCCACGTTATGCCTTAATGGTACATTGCCATTGACGCATGAAGGCTAATTTGCCACCATGGCCCCATGCACTTTCAAATCCTTGGAGAGATTACCCATGCCGAGACATTTGCGGT
>CAVWTZ010000013.1:0-10149 GCA_963757485.1 uncultured beta proteobacterium
TGGGGCGCGCATTGAGCCGGAAACAATTTCCGTCAAGGCGGCAGGGCCGTCCGGTGACGGCAAGGATTTGGGTCGTACTTTCTTGGTTGGTTTGCTTTTGGTCATGCTCGAACTCCCGGCGTCGGGTTGGCTCACCTATTTGATCATACTAACCCATCGAGGGTGAAATTGGTGCGTCAGAACCCATCTCCGCAATGTGTTGTCGAACTTCCGGCGCGATAGGTACTTGCACGTATATCTTCAGCCGTCATGCTGCTGTAATTTGTGCTATCCATAATCAGCATCCCTCAGACCTTTTCCAGGAGCGCGAAATGAACCCAGCCAAGGAAAGTGATGCCGCAAGAAAAATTGATTCTACTTCCCGCGCTGAATGGCAGGAGCCGCCGGCGCTGACATTGGACGAGCGCGGGATGATCTGCGATTGCAGCAAGGCCGGGGAAAAACTTTTTGGCTATAGCCGAAGGGATTTGGTCTGGCAGCATGTTTCCAAACTGCTGCCGGAACTTTCGGAAATTTTGCTGGTAAAAGACGGGGAACTGAATCAGCAGCTCGGTTTTCTCAGCCATTGTGGACACCGCTTCCGGGCAATAAACCGGCTGGGTAACACCTTTATGAATGAATTGTATTTCGTCCTGCTGGATTATGCAGGAAGGCGCACGATCAGGATGATTATTCAGCCCTGCTGATTGCACGGGATCATGGCGGCGTTTGGACTGCCCATGACGTCGGGGGCATGAATATGGGCACTTGTTAGCGGTTACGTGATTCGTCGCGTCGTATTTTTTCAAAACATGGATTGCCTTTTCATAGAACTTTCAGCAACTTTCCAAGGAGAACAATCATGCCGCACACGTCTGCAAACCCAAAAGGAACGAGCGCAAAATCCAAACCTGCCGCCCCTCAGCAAGATACCGGGGATGGGCTGGGCCGTGAAGGAATGATCTCGGTTGCGGCCTATTTCCACGCGGAACACCACGGCTTTGGCGGCGATGCAGTGGCCGACTGGCTGGCCGCCGAAGCGGAGATCGATGCAATGCTCAACAACCGCAAGGGCATCAAAGTCCACTGATGATATGTGATATCAGCGGGATGACTTTCCGATGACGAAGGGGAAATGGCATGCATCGCGACAGCACACAAGCGACTTCAATTGGTGACTGTCTTGAGTTGATGCAGGGCATCAAAGAGGTACTGCTGCGCCTTCAGCAGACACCCGCCGATACTGCCATAACCAGTGCCATTCCAAGCACCGCCCAGGCCATCAAAAGCATGACCGACATATACGGGTGCAAGCATGTCGCGGCTTTCCTGTCTGTATTTGAGGGTGTGCTGAACGGTCTGCGCGATGCCGAATTGCGGCCCAAGGCGGATTTGATCGCACTGTTGGTCATCTGTTGCGACCATGTCTCCCGAATGGCGGGTCACCTTGCCCACCGGGACGAGATCTACCTCGGGGATCTGAAAAGAAGCCACGGGCTGATTCGCCAGTTGCGTGCCTATCTTGGCAATAAGGGTGGGCATGCTGCTGCGACCTGATGCAATCCGATTCGATATGGCGAAGGAAATGTCATGAACAAACTTCTCACCCGGCTTGAACAGGCCGACCGTGTTTTGATGGCTGGTCATGACAGGGAGGTGAAAAAGCCAACACCGGACGATGCCCGGCGGGGCCGAAACCCCGGTGGAAACATCGGAGAGGTTGAGCGCGATAAACCAGCCATGGCGGGAGGTTCCCGGGATGGCGGAGTGAACAAGAAGCCGGAGCATGACAGTCCGGATCCGCTGCCATACGTTTGGAGCATGTGAAGTGATGTATTAAACGCAACTGTAATTACCTAAGGAGAATTGTCATGAATCTAGTTAAATGGGATCCTTTCAGGGAACTTGAAGATGTTTCTACCCGCTTGAATCGTATCTTCGGGCGTTTCCCGGCCCGCGCCGAATCGGGCAATCAAATGTTGGCGATGGCGGACTGGGCGCCTTCCGTCGACATCAGCGAAACAGATACTGCGTATCTGATCAAGGGCGAGATTCCCGGGGTGAAAAAAGAGGATGTCAAGGTCACGATCGAAAACGGGATGCTTACCATCCAGGGTGAACGCAAGCAGGAGAAAGAAGAAAAGGGCAAGAAGTTTCACCGTGTCGAGTGCTCCTACGGCAGTTTCATGCGCAGTTTCCAGATGCCGGATGATGCCGACGAAGACAAGGTAACAGCCGAGTTCAAGGACGGCATGATCAACGTCACGCTGGCCAAGTCCGCACAGGCGCAGCAGAAACCCAAGACGATCAATGTCACAGTGACGTAAATCGGTAACGGCCCTGTGTTCCTGTCCATGGCCGGCGCGAACGATGCAGGAACACAGGCAGCACGGTTTCGGCGCAACACGGTTCGCGGGTGCTTTTTTCCGCTTTCTGAAAAGGAAGAATCGTGGCAACCGGTACAGTCAAATGGTTTAACGATGCGAATGGTTTTGGTTTTATCGCATCCGATGACGGTAGCGCAGACTTGTTTGCGCATTATTCCGCAATCAACATGGGCGGTTTAAAATCTCTCAAGGAAGGCCTGAAGATCAGCTTTGAAGTCTCACAAGGCCCCAAGGGAAAGCAGGCATCGAAGATCAATGCCGTCTAGCCGTTAATTCGTTGCCTTCTTTCATCGCATCATCTGCGGGCCGAAGCAAAAAAAAACGTGCAGCACCGGTTCGCTCGCTTTCAGTGAAACGAGTATCCGCCTGACCGGGCCGGGCGACAGCCGATTCTACCGGGGGACAGATAGATGACC
This sequence comes from uncultured beta proteobacterium, assembly GCA_963757485.1. Classification (GTDB taxonomy): domain Bacteria; phylum Pseudomonadota; class Gammaproteobacteria; order Burkholderiales; family Gallionellaceae; genus Gallionella. Next base: position 2,783 of record CAVWTZ010000013.1, read on the forward strand.
TTGCATTTTCAGGCGGTGCTGATCTGTGCAGCGCTGATTTCGTGCACCGCTTATGCGGACAGTTACCAGGTCGTGCGTATCAGTTCTCCAAAGCCCGACGCAACCGTGCACGACAACAGCGGCAACCTCGTCGTCACGGTTGCAGTCTCGCCGCCGCTGCATGCCGGGACCGGTGACCACCTTGCTCTCCTGCTCGATGGCAAGGCCGTGGCGAGCGGATCCGGGCAGCGCTTTGCGTTGAACGGCATCGACCGCGGCAGCCATACACTGCGTGTGCAGGTGAAGGCGGCAAATGGCAGGATTCTGGCAGCCTCGCCGCCGCTGAAATTCTACATGTGGCGGGCATCTCGTCTGTTCCGGAATCGCTCGAATTGAAGTTGCGCAGCAGCGGCGATATGACGCGCACGACAGAGCCGGTCAGCCGCATCGGGGAGCCTCAACATGCGCGTGGCAACTCACCCGATCAAGTCTTGCTTTTGGTCAAACGCAATGGCGAAATCCTGTTTGTCGTGATGCCACCGAAATAAACGGGAGAGATGGGATGAAACTTGACGTAAAATCATTTGCGCTGACCTGTGGCCTGGTATGGGGGTTCGGACTGTCCGCTTAGCTGGTGGATCATCGCGTTCGACGGTGCGACAGGCGAGCGCACGTTGATCGGCCAGCTATACCGCGGTTATAGTATCAGCCCCACCGGAAGCATCATTGGCCTGTCTGGGCATTTTTCGACGGGCTGGCCGGGGGTGCCGTTTTCGCATGGCTTGATAACGTCATTGCGGGGCGGGGCCGGGATAAAAAAATTGAATGAAACAACTCATTGGAGAATACTGTCATGACCTACAAGACCATCCTCGTTCACAGCGATGCCGGCAAGCGGTGCGCGGCACGCATCGAGATCGCAATCCGGCTTGCACAGCAATTCGACGCGTATCTGATCGCGCTGAACGCGCTGTCCAGGATCGATCTTCCGGGGTACGTGCTGGAAGGTGTAGGCGGTATGACGATCGAGGAATTCCGGAAACGCTATGTCGAAGAGCAGGTACGGAATGGAAAATCAATCTTCAGCAAGGCGCTTGCCGCTTCCGGATTTGCCAAGTCTGAGTGGCGCACGTCCGACCTGGATGCGGTGGATGCAGTCACGCTGCACGGGCGCTATGCAGATCTGATCGTTATTGGTCAGCCCTGGACGGCCGATAATTCGGCAGTTAACAGCAGCTTTGCCAATCACGTCATGCTCGAAGCCGGCCGCCCGGTACTGATGATTCCATACGCCGGGAACTTCCCCACCATCGGCAAGCGCGTCATTGTCGGCTGGAACGCAAGCCGTGAGGCGACGCGCGCGGTTACCGACGCGATTCCATTCCTGCAGCAGGCTGAAGTCGTTCAGGTCATGGTGATCAATCCAAGGGCCGGCGAACATGGCGCGATGCCTGGCAACGACATCGCGCTGTTTCTGGCACGACACGGGGTTCAAGTTGAGGTGCGCGTGGACCAGTCGAGCGAAATCGATATAGGCAACGAGATGTTGTCGCGTGCTTCTGATTTTGGCGCGGACATGATCGTGATGGGCGGATACGGGCATTCGCGGTTAAAGGAGCTGATGATGGGCGGCGCGACCCGCACGCTTATCGACTCGATGACCGTGCCGGTGCTATTGTCGCATTGAGGCGTGTGTCCACGGCGGGCAAGACTCCAAGGCCGGCGTCACCAAGCAGCATGGAAATGACCCATCCCTGGACTTGCGGTACCAAATTGAATTGAGGTATGGATGCGGCGATGGTGGAACCTGCGGGAAAAATTGGCGAGACGCTGCGGAAAACGGACGATTATTCCCGCCAGACCGCGGCCGAGACTTTAAACACGCTCGCGGTTGACGCCGACCGCGGCCTGAGCGGGGACGAAGCGGCCAAACGCCTGGCGCAGTTCGGGTATAACGAGATACGGGAAAAGGAAGAGCCTCTCTGGCACCGTATCTTCCGCCGCTTCTGGGGACCGATCCCATGGATGATCGAGGCGGCGGCGATTCTTTCCGGCATCGTGCAGAAGTGGGACGACTTCGTCATCATTGCCATCATGCTGCTGGTCAACGCAGGCCTGGATTTCTTCCAGGAACACCGCGCCCTGAATGCACTGAAGGCCCTCAAACAGCGCCTCACAGCGGAGACCATCGTGTTGCGCGATGGAAAATTCAGAACCATTCCCGCCCGCGAACTGGTACCCGGCGATATCGTCAAGTTGCGCATCGGCAATATCATTCCCGCAGACGTGCAATTGCTGCAGGGAGACTATTTGTCACTGGACCAATCGGCGCTCACCGGCGAGTCGTTGCCGGTCAACAAGAAAACAGACGAAGTCGCCTACGCCAGCACCATCGTCAAACAGGGCGAGATGCTGGCGGTGGTGGTGAACACCGCAGCCAACACCAACTTCCATACCGTGGTGGCGCTGGTGGCCAAGGCCTCGCTCGAAGAGCGCAGCCATTTCCAGAAGATGGTGATCCGCATCGGCGATTTCCTGATCCTGATCACGATCGCGCTGGTGATCCTGATCGTCATGGTCTCGCTGTTCCGTCAAGAACATTTTCTGGAAATTGCCCGGTTCGCATTGGTGCTCACTGTCGCGGCGATCCCGGTGGCCCTGCCGGCGGTATTGTCGGTGACCATGGCGGTGGGTGCGATGAACCTGGCCCGCCGTCAGGCCATCGTTTCGCGCCTCACGGCCATCGAGGAACTGGCGGGCGTGGGTGTGTTCTGTTCCGACAAGACCGGCACACTGACCAAGAACGAAATGCAGGTGGCCAATCCGGTGGTCTTCGCGGGACATGATGAGAACGACCTGTTTCGCGTGGCGGCACTAGCATCCAGGGAAGAAAACCACGACCCGATCGAGTTGCCGATTTTCGAATACATAAAGGAAAAGCGGCTGGATGCCGGATGGAAGGCCTGCCGGCAAATTTCCTTCACCCCATTCAACCCGATCAGCAAACGCACCGAAGCGCAGGTCGAGGAGGGCGGCGAACACTTTATCGCGATGAAAGGCGCAGCGCAGGTATTGTTGGGCATGACCCAGCTTTCCGACGAACAGACGCACAACATCAATCTGACCGTGGACGAACTGGCCGCGAATGGTTATCGCACCCTGGCGGTGGGGCGCAAGCGCGGCGACGCACCGCCGGAACTGCTCGGCCTGATCCCGCTTTACGATCCGCCGCGCGACGATTCGAAACAGGTCATCGCCGAGATGATGAATTATGGCGTCGAGGTAAAGATGATCACCGGCGACAATCTGGCGATCGCCAGGGAGATCGGCCGGCTGCTTGGCCTGAAGCAGAATACCTTGCGTGCCGCGCAGCTATCCGGCAGCGCCAGCAACGAGCTGCTCGCGCTGGCCGCGGTGCTGTCGGCAGCCATCTATCGGCGGCTCAAGCCCGAGGTGTCGAGCAAGCAGGCGCAAAGTTTTGCCGACGAGGTGATGGAGGCGGTCGGAAAAATGTACGACACCCGCCTGATCGAGCGGGAGTTCATCCATACCCACGAGTCGGCCATCGTCGAGATGATCGAGTCCGTGAGCATCTTCGCCGAGGTGGTGCCGGAGGACAAATACCGCATCGTCGATACCTTGCAGAAGGGCGGCCATATCGTCGCGATGACCGGCGACGGGGTCAACGATGCACCCGCGCTGAAAAAGGCTGACTGCGGCATCGCGGTGTCCAATGCCACCGATGCGGCACGGGCCGCGGCGGCCATCATCCTCACTGCGCCGGGTCTGGGGGTCATCAACGAGGCGATCAAGCAGGCGCGCATCACCTTCGAGCGCATGAAGAGCTACGCGATCTACCGCATCGCCGAAACCGTGCGCGTGATCCTGTTCATGACCGCGAGCATCGTGCTGTTCAACTTCTATCCCGTGACGGCGCTGATGATCATCCTGCTCGCGCTGCTCAACGACATCCCTATCCTTACCATCGCCTACGACAACACCAGGGTCAGCCAGAAACCGGTACGCTGGAACATGACCGAGCTGCTGACGGTTGCAACCATGCTCGGCGCGATCGGGGTGGTTGCCTCGTTCGGCCTGTTCTACATCCTGGTTGAAATGAAGCTCCCGAGTGGTGCGATCCAGTCGCTGATCTTCCTCAAGCTGGTCGTGGCCGGGCACGCAACCATCTTCCTCACGCGCACCGACGACTGGTTCTGGAAGCGGCCCTTCCCCTCCGCGCTGCTGCTGCATGCGAGCTTCTGGTCGGCGGCGCTCGGCACGCTGGTCGTGGTCTACGGCTTCATGGTGACGCCCGTCGGCTGGCAGGACGCGCTCTGGATCTGGTGCTACGCGCTGACCTGGTTCCTGGTCAACGATGTCGTGAAAATGTTGACCTACCGCTTGCTGCGTGCGCGTGGCGAGGCGTAACAAATCTCCTGTTTGTTTTCCTGTTCCAGAACCAGGCATTCGCGGGCCAAATTCGAACCAACGCTTGGTTTGAGCATTGTCCGGCCTGCCAATATTCTTTGACTCGCATTGGCTGTCACCGCGATGTTGCTGCGGACGATCTGATTCGCCCATGCAGAAATGTGCAGCCAGAGCCGTTATGCATGTACATAAGGCCTTGTGTATGCCGGGAAACCACACTTGATTGCTTCGGATGAACTATTTTTGAAATGGATAATCGTATAATTGTCTTTGATGGTCGCGCAGATACATTTTGTGATGATTGGTGATTCTGGAATAAAAATGAAATATTGCAGGATGCTTCCCGCAGCGGGGGCGCTATTGCGATCGTATTGACTGTCCGTTCGGCAACCATGGAGTTGGCCTCATTTGTGAATGCAGGTTTAACTTGATTGCCACACTCTCAGGCTAAACTGTTATCCGCGGTTAGCCAAAATCCGTTTGGCGGCGCACAGCGATCAAGGAGATCAAGCATGCCCAACGCGGCCGAACGAACGGCAATTTTTATCCAGCAAAAGGACAGGTAGAGACGATCGTTATGCAATTATCATGGAAAGACAGCATCTACCAGCAACGCGAGCAGCTCGCGCGTTTGCTGCGGGAACCAATCGCGCAACTGGCCGGGAAATGCGCGCCGGCGTGGGGTGATCGCGAACGGTTGGACGCAGTTCTCCTGGACGGCTTCGCCAGTATCCCGCACTGCACTTATCTGTATTGCGTGGACACGGATGGAGTGCAGATCTGCGACAACATAGAACAGTTGGGGCGTCTGCCCGAACACTTCGGGCGCAACCGCTCCCAGCGACCCTACATGAAGGAGCCGGTTCCGAGCTGGGGATTTCTGTTGTCGGATGCCTATATCAGCCTGATGAACAGCAGGCCTTCGCTTACTGCCCTGCAGGTTGTAGGCAAGGATTCCCGGGTATTGGGATATCTCGGTGCCGATTTCGATCTGCGCAATCTGCCGGTGACTGCTGAACTCTACGAAGAGCCGGCCGCGTCGCGCCAGGTGAAGGGCGACCCGTCGATCCGGAACGCGGTGATGTATCAATGCCGTGTCGAAAGCCAGATGGACAGACATCTCGAGCAGACAATGTCGATACTGGAGGAACTGCTGAGCAACCGTGGCGTATTCCAGTGTTCGATCCATTTCTCGAGCAGCCAGGCGACGATCTGGACGATGGACGACCCGTACCGCTATCGCATGCTGGATGATGAAGCCCTGAGCGACCCGGACATCTGCCTCGTCTATCCGCCGCAATCCTATCCGTCCGATGCGGTCATACCTGCGCAAGACATCGTCCGCATACTGGCATCCCTGCGCGAGATGCGCATGGCGGACGAGAACATCTATCTGCGCATGTCTTCCATCAATATGTTCAACGGCATGATCAGCCTCACCTTCTCATGCGACGGCTCCCATTACATGCGCTACGACGAATTCCTCGGCAACGGCACGCAATCCTGGTTTGGCGTTGCCGCGTGAGCAAGACAGTGATGCCACCCGGCTAAGGCGCCATGGCGGACAACCGTGCCGCAATTTTCTGACGGTATAATGCGCGCCCCGTCGCAGCACCTTTCATCCATTGTCATTGCGGAGTTGTCTTGTTCAAGTTCATAGGCTTCATTGCAGGTTATTATTTTTCCGGATTTTTCGGCGCGCTGTTCGGGCTGTTCGCCGGATCGTTCATCGATCGCATGATGGCGTATGGTCCGGCGGGATGAATCCGTTGCAAAACGCGTTGCGCCAGGCGGTGTTCCTGGAGAAGGTGAGGCTGATCATGCCGTTGAACATATTGATGGAAGACATGCGCAGATAGGTCTTTTTCTGGTCCGCCATGCGCATCTCGCGCAGGGATGCCAGTATGCGGACGATGTCTTGCGCAGGTATGACCGCATCGGACGGATAGGATTGCGGCGGATAGACGAGGCAGATGTCCGGGTCGCTCAGGGCTTCATCATCCAGCATGCGATAGCGGTACGGGTCGTCCATCGTCCAGATCGTCGCCTGGCTGCTCGAGAAATGGATCGAACACTGGAATACGCCACGGTTGCTCAGCAGTTCCTCCAGTATCGACATTGTCTGCTCGAGATGTCTGTCCATCTGGCTTTCGACACGGCATTGATACATCACCGCGTTTGCGGATCGACGGGTCGCCCTTCACCTGGCGCCACGCGGCCGGCTCTTCGTAGAGTTCAGCAGTCACCGGCAGATTGCGCAGATCGAAATCGGCACCGAGATATCCCAATACCCGGGAATCCTTGCCTACAACCTGCAGGGCAGTAAGCGAAGGCCTGCTGTTCATCAGGCTGATATAGGCATCCGACGACAGAAATGCCAGCTCGGAACCGGCTCCTTCATGTAGGGTCGCTGGGAGCGGTTGCGCCCGAAGTGTTCGGGCAGACGCCCCAACTGTTCTATGTTGTCGCAGATCTGCACTCCATCCGTGTCCACGCAATACAGATAAGTGCAGTGCGGGATACTGGCGAAGCCGTCCAGGAGAACTGCGTCCAACCGTTCGCGATCACCCCACGCCGGCGCGCATTTCCCGGCCAGTTGCGCGATTGGTTCCCGCAGCAAACGCGCGAGCTGCTCGCGTTGCTGGTAGATGCTGTCTTTCCATGATAATTGCATAACGATCGTCTCTACCTGTCCTTTTGCTGGATAAAAATTGCCGTTCGTTCGGCCGCGTTGGGCATGCTTGATCTCCTTGATCGCTGTGCGCCGCCAAACGGATTTTGGCTAACCGCGGATAACAGTTTAGCCTGAGAGTGTGGCAATCAAGTTAAACCTGCATTCACAAATGAGGCCAACTCCATGGTTGCCGAACGGACAGTCAATACGATCGCAATAGCGCCCCCGCTGCGGGAAGCATCCTGCAATATTTGATTTTTATTCCAGAATCACCAATCATCACAAA
>CAVWTZ010000014.1:0-7065 GCA_963757485.1 uncultured beta proteobacterium
TTCGCCCAGTCCTGTGCAGAGGCCAGCGAGGCAAACTCGGCCACAATCAGGCTGCCGCTGAATCCCGCTGCGCCCGGATCGACGGCATCCACCGCCGGGAACGGTCCGGCCAGCAGCAGACGGCCCTGGCCCTGAAGCTCCTGCAAGCGGGCAACATGCGCGGGCCGGGCCGCGATGCGCTTTTCCAGGCTGTTCGGCACATCCTGCCCGATGATTGCGTACCACATTTATGGACTTACCATCAGTTGTTTTCCTTCTTTTCATCGATATATTTTGCCAGCCAGGCGCCCTGCGCGAGTATGAATATCACCATCAAGCCGGTAAAACCGAACAGTTTGAAATTCACCCAGCTGTCCGTCGAAAAATTGTAAGCCACATACAGATTGATGAAACCGAGTGCTGCAAAGAACAGGCTCCAGATCAGATTGAGGCGATTCCAGGCATGCACCGGCAGGGCTAGTTTCTCATGGAGCAATGCGCGCATCAGATTCTTGCGGAACAGCAGATTGGAGAACAGCAGGATGGCGGAAAATATCCAGTACAGCGCGGTAGGCTTCAATTTGATGAAGTTCTCATTATGCAGCATCAGGGTTGCGCCGCCGAGGATGCTGACGATCGCAAAGGTTACCCATAGCATCGTGTCGACCTTGCCATGCCGGTATTTGGTCCAGATGATCTGGAGGACAGTCGCCCCAATTGCGACAGCGGTGGCGACGAATATGCCCCAGATCTTGTAGGCGACAAAGAACAGCAGGACCGGAATCAAATCGAAGAACAGTTTCATCTTGATCGTTTGTCAGCCTGGTTTGTATCCAGCACGAGCGAGGCGGAGTTGATGCAATAGCGCAAGCCGGTGGGTTGCGGGCCGTCGGGGAATACATGCCCGAGGTGCGCGCCGCATTGTTTGCAGCATGCTTCAACGCGCGTCATGCCGTGGCTGGTATCGTTTTTTGTAATGACAGATTCCGGATCGACGGGCTGCCAGAAACTCGGCCATCCGCTTCCGGATTCGAATTTGGTCGCCGAATCAAACAACGCGCTGTTGCAGCATGCGCAACGAAAGATACCCGCTTCGTGGCAATCCCAATATTTGCCGGTGAACGGCGGTTCCGTGCCGCACTGGCGGCACACCCGGTACTGTTCCGGGGTGAGTTGGCTGCGCCATTCGGCATCGGATTTTTTGACGGGTTCATCCATAAATTGCTACAGCACCTCTCCGGCAAAATCTGCAAGTCTTGAGCGTTCGCCGCGCATCAGCGTCACGTGTCCGCCGTGGGGCCAGCCCTTGAACCGGTCCACCACATAGGTCAGGCCTGAACTGCCCTCGGTGAGATACGGCGTGTCGATCTGCGCGATGTTGCCCATGCACACCACCTTGGTGCCGGGACCCGCGCGGGTGACCAGCGTTTTCATTTGTTTGGGCGTCAGGTTTTGTGCTTCGTCTATGATGACATATTTATTGAGGAAGGTGCGCCCGCGCATGAAGTTCAGCGACTTGACCTTTACCCGCGAGCGGATCAGGTCGCGCGTGGCGGCGCGGCCCCAGTCGCCGCCTTCCTCGTCGGATTTGTTCAGCACATCGAGATTATCCTCCAGTGCGCCCATCCAGGGTGTCATTTTTTCTTCCTCGGTGCCGGGCAGGAAACCGATGTCTTCGCCCACCGGAACGGTGACGCGGGTGATGATGATCTCCGAATACAGCTTGGCTTCCAGCGTCTGCAGCAGTCCTGCCGCGAGGGTCAGCAGGGTCTTCCCGGTACCCGCCTGACCCAGCAGGGTGACGAAATCGATCTCCGGATTCATCAGCAGATTGAGCACGAAATTCTGTTCGCGATTGCGCGCGGTGATACCCCATACATTGTTCTTGCTGTGGGTGTAGTCGGTCAGGGTGCACAGCTGGGCGGTCAGTTCGTTTTGTTCCAGCACGATTGCATAGAACGGCGTGGTTCCGTTTTCCTGGTAGACGAACTGGTTGACGAAGAAGGCCGCGCACAGCGGGCCGTAGATCTGGTAATAGGTGCGGCCGTCCTTTTGCCAGGACTTCATGTCCTTGCTGTGCCGGTCCCAGAAATCGTCGGGCAGCGGCAGCACGCCGGTGTACAGCAGGTCGCTGTCTTCCAGCACCTTGTCGTTGAAATAGTCCTGCGCCTCCAGACCCAATGCACGCGCCTTGATGCGCATGTTGATGTCCTTGCTGACCAGGATCACCGAGCGGTCAGGCCGCTGTTTTTGCAGTCCGATGACAACGCCGAGTATCGCATTGTCGGCTTTGCCCAGCTCCAGATTCTGCGGCAATTCGTATTTGACGAAGCTGGTCTGGAGATAGAGGCGTCCGGTGCAGTTTTTGTGGACCGGAGATTCGAGTGCGATGCCTTCCTCTATCTTGTGCGGCGCATCGCTGACGATCTGGTCAAGGAAGCGGCTGGCCTGGCGCGCATTTCTGGCGACCTCGGTCATGCCCTTTTTCTTGTTGTCCAGTTCCTCCAGCACGAACATCGGCAGGCATATGTCGTGTTCCTCAAAGCGGTACAGGCTGGTCGGGTCATGCAATAGCACGTTGGTGTCCAGCACGAACAGCTTGATGTCGGTATCCTTTGCCGCTTTGGCCGTCTTGTTGCGTGGGGAGGGGGACATTAAATTCCTTTAATTGAGGGTTGTGACGAATTCCAGCACTTCCTGTGCGTGTCCATCGGCTTTCAGGCCGCGCCACTCCCGGCGCAGTATGCCATCTTTGTCGAACACAAAGGTGCTGCGCTCAATACCGCGTACTTGCTTGCCATACATGTTCTTTTGCTTGATTACGCCGAACAGATTGCACACGGTTTCCTCCGCATCGGACAGCAACTCGAACGGCAACGTGAACTTGGCCTTGAAATTCTCATGTGACTTGAGGCTGTCGCGTGAAATACCGACCACCTCGCAGTTCGCCTTCTTGAATTTTGCATACAAGTCGCGGAACTGCTGGGCTTCGGTGGTACAGCCCGGGGTATTGTCCTTGGGATAAAAATAAATCACCAGATGCTTGCCGAGAGTGCCGGATAGGGTGAAAGTCTGATTGCCCGTGGCGGGGAGGGTAAAATCTGCAATAGTTTTTTCTGACATGTGCGAACCTGCTAAAGAGGGTGACATTCTTGTCAAAAAACGCACTAAAGGCAAGCATCATCGCACTCTCGTCAAACCATCGCGGTTGTGCTACGGTTGCGGCCACTTTTTACGCGGCGGGACGTTTGGACCGGTTGATCGTTATGACGGATGCAGATTACATGCGGCATGCTCTGGAACTGGCAAAAATGGCGCAGGATGCCGGCGAGGTGCCGGTGGGGGCGGTGGTGGTCAGGGACGGCATGATCATCGGCCGCGGCTTCAATGCGCCGATATCCCGGCATGACCCTTCTGCCCATGCCGAGATGATGGCATTGCGCGACGCCGCGCAGAACACCGGGAACTACCGGCTGGCCGGCTGCGAGTTGTTCGTCACGCTGGAGCCGTGTTTGATGTGCGCGGGAGCGATCATGCATGCGCGCATCGCGCGGCTGGTGTATGGTGCAAGCGATCCCAAGACCGGCGCGTGCGGCGGCGTGCTGGACGTGTTTTCCGAGCATCGTTTGAACCATCATACCGAGGTCGTGTCCGGCGTGCTGGCTGGAGAATGCGGTTCTATGCTCAGCAATTTCTTCGCCATGCGGCGCGCGCAACAGAAGGTCGTGTGAAGATCAATATCCACATACAGACCCAGCAACTTGAATTGCTGGACGACGCGGGCAAACTGCTGCGCCGCTACCCGGTATCCAGTTCCGGAAAAGGCGTGGGCGAGATGTACGGCAGTTATCGCACGCCGCGCGGCAAACATGTCATCCGCGCCAAGATCGGCGCAGGGCAGCCGGAAAATGCCGTGTTCGTGAGCCGCCGCCCCACCGGAGAAATCTATACGCCGGAACTGGGCGTGCAGTTCCCGGAGCGCGACTGGATACTGACGCGCATACTGTGGCTGTCGGGCAGCGAGGTGGGCTTCAATCGCCTGGGCAAATGCGATACCATGCGCCGCTACATTTATATCCACGGCACGCCGGATTCAGTGCCGCTGGGCATACCCGATTCGCACGGCTGCATACGGATGCGCAATGCCGATCTTGTCGAACTGTTCGATCTGGTGCCGGCAGGGACGGAAGTCGAAATCGTCGAGTGATTTTCCAAGGGGGATGCAAGCATGAGTACTCCTTTTACCGTTAGTCTGGTGTGCTGGCATGACGGCGAGCCGTTGCTGAAGTCGATACGCGACGCGGTGTTCATACGTGAACAGGGCGTTCCCGCAGAACTGGAATGGGATGGATTGGACGAAGGTGCCCGGCATGCGCTGGCGCTGAGCCATCAGGGAGATGCGATCGGCTGCGGGCGGATGTTTCCCGACGGCCACATCGGGCGCATCGCGGTCTTGCCGCAGTGGCGCAACCAGAAAGTCGGCACCGCAATCATGGAAGCACTGCTCGATTACGCGCGCGCGCATGACTACAAGCAGGTGGATGTGGATGCGCAGAGCCACGCCGTGCCGTTTTACCAAAGCTTTGGATTCGCCAAGCATGGCAAGGAATTTATGGATGCCGGCCTGCCGCATATCAGGATGACCCTGAAACTGTCTCCCCGGTAATTGCTTGTGCTGTGTCATTTCGCCGTTAAAGCGCTTGCCGTCCTGCAACGGCTTGATGCGGGACTCATGCGTCGGGCAGCGGATACGGTAGGGACAGGAATTCCAATGGTTCGCCTTGCAAGGACTTCCAATGCACTGCCTGCGTTTCCCGGCTGGAAATCTGCACTGTGGCCAGAACGTCAAAACCGCCGTCCGGCGCGGGGGCCGCGTTCACGATCATGCCGCTGGCCTGGCCTTCCATGTCGGCGCTGAACAGCTCGTCGCCGGGCTGCGGATTATCGCTGCTGTCGAGATGCGCAAGATACATGCGTCGTTTCAGTTTGCCTAGATATTGCATGCGCGCGACGATTTCCTGTCCCGGATAGCAGCCCTTTTTGAAATTCACGCCGCCGACCAGTTCGAGATTCACCATTTGTGCAACGAACTGTTCCTGGGTTTGTGGCAGGATTACCGGGATGCCGGAACGGATGTTGAGCCAGTCCCAGCACACACTGCCGGCTGGCTGGCAGTTTGCGCTGAATGCAGTCCACAGCGCGGCGGCGCTCGCCACCGGAATGTTGACCTGGAAGCGGGTGTCGCCGAATCTGATCGCACTGCCCGGTGCGGTGCCGATGACACCGAACGGCTGCTGCGGCGGTTCGCCAAAGTGCGCCGTCAAAATTTCCCGCGCCTTCACACCGGACAGTCCCAGCGTAACGATCTCGTCGCTGGCATCGCTGATTTTCACCCTGGCGCGCAGCACATACATGGTCAGCTTCTTGCGTATCGGTTCGCACAGCGCGCGCGGCAGTTGCAGCATATAGTCTTCGCCTGCGCGCCAGATCAGCATGGTCGCCAGCATCCTTCCCTTGGCGGTATTGAAACTGCTGAGCTGGGCGCGGGTGGAGCTGACTTCGCGGATATCGTTGCTCAGCAGGTTTTGCAAAAAGGATTGTGCTTCCTCGCCGGACACGCGCAGCGTTCCAAACTGGCCCAGATCGCAGAGTACCGTGCCTAGTCCGGCTGCTTTCAGCTCGGCGGCTGTATCGCCAAAGTCCCGGACGATGCCGTTGGCCAGGGTTGCGCCGTGTCGGGCGAGGAAATGATGCCAGTCAGGATTCATGGTTGCTTTTGTTGGTCCAGAGCTATTGAAAATATTCGCTTACAGTGTTGTTCAATGTCCGGGCCATGTCAACCTCGGCCATGACGAGTTCGCGCTATTCCGCTAAACTTGGCGCCATGAGAATCTTGCTGGTTACCGTGCTGGTTGTTCTGCTTTGCGCCTGCAGTGACGGCTTGTGGAACAATCCTTATCCGGCATCGGACCAGGACAAGTCGATTTTCTATACCGCATTCACGGAACGGCCGAAACATCTGGATCCGGCGCAGGCTTACAGCGAGAACGAGTACGAGTTTCTGGCACAGATTTACGCGCCGCCGCTGCAGTACCACTATCTGAAACGCCCCTACCAGCTGGTGCCGCTCGCGGCAAGCGCGATGCCGACGGTGCGCTATCTGGACAAGAATCGCCGGGTGCTGCCGGACAATGCGCCCGCGAAGCAGATCGCCTTCAGCGTGTACGAGATACATATCAAGCCCGGGATGCGCTACCAGCCGCACCCGGCGTTTGCCCGCGATGACCGGGGCAAGCCGGAGTATGACCATCTCACGCCGGATGATTTGCGCGGCATCCATGCCGTGAGCGACTTTCCGCACAGCGGCACGCGCACAGTCGCTGCGGCGGATTATGCCTACCAGATCAAGCGCCTCGCCGATCCGCTGTTGAATGTGCCGATATTCGGGGTAATGAGCGAATACATCGTCGGTCTGAAAGAATACGCCGCAACGCTGCAACAGGCGGTTAAGAAACATCCAGACGCATTTCTCGACCTGAACCAATACCCGCTGCAGGGCGTGCAAGTTATGGACGATCACACTTATCGCATCGAGATATACGGAAAATATCCCCAGTTCGAATACTGGCTGGCGATGCCGTTTTTCGCGCCGATGCCGCCGGAGGCGGAGCGCTTCTATGCGCAGCAAGGCATGCGCGAACGCAACCTGACACTGGACTGGTGGCCGGTGGGCAGCGGGCCTTACTACCTGTCCGAGAACAACCCAAACCAGCGCATGGTGCTGACGCGCAATCCGTACTATGACAGCGAAACCTACCCGGATGAAGGTGAACCCGGCGATGCGGCGGCCGGCTTGCTCAAGGACGCGGGCAAGCCGTTGCCGCTGATCGACGAAATCGTGTTCACGCTGGAAAAGGAAACCATACCCTACTGGAACAAATTCCTGCAGGGATATTACGACGCTTCGGGCATCAGTTCGGACAGCTTTGACCAGGCGGTACAGGTGAATGTCGGCGGGGAAGCAACGGTCACCGACGCAATGAAGGCCCAGGGCAGCAAGACCAACCGAACGAGTACAGGCACATA
>CAVWTZ010000015.1:0-5576 GCA_963757485.1 uncultured beta proteobacterium
TTATCGGATAGTTCCAGGATCACCTGGGGCGCGCCCTTGCTCACCCTGAACTCCTTGCCGTCCGCGCCCTTGACGGTAGCCTCGGTGCGCTTGTGCACCGGGTCGAACGGCATGAAATGCGTCACTTGATAGCCTTTCAACGCCTGATCATCTTTCAGGCCGCTCAGCACGGCGAGGTCTATGGTGTCATTGTTGTCCGCACGCGATGCCAGCGCACCGTCGAGGATGACCTGATCGGCGGAGATGCCGTTCACGGTGAGCGGGTCCCCCAGCGTCAGCTTGTTCTGGGTCAGCGTGCCGGTCTTGTCCGAGCATAGTATGTCCACGCCGGCCAATTCCTCGATCGCCGCCAGCCGGGTCACGATCGCCTCCATTTTTGAAAGAAGCCGCGCACCGACCGCCATGGTCACCGACAGCACGGTCGGCATCGCCACCGGGATCGCCGCGACGGTCAGCACCAGCGCGAATTGCAGGGTGGTGAGGATACGGTCGCCGCGGAACAGCGCGACGGCAATGATCACGATCACCAGGGCCACCGCAAGGATGATCAGGTAATTGCCGATCTTCAGCACCGCGCGCTGGAAATGGCTGACGGTGTGCGCCTCCTCTACCAGCTGCGCGGTCTTGCCGAAGTAGGTGTTCGAGCCCGTTCCGTACACCAGCGCGTCGATCTCCCCCTGGCGGATGATGGCCCCCGAAAACACCGCCTCGCCCGCCTTGCGTTCGACGGGCAGCGATTCCCCGGTCAGTGCCGACTGGTCCACTTCCAGCGGGTCGCCGTCGAGCAGGCGCGCATCTGCCGGCACGATGTCGCCCAGCCTCAGGTGGATCACGTCGCCCGGCACCAGCTCGCGCACCGCCGGTGAGATCCACTTTCCGTCGCGCTTCACCTGGGCACGGATCGCCAGCTTGGCCTTCAGCGCGGCGATCGCGTTGCCGGCCTGGTGTTCTTCCCAGAATCCGACCACGGCATTCGCCACCAGCAGCACCAGGATGATGAAAAAATCCGGCCAGTGCCGGTCCACCGCCGACAGGATCACGGCCGCCTCTATCATCCACGGGATCGGCCCCCAGAAATAGCTGAGGAATTTCAGCAACGGATTGACTTCCTTTTCCTCGATCTCGTTGGGCCCGTATTGTGTCAGCCGCTTCGCCGCCTCGGCCTGGCTGAGTCCTTCCGGCGACGACTGCAGCTTTGCCTGCAGTTCCGCCATCGGCAGGGATTTCAGATCGTCCTTCAAAACCGGGTGGTCAATATCGGGCTTCATGATGTATATCCTTATGACGTTTTTTCCCGGGCCGGGAATTTCCTGAATTGACGCCTGTGCGCATTCATTTGGCGCCGCCCCACTTCCAGTTGCGGATCTCCGGCATGTCCTGGCCGTACTTGTTGATGTACTGCCTGTGCTCGATCAGCTTGTCCTTGAGCTGCTGCTTCAGGTAGATGCCCTTGTCGCCGGTTTGCGGCAGGCGGTCTATGGTGTCCATCACCAGGTGGTAGCGGTCCAGTTCGTTCAGCACCGTCATGTCGAACGGCGTGGTGATGGTGCCCTCTTCCTTGTAGCCGCGCACGTGGATGTGGTTATGGTTGGTGCGGCGGTAGGTCAGCCGGTGGATCAGCCATGGATAGGCATGGTAGGCAAAGATCACCGGTTTGTCCCTGGTGAACAGTTCATCGAAATCCATGTCGCTCAAGCCGTGCGGGTGCTCGCTGGGCGGCTGCAGTTTCATCAGGTCGACCACGTTGACCACACGTATCTTCAGATCGGGCAAATGTTCTCGCAGGATGGAGACTGCGGCGAGCGTCTCCAGTGTCGGCACATCGCCGCAGCAGGCCATGACCACGTCGGGTGCTATGGCCTGGTCGTTGCTCGCCCACTGCCAGATGCCGATGCCCTCGGTGCAATGCTTGACCGCGGCGTCCATCGTCAGCCACTGCGGTGCCGGGTGTTTGCCCGCCACCACCACGTTGACATGGTGGTGGTCGCGCAGGCAGCGGTCCATCACCGCCAGCAGGCAATTGGCATCCGGCGGCAGGTAAACCCGCACGACCTCGGCCTTCTTGTTCACGACATGGTCGATGAAACCGGGATCCTGGTGCGTGAAGCCGTTGTGGTCCTGGCGCCAGACATGCGAGGCCAGCAGGTAATTCAGCGAGGCGATCTTGCGACGCCACGGCAGGCCCGCGGTGACCTTCAGCCACTTGGCGTGCTGGTTGAACATCGAATCGATGATGTGGATGAACGCCTCGTAACAGTTGAACAGCCCGTGGCGGCCCGTGAGCAAATAGCCCTCGAGCCAGCCTTCGCTCTGGTGTTCGCTGAGCATTTCCATCACCCGTCCGCTGGGCGCGAGAAATTCGTCGTTCGGCACGGTCGCGGCATCCCACTGGCGTTGCGTCACTTCGAAAAGTGCTTCCAGCCCATTGGAAAGCGTCTCGTCGGGGCCGAACACGCGGAAATTGCGCTGCTCGCTGTTCAGCTTCGCAATATCGCGCAGGAACGGCCCGAGCACATGGGTGTCGCCTATGCCCGACGCGCCCGGCGCGGGCACGCTGGCCGCGTAATCGCGGAAATCCGGCATGCGCAGCTCGCGCAGCAATATGCCGCCGTTCGCGTGCGGATTGGCGCCCATGCGGCGTTCGCCGCTGGGCGCGAGTTCGGCCAGCTCCGGTTTGAGGCGGCCCTGCTCATCGAACAGTTCCTCCGGCCGGTAACTCCGCATCCAGTCTTCCAGCAGCTTGAGGTGCTCGGGTTTCGTGTCCGGATGCAGCGGCACCTGGTGTGCGCGGAACGTGCCTTCGATCTGCAGGCCGTCGACCACCTTCGGCCCGGTCCAGCCCTTGGGCGAGTTCAGCACGATCATCGGCCAGCGCGGACGTGTCAGGTCATGGTTGACTCGGGCGTTGTGCTGGATGCTTTTGATCTGCTCGATCGCGCTGTCGAGTGCGGCAGCCATCGCTTCATGCATCAGCGCCGGCTCATCTCCCTCGACGAAATAAGGCGTCCATCCGTAGCCGCGCAGCAACTGCTCCAGTTCTTCATGAGTGATACGGGCGAGCACGGTCGGATTGGAAATCTTGTAGCCGTTCAGATGCAATATCGGCAGCACTGCGCCGTCGCTGGCCGGATCGAGGAACTTGTTGGAATGCCAGGAAGTGGCCAGCGGCCCGGTTTCCGCCTCGCCGTCGCCGACCACGCAGGCCACGATCAGGTCGGGATTGTCGAACACCGCGCCGAACGAATGGCTGAGTGAATAGCCCAGCTCGCCGCCCTCGTGGATCGACCCCGGTGTCTCCGGCGCAGCATGGCTGGGTATGCCGCCGGGAAACGAGAACTGCTTGAACAGCTTCTGCAGCCCGGCCTCGTCCTGGCTGATGTTGGGATAAATCTCGCTGTACGTGCCTTCCAGATAGGTGTTGCCGACCACGGCCGGACCGCCGTGCCCGGGACCGGAGACGTAGATCATGTCCAAGTCGAATTTCTTGATGGCCCGGTTCAAATGCGCGTAGATGAAGTTCTGCCCCGGCGTCGTGCCCCAGTGGCCGAGCAGCATGTTCTTCACATCGGCGCGTGTCAGCGGACGCTTCAGCAGCGGATTGTCGTAAAGAAAAATCTGTCCGACCGACAGATAATTGGCGGCGCGCCAGTAGGCGTCTATGTTGTGCAGCAGTTCCGGGGAAAGCGTGTTTGTCTTCATTTTTCAGTGCTCCTTTTTTTGTCAAGATCGAGAACGCGGCAGACCGTTCTGGCTATCATCTGCTCTTCGTCCGTGTGAATAACGCGAACAGCGACCCAGCCGGCCGCTGTGGAAATCACGCCCTCATTCGCCGCGTTTTGCTTTTCTGAAATTTCCACTCCAAGAAACTGCAGCCCTTCGCATATGCGGGCGCGGATCACGGGCGAGTTCTCTCCGATGCCGCCCGCGAAAACCAGCGTGTCCACCCCGCCCAACGCTGCGGAAAACGAACCGATCCATTTCTTGATCTGGTAGCAGAACAATGCAACCGCCTCAGCCGCGCGCACATCGCGTGCCTCGCACGCCAGCAGGTCGCGAATATCGGAACTGGTCTCCGATATACCGAGCAGCCCGGACTGAAAATTGACCATCTCATTGAATTGCTTTGCGCTCATTTTTTCGGTGCGCGCCAGATACCAAACGAGTCCCGGATCAAGGTCGCCGGAGCGGGTGCTCATCGTCACGCCGGCGGTCGGGGTGAAACTCATGCTGGTATCGATGCTCTTGCCATCGCGCACCGCCGCCAGACTGGCGCCATTCCCGAGGTGAGCAAGGATCACGCGTCCCTTGGTTGCCGCCGGGTCGCCCAGGCGGGCAATCTCCTCCATCAGAAACGCGTACGACAGGCCGTGAAACCCGTAGCGCCTCACGCCCTGCGCCTCGTAGCGGCGCGGGATAGCCAGCATCTGTGCGACGCGCGGCAGGTCATGGTGAAACGCCGTGTCGAAACACGCCACCTGCGGCAAGTCAGGGAAACGGCGATTAAACGCTTCGGTCAACAATATCTCTTCCGGCATGTGCTCGGGATCGAACGGGGTGAGCTGGCGCAAGTCCTCGATCATCTCCCTGGTGATCAACTGCGCGTCGCTGTACTTCGGCCCGCCATGCACCACGCGGTGCCCCACCGCGGTCAATGCATCGCGCCCGAGACGCTCCCTGATCCAATCCATCAGCGCGGCCACCGCCACCGTGTGATCCGGCGCTGTCACTGGACGCGAAAAGTTGTCCGCCTGGTCCAATCCCTTCACCCGCAAGGTGCCATCCGGCAAACCGATCCGCTCGATCCCGCCCTGGAAAATTCTCCGCAGCGAAGCCCCGGCCTCGAACAGCGCAAACTTGATGCTCGAACGAGCCGCCGTTGATTGTCAGGATGCGCGGGCTGCCGGATTTCATGTTGATTTCTGTTGCGGGAGAGTGAGCACAAGGATTGTGGCGCAATCTCTCCTCCGATTGTGCCTGCTATCAACGCAAAAAACTTTGGGCATCTTGAGCATTCGATATGCCTATCGCTCGTTGCCGGGATTGGACAATATCCGCTTGTCGATGACACGCAAATCATCGTCGAACGCATACATGAGCGGCGCGCCGGTCGCCAGTTCGTAGTCGATAATCTGTTGCGGCGTCATTTGTTCGATGTCCATGATGATGGAGCGCAGGGAGTTCCCGTGCGCGGCAATCAGCACGCTGTCGCCACGCTGAAGATATGGAACAACCCGTTCCCGGTAATAGGGAAGCGTTCTTGCCGCGGTCATTTGCAGGCTCTCGCCGTTGGGCGGCGGGACATCATAGCTGCGGCGCCACAGGTGCACCTGTTCCGCGCCATAGCGCTGGCTGGCCCAGTCCTTGTTCAGGCCTTGCAAATCGCCGTAGTAACGTTCGTTGAGTTTTTCCGAGACGTATATTTTCAGCTCATGCGCATCGCCTTCGGCCTGGGTACGGTGCCCGTACCAGTCGCTGTCCTGTTCATGCACGCATATATATTGCGCGCAATGGCGGTTCTGCCTGAGGATCTCGTACAGGCTGTGCTGCGCCCGCAGCAGGGTAGACGTGAAGGCCAC
>CAVWTZ010000016.1:0-4045 GCA_963757485.1 uncultured beta proteobacterium
ATCCTCGCATCGTTGGTTTGTGCAATCAACTTTATCTGCCCGATATGGAAAAAATTACCGCTTGGCACATCAGGTCTTTTCATCATCAATCGCATCAATTATTCGTGAGTTGGTGCCCGGAACCGGAATCGAACCGGTACGCTGGTTTTACCCAAGCGACGGATTTTAAGTCCGTGTATGCTACTAGCATTGGCGCGGCTATTAGGAGTTATAATTAGTTTTTGGGACAGTGTTGGGACAGTTAGGGAAAATCATGGCGACAATCGTACCGCGTGGCGATGGGCAGTATCAGGTAAAAATTAGGAAGGCTGGGCATCCAACGGCCAGCAAAACATTCCCAACCAGAAAGCTTGCAGAGGATTGGGCGACAACCGTTGAAGCCGACATGATTCGCGGTGAGTTCGTCCCGCGCAAGGCCGTGCTGGCGACAACGCTATCGAAGTGCCTGGATCGCTATGCCGAAGAACGTAGTGCAGGTAAAAAGGGAGAGAAGCAGGAGCTGGTGCGCGTTAAGCGGCTACAGAAGCATCCGTTGTCGAGCAAAGCTGTGTCGTTAATCACGATAGAAGACATTGAAGACTACGTTACAGAGCGTCGCGCGGATCGAAGCCAGCGCAACCCGGATACGATGGTTAGTGAGGCAACCATCCGACTGGAGGTAATGTTGCTTTCTGCGGTGTTTGAAGCCGCGCGGGGAAAACGCTGGAATTACTGCCGGACAAACCCTGTCCGTGAGATTGACGATGAATTTAAGCCAGCCAAGTCGAAGGAGCGCACCAGGCGTTTCGCGGGGAAAGAAGAAAAAATATTGCTGGCTGCACTCGACAAGTCGTGCAGGAATAAAGATATTCCTCTAGTCGTCCGGTTTGCTGTTACCACTGCTGCCCGGCAGTCAGAAATCATTGGCAAAGCTGCCACCAGCACACGCCCCGCATCACTTGGCCTGTGCTGGGAGAACATCAACCTTACCATGCGTTCTGTCGCTTTGCTGGACACGAAGAACGGCAAGGATCGTGTTATCCCGCTGGGTGATGCCGCACTTGCCCTGCTCGCCGCACTACCTCGCCCAATACATGGCGGAAAGGTGTTCAATGTTACTCAGGATGGCCTGATTCGCGCCATGGCGTCGGCTTGCAAAGCTGCCGGGATCGAAGATTTTGTCTTCCATGATCTCCGGCATGAGGCCACCTCACGGATGGTCGAGGCGGGTTTGTCGCTGTTAGAAGTGCAGTCAATCACGGGGCACAGCAATGCTGAGATGGTGCGGCGCTACACGCATCTGGACACGCTTAAGCTGGCAAGGAAGATGAGTTGATAAAGGGGCTGATAATAAACAAGGTTCCCTTCACAGAAGTGTGAACAACTTCTACAAGCGACTTCGTGTCGTACTTCAACAGAATAGGCACCGAGCCGCTCTTCGGTCATTGTAATATCCATCTTGAAAGCGGTCAGTGGCGCTTTGCGTTCAAGTCAATTATTCAGATCACTCGGTAGCGGTCAGTTGTGAAGTGGAACAACCGAAGCGAAGCAGTCATCCAAGTTGGAAGTGACTTCAACTAGCGCACATGAAACATCATCGGCAAATAAAGCTCATTTTTTGGTTCATATGGCAGATAGTGTTTACCCTCCATCAGCCACTCTTCCTCTAAACGCGTGACTTGTGCGGCGTGGGCATAAGGTTGAAATTGCGAGAGGAGGCGATTCCAACATGTGATGCAGTCAGAAAGCGATGTATGCCAAGTGTTATTTACAACGCGGAGCGCATCATTCAATTTACTAAGTTCCGCATCCCTTTCGTGTTCATTCATACACTCAATGGCGTAAGTGACGACCGCGTAATCAAGCTCTGACCAACTGATCTCAAAAAGATACTTATCTTCGCTGTTTAATTCAAATTGCCATTTCGACCAGCGCTGATAGGCCGATCTCCACATCGTCTTGGCTCGGTCGGGAGCCGCAGTAGCACGAAATGCGCGTAGGCATTCAGCTACTGATCGTCGGCCACCTTCACCACACGCTGTGCTCAGATTGATAGATTCTATATAGGCATGGATTGAAGCTTCTGGTGCAACAGCCAGAATTTCTCCTAGTGCCTGTTGCATAGTTGGATAGCGTACAGGATAACGATTGAACACTTGCATCCACTTTGCCCAGCGAGGCTCGTCACCTGCCACTTTCAGCAACAATTTCTTCAGCAACTGATGTTCTTTGGGACTCAGGCAATCTGCCTTGGACGAATGAAAAAACGTTTGGAATACACATCCAAATTGGATGTAAGGGTTACTACTCGCGACTCCAAGGCAAAATCGTTGCTCAACGTCAAGCGAATCCGCGAATTGCATTGCGGGTATGATTTGATGTGTGCTATTCAATGTTTTAACAAGGCTATCGAATCCAAATCGATAAAGGCAACGAACAGCCTGCATCTGAAATACGCTAGGAATGATTGATCTCTCAAACGAAGGCCATAATTCGCTAATAGTGAGCCAATCTTTTTCAGTATCGGCCACCTTGAGTTTTTCTACCACCTCTCTTTCCCAAATTGGTTCATGCCACAAGCCTCGTACCACAACATCGCAACTGATTCCCGCAATTAACCGTTCCAATGTGCGTAGCAAGTCATTATTTTGCTCAGCACCATTGGGTAGTGCAGTCCAAAGATCACCGTTTCGGTCACAGTATGTTGATACAACAAACAATGCAGTTAGCTTGTGAAACTTTGGATCATTTGTTAAACGCCACTCTTGCAACTCGCGAATAAACCACCTCATCAAGGCTACCCATCGCTCTATATCCTCAGCGGATGGACGTTGCTCAGTTACCTTCAGCATCGCAATAAAATCAAACTGTTTGCGCACGGCTTCAAAATAACTGTAGCTTTCATCGTGATCTGAAAGTGCATGGATTGGCTCTGACTGGCTCAGCACTGCGGCAATAAGTTCGCTGGGAATCAATTCATCGCCAGACTCCTCAGCTTCCCGCAACACAGTTAACAATACTTCTATGCTGACGCTCATGGCTTCTTCCATATGAGGTATTCTGGATTATCGAGCTGATCCCATAGCTCCAAAAACGCATCTACTACGAGCTGCCCGTCGTCTACACGTTGCAAAATGTGATGTGCAAATCCTAACATGTTGATCGAAGTGCCTAGAGACCAGGCTAGCGCTCCACGATCATCGTTCTTAGGGAAGATTAAAAATCTATCATGAAACTCCCAACCAGCAGCACCACGCTTAATGCGATATTCGAGGCAAAGCCCATGCCAGTTACACTGCAAATTTTCAAGCTCTGCGCGTTGCTTATCAACAAAGTTCAGCTTTTGTTGTCGACTCGTTATCCAATTTTTCAGCCTTCCAAAAGAGTCCCGTAAATTAGCACACATCGTTCCAACATCGGCAAATTTTCAGGTACTTTCTTGCCACTCGTTAAAGCCCGAAGGTCAGCACCTGAGTGTTTGCGATGGAAGAGAGTTTCAATAATATCGTGAGCGCTCAGATAAGGATCCCATATCCAAGCCCCGCTTTGCCCATACATGTCAATCAGTAGGCGAATATCTTCCAATGCTTTCTCGTGCTCATCTTGCTGTTTTCCTGCTGCAGGTTTGTATTGGACGAAGAGTCGCTCTTTAGTCAGCCTTGCGACCTCATCGGTATAAATGCGTTTTCGAGGTCACCACCGTTGGCATCACTTTCAGGCTCGCCAAACAATACTTTTGATTGGTAGGTTTAACAAAGATATTCGGTACGACTTGTTGGAGCCATCTTTTCTGTTGGTCACGAACACCGTTGGTTCTGGATCAGCCACATTGATACCAAAGGCGATAGTATTGATAAAGGAGCTTGGCCCAGTGTCTGCAAGAACGATTTGATGTTGCTCATCCCAGACAACCCCACGATGTAACCCGCGTCCTGCTGGCATTGTCAGTAAGGTCTGAGGGGACTGAATGGGCGATGACTTGTAACCTAGAACAACATCGTCAAACTTCAGATCGCAGTTAGCTCGCAAAGAACGCGGCGTAGCTTTCGAATAGCAATACGTGGAA
>CAVWTZ010000017.1:0-9848 GCA_963757485.1 uncultured beta proteobacterium
TCCGATCGGGCTGGTCCTGTTGAGCGCGGCCGGGACGAAACGGGGGCTGTACCTGCTGCCGGTCGTCGCGCCGTTCGGCGCCGTCGCGGGCGCGTGGATCGCCGCCGTGGTCAAGGACGAGCAGCCGCACCGGATTGACCGATACACCCTGATGATCCTCGTCGGCGTTCTCGTCTTGATCGCCGCGGCCGCGCTGGTCGGCCCGGTTGTGGTTCAGTTGGCGCCGCGCCTTGCCCCCGGGAACAGCGTGGTGCTGCTGATCTACCGGATCCCGCGCCTGAATCTGCTCTTTCTCCAGATTGTGGGGGGGATTTTCCTCCTCGTCTCCATCTACGGAATCTCGCTCCTGAGGCGCGGCCGGCCGCGGGTCGCCGCGCTGGCCGCCTGGATGGCTTTCGGCATGACGGCGGCGGGCGCGCCCATGGTGTACAACTCCGTGGATGAATTCAAGAACCTGCATCGCTTCACTGCCGACCTGGTGAGGATGAACGCCTTCTTGATGGTTGCACCGCCATTGCTCGCCGGTGCAGTGAAAGTCACGGTCGCCGATGCGTTGCCTGCCGTGGCGGTGCCGATGGTGGGCGCGCCGGGAACGGTGGTTGCAACTGTAGGCGTAACGGAATTGCTCGCCGTCGACGCTGCACTGTTACCCACACTGTTGGTGGCTACCACCGTGAAGGTGTAGGGCGTGCCGTTGGTCAGGCTGGTGATGGTGTGGGTCAATCCGGTTGAACCGGCATTGCTGTCCACACCGCCAGCGGGGTTGGAAGTCACGGTGTAGCCGGTAATGGTCGCACCGCCGTCACTCGCAGGTGCGGCAAAGGTCACGGTAGCCTGTGTATTGCCTGCCGTAGCGGTAGCGCCGGTCGGTGCGCCGGGAACGGTAGCTGTGGTCGCAGGCGTAACGGAATTGCTCGCCAGCGATGCCTGGCTATTACCCGCGCTATTGGTAGCAACCACGGTGAAGGTGTAAGCCGTGCCGTTGGTCAGGCCGGTGACTGTAATCGGGCTGGCGGTTCCGGTCGCCGTGAAGTTGCCCGGGCTGGAGGTTACGGTGTAGGCGGTAATGGCCGCGCCGCCATTGTTCGCAGGAGCCGTGAAGCTCACGATGGCCGATGCACTTCTGGGAGATGCAGTAACAGTGGTTGGTGTGCCGGGTACGGTAGGTCCGCCTCCACCTCCGCCGCCGCCTCCGCAAGCCACAACGGCAATGCTGAACAGCATTACCAAAAGATATTTGAATGAACTCATGATAATTCCCCTATTTTTGTTAGACACAAGAAGCAAAATAAATCATCAATCAAATCATCAGCTGACAGCTATTCGATACTTGAAGAAACAGACTTAACACGGAATTTGGCGGTCTGAAACTGTAATTCTTGTCTGGGCACACACTACATTATCCATGTTCGAAAAGTCAACAATATTCCGTTGCAAGGAAACTTCATAAAAAATTCACGTTCCGCGCCGTGATATGTGCGCCAAATGGCATGCTACAGAGATGGTGGGCTGACCATTCGACTGACGCAAAATCCAATTTTGAAATAATAACAATCATCTAGGGTGCGCTTGCGCACCATGCAAGATTCGTTCGCTGTGCAAGCGCACCGTGGAACTCCTTGGCAAGCAACAATCCTTGCATGCCCATTCGTCCAAGCAGTAAATGTAAGCAAATGTTTCGCGAGCTCAGACGCCGGTTAGCGAAATCCCGGCCGACGTTCCTGGCGATCTGCCGGTAGCGAGCCTGCAACTGCCGCATTGCTTGAAATGTCGACTTTCAACTGCCTCTTCGCATCTGCGGGCAAATCAACCCGTTTCATCACGCCATTTTCGGAAATCAACACATAGTGCTTGTCCACTTCCTTGACCGTGACACCGGGCAGCACCTGCGCATTGACACGGACCGCCTGCGCCGCTTTGCCGTTGGCCGCCAGGATCGCGACACTGTCGGCCGGATTGCTTGCGACGACCACGCCTTTCAGCTGAAAATTGCTGGCCACGACCGCATTTGAATGGCCGCCCAGCAGGCCGGCCGCCGCATCCAGAGGTGGCCCGGCCTGGACGCTCTGCGGCGGAGCCGCGACCGCGCGCAGCGGCGGATTGAACATTTGCATCGCCCAATATGCAGCCGATACGCACAGCGCGATGAACAGCAAAAAACTCGTAATAAGCGGCCAGCGTTTCATTGCGTTCCTTGTGTCATTCTCCAGATGGATCGTTAACGCACCAACTGGTTGATCTCGATAATCGGCATCAGCACCGCCAGCACGATCAGCAACACCACCACGCCCATCGCCAGTATCAATGCCGGTTCCAGCAACCCGGCCATGGTCATCGCGCGGCGCTCCAGATCCTGCTCCTGCGCATTGGAAGCGCGCTCCAGCATGGCCGGCAATTCTCCGGTGACTTCACCGGCGCGGATCATGTGTATCAACATGGCCGGGAAATGCTTGTGCGCCGACAACGCGCGCGCCAGGCCGACGCCCTCGCGCACGCTGTTGGCGGCTTCCTCGACCTGCGCGCGCATCGCGACATTGGTCAGCGTGTCGCGGCTGGTCTGCAGCGCGCGCAATATCGGCACGCCGGAGCCGGTGGTGATCGCCAGTGTGCTGGCAAAGCGCGAGGTGTTGAGGCTGCGCTCGAACCTGCCGTACAGCGGCGCATCCAGCAGCCAGGTATGCCAGCGCATCTTGATCGCGGGATTTTTCAACGCGCGGTGCCACGCAAACCCCAGCGCGATGACGGCCAGCAGCACGATCCAGCCGTAACTGCGCACGAAATCCGAAACGCCCAGCATCACCGTGGTCAGGAACGGCAGTTTCTGTTTGGTGTTGGCGAACACCGACACGATCTGCGGCACCACATAGGTCAGCAAAAAGATCACGATCAGGAAGGCCACCACGGTGACGATCGCCGGATAGGTGAACGCAAGCTTGACCTTTTGCACCAGCGCATTGCGCCGCTCGATGTAGTCGGAAAGCCGCGACAGCACCCGCGTCAACTGGCCGATCTGCTCGCCGGAGGCGACCAGCGCGCGGTAGATATCGGCGAAGTCGCGCGGATGACGCGCCAGCGCATCGGACAGCGATGCCCCGGCTATCACTTCCGAGCGTATCGACGCGATCAGGTCGCGCATGTAGGTGCGCTCGGCCTGTTCCAGCAGCGCCGACAGCGCCTGCTCCAGCGGCAGGCTGGCTTCGAGCAGGCTGGCAAGCTGGCGGGTGAACAAGGCCAGTTCGACCGTGGAGAGATGGTCGCCGAATGCGCTGCGTTTGGTCGCTCCCGCTGCGTCGAGCTGTGCCTCGATCGCGACGACCGCGATAGGCACCAGACCCTGGGCGCGCAGGTCGGCGCGCGCGGCACGCGCGCTGTCGGCGTTGACCACGCCTTTCTTGCCGGCGCCTGCCGCATCGACCGCTTCATAACTGAATGCCGGCATGCTGTGTCCTTACCCGTTAATCTTTAGTGACGCGCAACAACTCCGCCTGCGTCGTCGTGCCGTCTGCCAGCCAGCGCTCGCCGTCTTCGCGCATCGTGCGCATGCCGTCCCGCTGGGCGGTGGCGCGAATCTCCGCTTCCGATGCGCGGTTATGGATTTGCGCGCGGATCTGTTCGGTGGTCAGCAATAATTCATACACGCCGACCCGGCCCTGATAGCCGGTGTGGCCGCAACGGTCGCAACCGACTTCGTGCCAGTACCGGCCGTCATAGCGTTTGCAGTGCTCGCACAGCTTGCGCACCAGGCGCTGCGCGACCACGCCGAGCAGCGATGACGACAACAGGAACGGTTCGATGCCCATGTCGAGCAGGCGGGTGACCGCCGCAGCGGAATCGTTGGTGTGCAACGTTGCCAGCACCAGGTGGCCGGTCAGCGAAGCCTGCACCGCGATCTGCGCGGTCTCCAAGTCGCGGATCTCGCCGATCATGATGATGTCCGGGTCCTGCCGCAGGATCGCGCGCAATGCCTTCGCAAACGTCATGTCGATGCGCGGGTTGACCTGGGTCTGGCCGATGCCGTTCAGTTCGTATTCGATCGGGTCCTCGACGGTCAGGATATTGGTGCTGGTGGAGTTGAGCCTCGACAATGCGGCATACAGCGTGGTGGTTTTCCCCGAGCCGGTCGGGCCGGTGACCAGCACGATGCCGTGCGGCTGCGCGATCAGTTTGTCGAATTGCGCCAGTACCTCCGGACTCATGCCGAGATTCTGCAAATCAAGACGCCCGGCTTCCTTGTCGAGCAGGCGCAGCACCGCGCGCTCGCCGTGGCCGGTGGGCAGCGTGGAGACCCGCACATCGACCGGCTTGCCGCCGACACGCAGCGTGATGCGGCCGTCCTGCGGCAGTCGTTTCTCGGCGATGTCGAGCTGCGCCATGATCTTGATGCGCGAGATCAGCGAGGCATGGATCGCTTTCTTCGGCTTCACCACGTCGCGCAGGCTGCCGTCGATGCGAAAGCGCACTACCGAAATCTGTTCGAACGGTTCGATGTGGATATCCGAAGCCCCTTCGCGCAATGCCTGCGTCAGCAATGCGTTGATCATGCGGATCACCGGCGCGTCATCGGCGGATTCAAGCAGGTCTTCGACCGCCGGCATGTCCAGCATCAGCTTGTTCAAGTCGAGGTCGGATTCGTATTCATCGATGACCTGCGCCGCGTCGCCGCCCGACCCGGCATAGGCTTTCGCAATGGCCGCTTCGAGTTCGATTCGCGGCATCGCTTTCAGTCTGACTTGCCCGAAACAGCGGCTCACTTCCGCGATTGCAGCCGGCGCGGTTGCGTCCGAAATCAAGACTTCGACAGGGCCTTCCTCCGCGCCGGCGCGCTGCGCCAGCACGGCGAAGTCGCGTGCGTATGCGTAGGGGAGCAGGCGGGTGTCCGTCATGGATTGTTCATCGCGAGTTGCTACTGCGGCGCAGCCGCCGGCGGCTGAGGCTGCTGCGCGGCGGGTTTTTGCGGAAGCGCCTGGGGCGTGTCTACGGGAGCGGCAGGTTCGGCCTGTTTGACCCCGGTCTGTGTTTCGTTAACCAGGGGTCCGCCGACCATATGGCCATTCTGCAATGGGGGCAACGCCGCTGCGCCCATGTTCGGCAGCAAGTTGGCGTTCGGCAGCAAGTTGTTCTGGTCCGGTTGTCCGGCGACTTCCGCATTGCGGATGTAGTCATAGCGGTCCCCGGACAGGCTGACGCTCTGTTCGTTGTTGCGGATGATGGTCGGGCGCAGGAACACCATCAGGTCGGTTTTCACATGGCTGCGCGTCTTGTAACGAAACAGCGCGCCGATCAGCGGGATGTCGCCCAGCCCGGGTACTTTCTCGACCGTGTCCTGCATGTTGTCATCGATCAGCCCGCCCAACACGATGATCTGTCCGTCGTTCACCAGCACGTTGGTATCGATCGATCGTTTGGTGGTGGCGAGACCGGCTCCGCCGGTATTAACGGTCGTATCGATGTTCGACGTTTCCTGATGGATCGCCATCTTGACCGTGCCGCCTTCCGAGATCTGCGGCTTCACCTGCAGCGTCAAACCGATATCCTGGCGCTCAACCGTTTGAAACGGATTCACAACACCGGCGTTGCTGCTTGAGGAAGCCGCCGTGGTGTACTGGCCGGTAACGAACGGCACGTTCTGTCCGACAATGATCTTGGCTTCCTCGTTGTCGAGCGTGATCAGATTGGGCATCGACAGAATGTTCGCGTGGGTATCCGTTTCAAGTGCGTGGGCCAACGCGCCCAGTCCGGACGCGTTGAACACGCCGAGAGTCAAGCCGTTGCCCGGCGGCAGTATGCTGCCGGCGGCATGAGCTGCCGCCTGGCTGACCAGATTGTCGCCGCCGGAGCTGAACCCGGTCAGCGCGCCGACCCGGGTACCGCTGTTGCTGTTTCCGGACAGGCCAGCCCATTGCACGCCAAATTCGGCTGCCTTGCTCGCATCCACTTCGACGATCAGCGATTCGATATAAACCTGCGCGCGGCGCGCATCGAGCTTGTCTATGACAGTGCGCAAGTCGCGGTAGACCGACTCGCTGGCCGTGATGATCAAGGTGTTGGTGGTTGGATCTGCCTGGATGAATCCGGCTGACCCGCCGCTCGACAGCGATGTCTGGGTGGCCGGGCGCGGGGAGGGCGATGACGGCGATGATGTGGATGACAGCGTTGAAGAGCTGCTCGAACTGATCGCCGAACTGTCGGACGACACCACCGCGCGCAGGGTTTGCGCAAGCTTGGTCGCCTCGGCGTTTTTCAGATAGACCACGTGCACATTGCCCGGCTCGGCGGTCGGCTGGTCGAGTTTCGAGATAAGCTGTTTGGCCAGGTCGGCGCGGGCTTCCGACGGCGCGCGCACGAGGACCGAGTTGGTGCGCGGGTAAGCGAGCACGGTCACGGCATTTGCGGCCGGATTTCCGCCGCCCTCAAGCAGATGGTTGACCATCACGGCAATATCGGTGGCCACCGCGTAATGGATGGGGATCATGTCCATTTCGCTGTTCGGGAAACATCCAGCGCAGCGATTATCTTGCCCAGCCGCAACAGGTTATCGGCATAGTCGGTGATGACCAGCGTGTTGCTTTCCGGGTTGGCGTTGATGGTGTTGTTGGGCGAGATCAGCGGGCGCAGCACCGACACCAAGTTGGCAGCGGATTCGAAATTCAAACGGAAGACCTGCGTCGCGATCTGGTCGCCATGCACCCTGCCGGTTTCGGCCGGCATTGGGTTGAAGCGGGCCCGCCTGCAGTTTGGCGTCCGCTTCCGGGACCACTTTGCTGTAGCCGATACCGCTGACGATCGTGTAGCCGCGCAGGCGCAGCACGGAGCCCAGCAACTGGAATGCCTGGGCCTTGGTGAGCGGCTTTTCGGACACCAGGGTGAGCGTGCCCTTGACCCGCGGGTCGATGATGAAAGTGGTGTTGGTGTAATCGCCGACCGCGGCGATCACGGATTCGATATCGGCATCGACGAAATTGAGCGTGCCCTTGTTCGCGCCTGTGTCCTTGTTGGCACTGGCGGCCTGTCTCGCGCCGGAAATTGTATTGTTGCTGGTGGTTTGTTCGGGCCCGGAGATGCCTTCCGTGTCG
This sequence comes from uncultured beta proteobacterium, assembly GCA_963757485.1. Lineage (GTDB taxonomy): Bacteria > Pseudomonadota > Gammaproteobacteria > Burkholderiales > Gallionellaceae > Gallionella. Next base: position 7,074 of record CAVWTZ010000017.1, read on the forward strand.
GCATCCTGCGCCAGCGCCTGCTGCATCGAAACTGCAGCGAGCAGCAATATGGTCGCGGCATTCAGGCACCGCCATGGCGACGCGCTCCGCGGGTTTTGTGGCATACTGTTCCTGGGTAGTGAATTTTTCATTATTTGAACTCTAGCGCTATAACATCCTTGTCGCCCACCCTGCGGCGTTGACCCAGCAAATTCAGAAAATTCGCCAGCCTCTGTTCCTGTCCTGCCTCGGCTTCCGCCGTGCCGGAGAACTGCATGCGTCCGTCGGCGAACATCCCTGTACCGTTCAACAGCATCGGCCCGCTGACTGTTGTGAGCTTCACATCCGCCCGCGAACCGTGCCAATCCAACGCCACATCATAGCTGCCCAGCGGTTTGACCTGCGAAAGCCGCGACCCGATGTCATTCATTTCCAGGTTCATGGCGCCGACCATCGCGATTGTTTTATTCTGCAGCGTCAATTGCAGCGGTTCCCATGACAAGCGCATCTCTCCGGACGGCTGTATTGTATTCAGCGGTGCGCCCAATGCGGCCAAACGTTCTGCCGGCAATAAAATCGCCGCGGGGCTCACCTTCCATTCATGCCAGTTGCCGGTCACGGTGATAGGCCGTGACAGCGCCTCGGGATTTTCCAGTTCGGCATCCACATCACCCAGCATGACCAGCGGCGACAAACGCCACGAGAATCGTCCCGGCAGCAGCGGCGTTACCGGATCGCTGCCGCTGGCCGCGCCGCCGATGAACGCCGAACCGCGCCACAATGTGCCATGCGCGTCACCGAGCGTCAAGCGGCCTGCAGTCTGTTCTTCCACCATGGACGCCAGCCAGCTCGCCGGAAAAAACATCAGCATGGTGAGCGCGATGCTGACTGCGCCTGCCAGCAACCATAACATTATGCGGCGCAATGCATCACCTTTTCATGTCTTCTCCAGAACGTGCAGGCCACCGGGTCACTCATGCGGCGGTTGGCTCAGCGTAAATGTCGCATTGACCATATCGGGTTTGTCCAGCACAACGATATTGGCCTCAATCGCGGAAAGCCGCGCAGTCTTTTGCATGTCGTCCAGCCAATAAAGCGTGTTCGGCAAAGGACACTGCGCTGAGTTGCACCTTGGCAAAATCGCCGCTCAGCATCACGTTTTGCGCCTTCAGGCCGTCACGCGCAAGCGCCGCTTCGATATTTTCCTTGGACATTGGTATTGATGGCGCAACGGATTTCGCGGAAAGCGCAGAAGCTTGTTGGGCCAACGCCCGCATCTGCGCCACCTGCTGGCGCAGCATGGGCAGACTCTTGTTCAGGCGTTCGCGGCCGGTCAGTGCCGGATCGATCAGCAGCGCATAGGCCAGACCGAATGTCACGACCAGCGCAGCCGCGGCAAGCATTATCCGCTCGCGCGCATCGCGCGCCGCCCAGAATTCCGCGAACGACAGACTGAACCGGTTCAACAGGCCGGCCGGATTCATGTCTTGCTCCTGATCTGCCAGACGACCGCGCCCGACTGGTCGGGCGCCGCGTTCGAGCACCAGTTCGCGCTTCGCCAGCGCCGCTTGCATTTGTTGTGTCGGGGCATCACCACCTTGCTTCAGGTGCACGAACAGGCTGCGATCGTGATATTCGATCGCGGCTATCGCGGTTGATTTTCCCGCCGCTGTTACGGCGCCTGCCCAGGCCTCGCCAAAGGCGGCGGTGATCGCCGTAAAATCGTCCGGTGCGGGCATGCCGGAATCGTGTTTGGCGATCGCGATCTTCTGCTGCATCTGCGCGATCGGATCGATGATCACGGACTCTTTCGGATAAGCCGACTTGTAGATCTGGATCATGGCGGCGCGCAGTGAACGGGATTCGCTCTTCAGGTGCCACCAGTCGAGATTCAATGCGGTCGCATTGACCAGCAGAACCGCAACAGCCAGTGCCAGCGGCCAGCGCCACGGGCGCCAGTCCACCGCGGCACCTGTGGCCTTGCCCAGTCCCGCCATCAGGTCCGGTGTCGCGGTATTGGCGCCGGCAATCCAGCGCGACCAGTTGTCGGCGGATACGCTGATGCGCTTGCCCAGCCCGGCAGTTTCGTTAACCGTTTCCTGGTAAGCGCGCACCCATGGTTGAGGCACATACAGCGTGATCGGCGCTTGTGGAACCGCGGCGAACAATGTCTGCAGGACTTCCTGCACCGCAGATTGGTTCTGTTCGGGCCCTTCGCCCTGGTTCAGGGCGGGCGTGATCGCCAATCCGATGCCTTCCTGTTCCGACAGGCGCAGCGTCATGTCGATAACGGTATTGCGGCCCGGGTCATTCCGGTCATCAATGGCGACGGTCACGCCGCCGGGTTGTTCGTTTGCATAAGGGAGGCACAATTGCGCAGGCAAAGCCGAGATATGGCGGGCTCCCAGCGATATCAACGTATTCGCCAGCATGTCGAGCCACGCGCGCTGCACCACTGCAATGGTGCGCAATCCTTCGGATTCGCCACCGGCGACCACCACACACTCGGCTATATCGCTGATCAGCCGGTCTTCCACCAGATTGGGCAAGGCGGCCTTCAATTTGGCAGTTGAGAGCGGCGGCACCTGCAAACGCAACAGGCTGACATCGCTGGCGGCCAGCAGCAGCACCACGCGTTGGGCTTTGGCTATCGCGTCGGCAAAGTCCGGCAACGCTGCCGTGCCCTGCCGTTCGATTGCACTGCCATGCGCCGGGTTGCCATTTGATGCAAGGGCGAACTGGCAAGTCAGGGCGGGCCAGTCGGGCGCGCTGCCGGCGACGGCCCTGGAAGGCAGG
>CAVWTZ010000018.1:0-11992 GCA_963757485.1 uncultured beta proteobacterium
CGGATATAGAGTGTGCTCAACGTGTCTAGCCAGTGTTGCTGATGGGTAATATGAAAAAGTCTGTGTTTGTCATGCCTGTTGCAATATCTTAACACGCCCTTGGGCAAGCATTGGTTTTGTGGGAAGCGGTTCCGGAATCCCGCCCACTAGACTTTCCGTATAGATTCCTGCTGATTGTGGAAAGTATAGAAACGCCAGGCGGAAGCGTATGTACGCCAGCGTACACAAGGCGAAAAAAAAGGACCCGCGAGGGTCCCTTTTTTCATGCTTAAGTTATGACTGGATTACCATTTGCCGCCTTGCTTATTGTCACCGCCATGATCCTGGTCACCGCCATGATCCATGTCGCAGTGGTGATCCTTGTCGCATTTGTGATTATCCTTCGACCACGGATTCTTCGAGTAACCTTTGTGATCTTTATCGCCACCGTGCCCATCGTTATTTCCTTTGCCACAGTGACCGCCATTGCCACCAGTGCCGCCGCCGCTGGCATTGCAGCCCAGGACCGTAACGTCAGTCACCGTTACGGCGGCCTTTGCCATGATGTCACCATTGAATGGTGTAGTCGTTCCGGCAAGACCGGTCAGCGTGATGGCTGCACCCGCGAGAATGTCGCCCTGGAATCCGGACGTGGTCATGGTCGAGGCCTGTGCGACCCACCAGGACACGTTGCACGAATCCCCGCCATTGGCCATATTGACCGTGAAGTTGGTGCCGGTAAGTGCGCCGGTGCCCAGCGTGCCGATCTTGAATATCCATACCGCATTTGCGTTGCCCTGTGCATCGAGCGTCAACGTCGAGTCCGTGAACGTCACTGCAGCATCGGAACAGTACACACCCGGTGTGAGTGTGAGCGCTGCACCTGTGTAAGCAGGCAGCAACGATCCGGTGCACGGAATGGCCGCGTAACTGTTGTATGCGGTGTTGAAGTCATTGATGACATCGACGGGGAGCGGCGTGCTGGTTCCGGAATACGTGCTTCCGGTATCGACGAGCGCGCCAGACAAGATCACGTTTCCGTTGACGGTGGTACCGGTCAAGGTGACCGCGCCGGCGGAGCCCACGTCTCCGGTGATGACGGAAGCGGTGGTGGTCACCGCCGTCGTTGCATCAGCCGCGGTTGACGGTGGCACTGCCGTTCCGACACCCAGCACTGCAAAACTGGCTGCCGTGCCCAGTGAAGGTATGGTTGCAGCAAATGCCGCCATCGGGGCTGCCGTTAACGCGGCCAGTGCAATCAGGCTCGCGGACAGATGTTTTTGAAGATGATTCATGATGAGTCTCCTTAAAAGGGTTGTTGCCGAAATTGACCAGTAAAGAATCCATTGCGTTTATCAGTCTTGAGTGAGTGCACCGCCGACTGCAACGCTGGTGTTCTTCAAGCTTTGCGACGAAGGCAGATGCTCATACCGGCTTTTTCAGGCCAGCATTGGAATCAAGCTGAACTGATACCCCCATCGACGGTGCATTTATAGCTCTTGCGCTCCGGGTGCACCGTGCGCTGGCACACATAAGCCAAACAATTTCCCGCGGCCGGTGCATACCGCGGCCGGATTCCATGCAATCTGTTGCCGGCGGCAGCCAGAACCTCTGTCTCAGGGCGGCGATTTTCTTTGCCGCAGTGTGTGCCAGCGTACATACGGAAACAGGCCATTGCGGTAACTTCTTACCATCTCGCAGTTCGCCGTGGTGCACCGCGTGAGTGTGCTGCCAATGAAGCGTCGGTGTTCGGCAACGGGGATGCAACTTTGCATCCCCGTGCAGGTTATGGAAGCACCCGACTGCTCACTACACAGGATTGCCCTATGCTAGTTGCAACCCGAGTTCCTGTCGCAAACAGTCTGCTGGCAGCCTTGCCGGACAAGGTCTGTCAGTCGTTGCTTGCGCGCCTCGAACCGGTCATGCTGGCTTCCGGCGAAGTGCTCTATCATCCCGGCGAACCGATAAGCCACGTTTATTTCCCGACCGATACGCTGGTGTCTTTGCTCACGATGGCCGAGGGACATCAGGCAATTGAAGTCGGCATGGTTGGCCGTGAAGGCATGCTCGGGATTCCATTGGCGCTCGGCGAAAGCGATTCTCCGGTGCAAGCCGTGGTGCAGGGCGCGGGAATGGCGTTGCGCATGACGTCCGCGCAATTTAACAGGGAATTTCACCACAGTGCGCCATTGCAACGAGAGGTGTACCACTACATCTATGACTTGATGATACAAATGACCCAGACGGCCGCGTGCAATCGCTTTCACCGGATCGAAGCCCGTCTCGCACGCTGGCTGCTGATGACGCGCGACCGCGTGCGATCGAATCAATTTCATATGACGCAGGATATTCTTGCAAATATGCTTGGTGTGCGGCGGGTTGGCATCACCAAAGCCGCTGGCGACTTGCGCCAGCGCAAACTGATCAGTTACAACCGCGGCGAAATCAGTATCCTCGACGCAGAGGGACTGGAGGCAGCCGCGTGCCAGTGCTACCAGATCGTCAAACACATGCACGATGCTGCGTGAACCTGGCCACGACTGCCACGTATTGTTTGCAGAGTTATTTTCCCGAATCTATGGAGGCCCGGAACGGAAACGCCGTTGCCGGGCCGGTTGCGCCGGGCATTCATCAACGGTGAGGGATGAACACCCGTGCGCGTCAGCTGGGTTCGCTTCCGGGAGGCTCTGTTCGGTAACGCACATAAATAACTCTGCGGTGTGCTATAAGCGTATTATTCGGATGCGTTTTCTGGCTCAACTTGCACTTGCTCCAACGCGGATCTTGCGTGATCTGTAAAATATCAATTTGACAATGTCGACACAGGCAATGAGCACATTCAAAACCAGGGCTGCTGGCCATGCGCCGAATCAAAATCATCTGCTCGCCGCTCTGCCTGCGGAAATATTCGAACGGCTCTCGCCCGCTCTGGAATTGATCGCGATGCCGCTCGGGGAAGTCCTTTATGAATCCGGCGGCCAATTGCAGCATGTCTATTTCCCGACCACTGCCATCGTGTCGCTGCACTACGTCATGGAAGATGGCGCAACGGCCGAGATTGCCGGGGTCGGCAATGAAGGCGTGCTCGGCATCTCGCTTTTCATGGGCGGCAATACCACGCCCAGCCGGGCCACGGTGCAAACCGGGGGGCACGGTTACCGGCTCAGGGGGCAGTTGATGATGGAAGAGTTCAACCGGGCCGGGCCGATGATGCGTTTGATGCTGCGTTACACCCAGGCATTGATGACGCAGATGTCCCAGACCGCAGTGTGCAACCGGCATCATTCGGTGGAGCAGCAACTGTGCCGCTGGCTGTTGCTGACCGTGGATCGATTGCCGACGAATGAATTGACCATCACACAGGAACTGATTGCCAGCATGCTCGGCGTGCGCCGCGAAGGCATCACGGAAGCCGCCGGAAATTTGCAGCGCGAAGGGCTGATCAGTTACCGGCGGGGTCACATCACCGTGCTGGATCGCACCGGGTTGGGGTCGCACGCTTGCGAGTGTTACGGCGTGGTGAAGAAAGAATTCCACCGATTGCTCAGCGATACCGGAGTCGGCGGCAGGCAAGCCAAGGCTGCCAGTCCTGCTGGCTAAGACAAGGAAGTCGCCATGGTCATCAAAAAACGTCCGGCACAAAAGAACACGACGCCGCCAGATAAATCAATGGACAAACCAAAAGGCAAATCACCAAAAGGCAAATCAAAGTCCGGGGAGAAGACGCTTGCGCCGGCAAGCAAAAAATCCAACGTTGCCGGGATTCCGGATGCGCGGCCGGCAGAGTCGTTTCCGATTGTCGGCGTGGGTGCATCCGCCGGCGGCCTGGAATCGTTCGAACAATTCTTCACGCATGTTGCGCCCGACAGCGGCATGGCCTTCGTGCTGGTGCAGCATCTCGATCCCGACCATCCCAGCCTGCTCACCGAGATCCTGCAGCGCGCCACCGCCATGCCGGTGACCGAGGCCCAGGACCAGGTCGCGGTCATGCCCAATAATGTGTACATCATTCCGCCCAACCGCGACATGGTGATCTTTCACGGCACGCTGCAGCTCAGCGTGCCCGAAAAACCGCGCGGACAGCGCATGCCCATCGATGCCTTCCTGCGTTCGCTGGCCGAGGACCAGGGCGAAAGGGCCATCGGCATCATCCTCTCCGGTACCGGTACCGACGGCACATTGGGGCTGCGCGCCATCCTCGGCGCCGGGGGCGTATCACTGGTACAGGAACCGACCAGCGCGAAATACGACGGCATGCCTGCGAGCGCCATCGGGGCGGGTTATGCCACCCATGTGATGACGCCGGACAAGATGCCGGAAGCGTTACAGGCCGTGGTGCGCCACCTGGCCGTCGCGCCGCAGCATGCACCATCGCTCGTCACACCGGCCGAGGCAAGCGGCATCAACCGCATCCTGATGCAGTTGCGCAGCAGCACCGGGCATGATTTCTCGCTGTACAAGAAGAGCACCATCGGTCGCCGCATCGAACGGCGCATGGCGCAGCACGAGATCACCGACACCGAGGTCTATGCGCGCTATCTGAAAGAGCAGCCGGCCGAGATGCAAGCGCTGTTCAAGGAATTGCTGATCAACGTCACCAGTTTCTTTCGCGATCCCGAGGCCTTCGATACACTGCGCAATGACATCCTGCCGCAACTCCTGGCCGGCAAACCCGAAGGCTACGTGGTTCGCGTCTGGGTGCCGGGCTGCGCGAGCGGCGAGGAGGCATACTCCATCGCCATATTGCTGCGCGAGCTGATGGACCAGACCCGGCGCGAATTCAAGGTCCAGATCTACGCGACCGACCTCGACGAAGACGCGATCGCCGTGGCGCGCGCCGGCATCTATCCGCCCAACATCGCACAGGACGTCACACCCGAACGCCTGAACCGGTTCTTCATCAAGGACGATGCCGGATACCGCGTCAAGAAAGAGATCCGCGAGATGGTGGTGTTCGCGATCCAGAGCGTCATCAAGGATCCGCCTTTCACCAAGCTCGACCTGCTCAGTTGCCGCAACCTGATGATCTATCTTGAGCCGGAATTGCAGAACCGCCTCATCCCGACCTTTCACTACTCGCTCAAACCGGACGGCGTGTTGTTCCTGTCGCCCTCGGAGAGCATCGGCAATCATCACGAGCTGTTCACGCCGATCAATCGCAAGTGGAAGATCTACCGCGCCACCCACTCCAGCACTTCGACCCGCGCCGTACTGGCCGGCAGACTGACCTGGGCTGCGGACAAGCACGGCAAGGCGCCGGAGGAAGTGATGCAAAAAGCCACCGAGACCAATTTCGCCGAACTCGCCAAACGCGCGCTGCTGCAGTCCTACGCGCCCGCCTCGGTGGTGACCGACCTGAAGGGCAACATCGTGTACGTGCACGGCGACACCGGAAAATACCTGCGGCCCGCCCCAGGTCAGGCCACGCTCAACGTGATCGACATGGCACGCGAAGGGCTGCAACTGGAACTGCGCAGCGCAATACAGCGGGCGGCCAGCCAGGGCGAGCCCACGCTGGGCCGGGAACTGTCATTCGGCGCCAACGACGACTTGCAAAAGGCGAGCCTCAGCGTGCACGTGCTGCACGATGCCGAAGCGGGCGGGGGATTGCTGCTGGTGAGCTTTCAGGAGGCACAGGATGAAGACGCGGGGAAGGGCAAGCGCGCAAAGGCGGTTTCCGGCAAGCGGGCGGGCAAATCGCTTAGCGCAGTTCGCATCGAGGAACTCGAGCGCAATCTGGCCTATACCAAGGAAAACCTGCACGCCACCATAGAGGAACAGCAGGCTTCCAACGAGGAACTGAAATCCACCAACGAGGAGATGCAATCCACCAACGAGGAACTCCAGTCGACCAATGAAGAACTGGAGACTTCCAAGGAAGAGTTGCAATCCCTGAATGAAGAGCTGGTCACTGTCAACAACGAATTGCAATCGAAGATCGAGCAGCTGGTCGGGATGCAGAACGACATGAAGAATCTGCTCGACAACGTCAACATCGGCACGATCTTTCTGGATATGCAGCTCAACATCAAACGCTACACGCGCGATGCGGCGCAGGTCTATCGTCTGGTCGCCTCGGACGTGGGCAGACCGCTGAACGACATCAAGTCGAATATCGACAGCGACGATCTGCTGCCCGATGCGCAGGCCGTGCTGGATGACCTGACGTCGCGCGAGCGCCAGGTGCGCACCATCAACGGTGTCTGGTACCTGGCCCGCATGCAACCCTACCGCACGCTGGAGAACGTGATCCAGGGCGTGGTGCTGACCTTTACCGACATCAGCCAGCGCGTTGCCGGCGAGGAGGCAGTGCTGCAGGGGCGCAAACTGGCCGAGGGCATCGTGGATACGGTGCGCGAGCCGCTGGTCGTGCTGAACGGAAACCTGCAGGTCGTCTCCGCCAGCCGGGCTTTCTACAGCAACTTCAAGGTCGCGCCGGAAAATACCGTGGGCCGGCTGATCTACGAGCTGGGCAACCGCCAGTGGGACATTCCCGCGCTGAGAAATTTGCTGGAGCAGATACTGCCGCACGACCAGAGCTTCGATGACTTCGTGGTCGAGCACGATTTTCCCGCCATCGGCCATCACAGGATGCTGCTCAATGCCCGCCGCATCGTTGGCAGTGCCGGCGGTACCCAGATGATCCTGCTGGCGATGGAACCGGCTCCACAGGCGGACAGACGATGAGCGAGAAACACGATCAACAAGAACTGCTGCGGATCAAGGCCGAAGCCCGGCTCGCCAACGAGAAAGCGTCTGCCGGTGCAACGCGCCCGGCCGAGGAACTGCTGCACGAACTGCAGGTGCACCGGATCGAACTGGAGATGCAGAACGAGGAATTGCGGCGCACCCATCTCGAGCTCGAGGAAGCCCGCGACCTCTATGTCGACCTGTATGAATTCGCCCCGGTCGGTTACATCACCCTGTCGCAGCAGGCGCAGATCACCGCCATCAACCTGACCGGCGCCGCGATGCTGGGGGAAGATCGCAGGCAATTGCTGCGCCGCAGTTTCGCGCGCATCGTCGCGCCGGAGGATCAGGACCGCTGGCAGGACTACATCAGGCATGCGTTCGACCAGGACAGTAACCGTCCGGGAGAACTGACGCTACTGCGCAAGGATGGCACTCGCTTTGATGTGCGTCTGGACAGCCGGCTCATCGCGGCCGCGGCCGCGGCACCCGTGCTGCGCATCACGCTGGTCGACATTTCCATGCAGATACAGCTGGAGCAGATGCTGCGCGACAGGAACAGCGAGCTTGCCAGCGCACGGTTTGTGGCGGACAAGGCCAACCAGGCCAAATCAGAGTTCCTCTCCAGCATTAGCCATGAACTGCGCAGCCCGCTCAACGCCATCCTCGGCTTCGCGCAATTATTGGAGACGGGTTCCCCGACGCCGACCTCCAGCCAAAAATTGCGTATCCAGCAGATCCTCCAGGCGGGCTGGTATCTGCTGGAACTGATCAACGAGATCCTCGATCTCGCGCTGATCGAGTCCGGCAAGCTGTCGCTCAATCTGGAAGCCGTACAGATCTCCGTCAAACTGAGCGATTGCCAGCACATGGTCGAATCGCAGGCACAAAAAAGCGGCATCGAGATGAAATTCCCGCCGCCGGACGACACCTTGTTTGTCAAAGCCGATCGCACCCGCTTGAAGCAGGTGATCGTCAACCTGCTTTCCAACGCGATCAAATACAACCGTGCGCAGGGATCGGTCGAGGTGTCGTGCCTCACCCGCCCGAACAACCACTTGCGCATCAGCGTGCGCGATACCGGCATGGGATTGTCCGCAGAGCAGATCGCGCAGCTGTTTCAGCCCTTCAACCGTCTCGGACAGGAAGACGGTGCAGTGCAGGGAACGGGTATCGGTTTGATCATCAGCAAGCGCCTGGTCGAATTGATGGGGGGCAGGATCGGTGTGGAAAGCATCGTCGGCGCGGGCAGCGAGTTCTGGTTCGAATTGCCATTGGCGACCCCGCTGCAACCAGCCAACGCGGATGAACAACTGTCTGCGGCCGATCAGGATCAGGTTGCTGCCCAGGCCCTTGGTCAGCGTGAGGCGGCGCGCCGCGACGTGCTGTATGTCGAGGACAACCCGGCCAACATGCTGCTGGTCGAGCATACCTTCGAGCGTCGCCCCGAACTGAATCTGTTGAAGGCGAGGGATGGCGCAAGCGGCATCGCGATGGCGCGGGCCCATCAACCCCGGGTGATCCTGATGGACATCAACCTGCCCGGCATCAGCGGCGTCGACGCGCTGAAAATACTGCGTGAAGACAAGGAAACAGCACACATTCCGGTGCTTGCCGTCAGCGCGAATGCCGCGCCGGGCGATATCGAAAGGAGTTTGGCGGCGGGATTCTTTCGCTATATCATCAAACCGATCCAGATCGATGTATTCCTGAACGCACTGGACGAAGCGCTGCAAGCAGCAGAAACAGGATCGAACAACAACATGACAGCGGGAAATATATGATGATCAGCGAACAGGAGATTCCTAACGCCAGCATACTGATCGTGGACGATCAGGCAGCGAATGTGCAACTGCTGGAGCAAATGCTGCAAGACGACGGCTATGTTCACGTTGCATCGACGACAGATCCGTTTGCCGTTGGCGAACTGCATCGAAAAAACCACTACGACCTGATCCTGCTCGACCTGCTGATGCCGGGCATGGACGGCTTCCAGGTGATGGAAGCCCTCAAGGAAAGCGAAACGGACAGCTACCTGCCGGTGCTGGTGATCACCGCCCAGCCGGACCACAAGCTGCGCGCGCTTGCCGCCGGGGCGAAGGATTTCGTCAGCAAGCCGTTTGAACTGGTCGAAGTGAAGACGCGCATCCGCAACATGCTGGAAGTGCGGCTGCTGTACAAGAAGCTGGAGAATTACAACCAGGAGCTGGAACAGACGGTGCTGAGGCGGACTGCCGAACTGCGTGACAGCGAAGCGCGCTTCCGCCGCCTGACGGAGCTGTCATCCGACTGGTACTGGGAGCAGGACGAGAACGGCCACTTCACCAGGATTTTCGGGCCGGTGTTTGAAATGCTCGGCATCCGGGTCGATGCAGCGCAGGGCAAGACCAGAGAGAATTATGGCGCGGTGTGGAACGCGGCCGAGCGGGAACAGCTGGACGGGATGCTGTCCGCGAGACAGCCGTTCCTGGATTTCGTGTACAGCCGCATCAATGCGCAGGGTGTGCGGCAGTACCTGATGGTGAGCGGTGAGCCGATGTTCGACCCCTCCGGCCGTTATACCGGCTACCGCGGCACCGGCAAGGACGTGACCGATACGATGCTCTCCCAACCGTGAAATCATCCCGAAATGATCCGGAATGTGTCCCGCTGTGTGTGGTAACGCACAGAAAGCGGCCGGATAAATCTTTATCGTTCACTAATGCTGCCGGAAATTTATTCGCACGATTAATAGAGGTCATTTATGCCCCAGCGGGTTCTCAAAAGCAACATGATCAAGCACACAGTCAGCACTGCGGGGGATAACAGCGAGACCAGCCACCAGAAAGCCTTTCTCAAGGCCTCTGCATTGCAGAGCGCGATTCTCAACAGCGCCAATTTTTCCAGCATCGCCACCGACGAGAAGGGCGTGATCCAGATTTTCAACGTCGGTGCCGAGCGCATGCTGGGCTACACGGCCGCCGAGGTGATGAACAAGATCACCCCGGCCGACATCTCCGACCCGCAGGAAGTGATCGCGCGCGCCAAGGCGTTGAGCGCCGAACTCGGCACCCCGATCGCGCCGGGCTTCGAGGCGCTGGTGTTCAAGGCCTCGCGCGGGATCGAGGACATCTACGAGCTGACCTACATCCGCAAGGACGGCAGCCGCTTCCCGGCGGTCGTGTCGGTCACGGCGCTGCGCGATGCGCAGGACGACATCATCGGCTATCTGCTGATCGGCACCGACAACACGGCGCGCAAGCAGGCGGAAGAGGCGCTGCTCAAGGCAGGGGCCTTGCAGAACGCGATTTTCAACAGCGCCAATTTCTCGAGCATCGCCACCGACGCGAAGGGCGTCATTCAGATCTTCAACGTCGGCGCCGAGCGCATGCTGGGCTACACGGCCGCCGACGTGATGAACAAGATCACCCCGGCCGACATCTCCGATCCGCAGGAAGTGATCGCGCGCGCCAAGGCGTTGAGCGCTCGAACTCGGCAACCCCGATCACGCCGGGCTTCGAGGCCCTGGTGTTCAAGGCCTCGCGCGGGATCGAGGACATCTACGAGCTGACCTACATCCGCAAGGACGGCAGCCGCTTCCCGGCGGTGGTGTCGGTCACGGCGCTGCGCGACGCGCAGGACGCCATCATCGGCTATCTGCTGATCGGCACCGACAACACCGCGCGCAAGCAGGTCGAAGCGGAGCAAACGAAGCTCGACCAGCGCCTGCGCGACCAGCAGTTCTACACGCGCTCGCTGATCGAATCCAACATCGACGCGATCATGACCACCGATCCGTCCGGCATCATCACCGACGTCAACAAGCAGATGGAGGCGCTCACCGGCTGCACGCGCGACGAACTGATCGGCGCGCCGTTCAAGAACTACTTCACCGATCCGGAGCGGGCCGAGGCGGGCATCAAGCTGGTGCTGCGCGAGAAGAAGGTCACCGACTACGAGCTCACCGCGCGCGCCCGGGACGGCAAGACAACCGTGGTGTCCTACAACGCGACCACCTTCTACGACCGCGACCGGAAGCTGCAGGGCGTGTTCGCCGCCGCGCGCGACGTCACCGAGCGCAAACGCTGGACCAGGCGCTGAAGGAGCAGAACGTCGAGCTGAAGAGCGCCAAGGCGGCGGCGGAAAAAGCCAACCTCGCGAAGTCGGATTTCCTTTCCAGCATGAGCCATGAGCTGCGCTCGCCGCTCAACGCGATCCTCGGCTTCGCCCAGCTCATGGATTCCGATTCCCCGCCGCCGACCGCCGTCCCAGACGGCGCAGCATCGACCAGATTCTCCACGCGGGATGGTATCTGCTGGAGCTGATCAACGAAATCCTCGATCTCGCGCAGATCGAGTCCGGCAAGTTGCGCTGTCGATGGAACCGACGTCGCTGGCCGAAGTGATGCTCGAATGCCAGGCCATGATCGAGCCGCAGGCGCAAAAGCGCGGCATCAGCATGACTTTCCCGCAGTTCGACTGCCCTTTTTCGTGGATGCCGATCGGACCCGGTTGAAGCAGGTTCTCATCAATCTGCTTTCCAACGCGATCAAGTACAACCGCACGGCGGGCACCGTCGAAGTCGACATGCGCGAGCAATACGGCGGGACGCACGCGCATCAGCGTGCAGGACACCGGCGAGGGATTATCCCCGGAAAAACTGGCGCAGCTGTTCCAGCCGTTCAACCGCCTCGGACAGGAGGCCAGCGCCGAGGAGGGTACCGGCATCGGCCTGGTGGTGAGCAAGCGCCTGGTCGATCTGATGGGGGGCGAGATCGGGGTGGAAAGCCTCGTCGGGGTGGGCAGCACGTTCTGGATCGAACTGAACTCGTCGGAAACGCTGCAGCTTGACGCTGGTGCAGACGAACCCTATGAGCTCGCCCAACCGCGCGTACAGCCCGGCTCGGCGCTGCGCACCCTGCTGTATGTGGAGGACAACAGGGCAAACATGCAGCTGGTCGAGCAACTCATCGAGCGCCGTCCCGGCATGCGTTTGTTGCGTGCGGGAGATGGCATGCGCGGCATCACGCTGGCGCGCATCCATCAGCCGGAGGTGATCCTGATGGACATCAACCTGCCCGGCATCAGCGGAATTCAAGCGCTGAAAATCCTGCGTGATGATCCGATAACCGCGCACATCCCGGTGATTGCCATCAGTGCCAACGCGATGCCGCACGATATCAAGAAAGGTCTGGAAGCGGGATTTCTGGACTATCTCACCAAGCCTATCAAGGTCAGCGAGTTCATGAACGCGCTGGACCGGGCGCTGGAATTTGCGGAAACAGGGTCAGACGCCGAAATCATACAAGAACCCGTGTGATGCTCAACGCCGACGATATTCTCGA
>CAVWTZ010000019.1:0-9194 GCA_963757485.1 uncultured beta proteobacterium
TGGCTTCAGGTTTTGGCTCGGCTGCGGGTTTGGCTTCAACCTCGGCCTGGGCTTGAGGTTTGGGTTCAGCTTTAGCGTCCGGCTTCTGCTCGGCCTTTGCATCCGGCTTGGAGTCAGCAGCTTTGGTTTCCGGTTTAGCCTCAGGTTTCGAGTCGTCCTTGGCATCAGGCTTGGCCTCGGCTTTATCCTCGGGCTTGGCCCCGGCCTTGGTATCAGGCTTGCTCTGGTCTTTTTCTTCCGGTTTGTCCTCGACTTTGGAACCAGGCTTGGTTCCCGCTTTGACTGGATCAAGAATCCGATAGGCGAGCAGTTTCACCGGGTCGGTCACGAAGAACCACAGCAACGCATAACCCCACACGAACCCGGCCCATTTCCAGCCCAGGGGTGTCATGAACAGCCCATACACCGCGATCAACGTCGCCACGGTTTGCGTGCCGAGCACCGCCATCCATAAGATCCGCGCGGGGCGTATCGACCAGAACGGGCCGCGCGTGCGCGTCTGGAAAATCGTCAGATGCCCCGCTACGGAGAGCATCAGATACATCACTGTCTGGAGATGCGAATGGTCCAGGTGATAGACCCGGTCGCCAAGGAAAAACAGGCCAAATGCGGCGATGGGGCCGACTAGGCCCAGCACCGTGGCAATCCCCAGCACCATGCGCATGTTCCAGGCTTCGGGCCGATTCTTGTATTGCACGTTGTCATAGGCGATGGACAGGATCGCCCCGTCATTGAGCAAGGCGAGCATCACGATCATTACCGCCGTGACCGGATAGAAGTTGAAGACCAGGATCGAGAGCGTCATGAACAACAGCACGCGCAGCGTTTCGGCGATGCGGTAGATCGCGTAGCTGTTCATGCGCTGGAAGATTCTCCGGCTCTCCTTGATCGCGTCGATGATCACCGACAGGCCCGGCGTCATCAGCACGATGGCCGATGCCGCGCGTGCCGCGTCCGTCGCGTCCGACACGGCGATGCCACAGTCGGCTTTCTTCAGCGCCGGGGCATCGTTCACCCCGTCGCCGGTCATGCCGACCATGTGACCGCGCTTTTGCAGGACATCCACGATGTGAAACTTGTGTTCGGGAAACACCTGGGCAAAGCCGTCGGCCTTTTCGATGGACTCGGCCACCTCCTCGGTCTCCTCTTTCTTCGAGTCGCCCAGGCTGGAGGCATCGAGGATGTTTGTACCCATGTCCAGCTTCTTGGCGGTTTCCTTGGCGATGGCCAGTGCGTCCCCCGTCACCATCTTGATCTTGACGCCCATCGCCAGCGCGGTCGCGATGGTTTCCTTGGCATCGTCCCGTGGCGGATCGAACAAGGGCAACACGCCGACAAACTGCCATTGGCCATCTCCCTCGGACCGCGCCACGCCCAGCGAACGAAAACCGCTCACCGCAAAGTCGTTGACCGCCTTGTCGACGGCGGACTTGACTTCACCGGCATTGGCCGCCAGCGCCAGGATTACCTGCGGCGCGCCCTTGGTCACCTTGAATTGTTTTCCGTCCGCGCCCTTGACGGTCGCTTCGGTGCGCTTGTGCACCGGGTCGAACGGCTGGAAATGCACCACCTGGTAACCCTTCAGGGCCTGGTCATCCTTCAGGCCGCCCAGCACGGCCAGGTCGATGGTATCCTTGTCGTCCGCGCGCGACGCCAGCGCGGCGTCGAGGACGACCTGCTGGGCCGGGACATTGTTCACGCTGAACGGATCGCCCAGCGTGAGCTTGTTCTGGGTCAGCGTGCCAGTCTTGTCCGCACACAATATGTTCACGCCGGCCAGTTCCTCGATGGCCACCAGGCGGCTGACGATCGCCTCCTTCTTGGCGAGCAGGCGCGCGCCGACCGCCATCGTGACCGACAATACCGTGGGCATCGCCACCGGAATCGCCGCAACGGTAAGCACCAGGGCGAACTGCAGGGTGGTCAGGATGGGATCGCCGCGGTAGATCGCGACGGCAATGATGGTAGCCACCAGCACCACCGCGAGAATGATCAGGTAGTTGCCGATTTTCAACACCGCCTTTTGAAAATGGCTGACGGTGTGCGCGTCCTGCACCAGTTCTGCGGTCTTGCCGAAGTAGGTGTTCGCACCCGTGGCATAGACCAGCGCGCTACTCTCACCGCGGCGGATGATGGAACCGGAAAACACCGCGTCGCCCGGCTTGCGCGAGGCGGGCAGGGACTCTCCGGTCAACGCGGACTGATCGACCGACATGGGATCGCCGTCGAGCAGGCGCACATCCGCCGGCACAATGTCGCCCAGGCGCATGCGAATGACATCGCCCGGCACCAGCTCGCGCGCCGCCGGGTTGATCCACTTCCCGTCACGTATCACCCGGGCCTTGATCGCCAGCTTGGCCTTGAGGGCCTCGATGGCATTGCCCGCTGCGTGTTCCTCCCAGAATCCGACCACGGCGTTGGCCAGGAGCAGCACAAGGATGATGGCAAAGTCCAGCCAATGCCGGGCTACCCCCGAAAGGATCACGGCCGCCTCGATCATCCACGGGATCGGACCCCAAAAATAGCTGAGGAACTTCAGCACCAGATTGGTCTTTTTTTCCTCTATCTCGTTGGGCCCATATTGGGTCAGCCGCTTTGCCGCCTCGGCCTGGGTGAGGCCCTTCGGCGACGAGCCGAGTTTCTTCTCCACTTCCGCCAGCGGCAGGGATTTCAGATCGTCCTTCGCCTCGGGCTTGGCCTTGGCATCGGGCTTGGTGTCGGACTTTGCATCCGGCTTCGCGTCAGGCTTGGATTCGGGAGCTTTGGGTTGGTCGGTATTGGGTTCCATAATAGCTATTTTCCTGTCATTAACAATCCCGCAGATTTCGCGACGCGCGGGGAAGTTGTTGTAATGCTCATATCCCTGACATTACGGCACTGAATCAGGTCGAGGCCGCTATGCTTCGGCCAACCACTTCCGCGCCGCGCCGACATCTCAGCCGTGGAAGCCGGGCATGTCGAACAGCACCCGCAACTTTCTGTGCTGTCGGACGAGTCGCTCGAATGCAGAAACTAAGTCCGTGTAATCGTCCTTTGCCAGCTTGCCGTTATTTTCTTCATTGAGTTGTATGGGCATCGGTGACTCCTTTGCCTTTCCTTTAGATTAGGACCAGCCTGATCGTCGAAAGATCATTGAACTAACTCATAGCGCTGCCGTACTGCCCATTGCCTCAGCCGTGGACTTTTCCCGCGTTCGCAGTTCTGACGCAAATCCAAGCACGTCATTTTGCCTTTTCATGTTTCACTTCATCCACCCAATAGCCGGTCCGCCCGTAGTGTTTGAAAATGCCCGACTCCTGCTCACGATTCAATTGCTCCGCCGAGTTGTACGGCGGAGCGTCTTTCACTGCTTGCCGTGTCAGGTTGACCGAAATCGTGGCTTCTGGCCAGATCACATCCCGTATCCATTGCGGCGCAATGAGCACTTGGTGACCGAGCCACCAATTGCTTGTATTCACAATCAAATAGCGAATAGCCCAGGTCTCCTCATCGACGAGCATGCCTTGCAGGTGGCCGATGTCGCCATCGTCCGCTTCGATGTGATAATCCAATACCGCTTTACAACTGCGCAGATGGAGATCGTCACTCTGGTGCCGCGCCGCTTCATCGCGTGCATGAGCCTCCATCTCTTCCGGACGAGCAGCCTGCGGGGTCGCCACCAAGCCTCCGTAGCCTGGCATCATCGTGTACGGGAAGGCTCCCCCGCCCCAGAAATTGCTGCCTCCCCAATAGTAGGAATAGCCGTAATATCCGAAGTACTGCATTTCATGCTGTCGTGAAACCGGCTTTGCTGTGTCAATGTCGGGGCTATTTTTGACCTGCTCTTTTGTAATTGAGACGGGCAGTATCTTTTTTGCCCAGTTCGGGTGATCAATCGCAATAGGCGAGATCAAGACTTTTCGGCTCGACAGCCAGTTTCCGGTGTCGACAATGAGATAACGTATAGCCCATGCTTCGTCATCGAAATAAAAATCCGTCACATGGCCGATGGTACCGTCGGTCGCCTGGATGGCGTAGCCCTCCAGATCGTTCATGGTGCGTAACATATGTCATTCTCCTTCTAGGGCGTCAAACGGCAGGCATTCGACGAATTGGAAATTGGGCGCGTTCGACCGCTGCAACGCCTCGACTATCCGCTCTAGCTACCCGTGCATATATGGCTCCGCGGCAGCATCAGCTTAGGCGCAGAATCCGATTTGTTCCGTGCGGTAGCGCACTTAGTTAACCAGTCGCATGCACTTGTTCACATCTGGCCGCGATGCATGTACCCATCATCGGCACAGCAATAGACGTGTCGGTGAAGTGTTGGATGGCGAGCTTGTTGTCTTTCCGCGCAACGCCGGCATCGCAGCCTTGCAAACGGGTCATGCAGAATGGATTCTTATCCATCCTGCGAATAAATTACCACCGTGTATGGCCCGATATTGATTTTGCCGGAGCAGGGCAGGCCGTCGTTATTTTCCTGATGCGCCTCGACATCAGGCGAGGGATGGTTTGCAAAATCCTGGCCGTAGTTATATGAGTCACTGTTAAACCGCGTTTTCCACAATCCGGCCCGCGGAAAACCGATGGCATATCCGTCGCGGATTTGATTCATCATATTCACCACCACAACGACGCTGTCTTTCGGGCCTTGCTTGTCCCAGCGATGGAAAGCGATGATCTTGGCACCATCGTCAAAATGATAAAGATGGACATTCTGCCCGCACAATCCCCGCGTCACACCCGGCCCCCGCGTCGCACCCGACCCCCGCGTGACACCCGACAAGTTGCGTCGCAGCGCGATCAGGTCCCGGTACATACGGAGAATACCGCGTTCGCTTTCGGCTCTGGACCAGTCGATCGGGACCTTGTCCTGGAACCAGCGATCTTCGAGCAGCTCCTGGCCTTCGAAAATCATCGGGATGCCGGGCGAAGCAAGAACAAGAGCGCCGGCCAAGGTAGAGCGTTTCCTGGAAAACCAGCTATCCGCCTTGCCTGGCCAGATATCCTCGGGCAAGCGGGCACGGCCATTGGAGACTGCGTCGTGGGACTCGGTATAAATAATCCGTTTGAAGGCGTCCAGGTCATAGCGATGCTCAATCGCTTTACTGACTGCGCCCAGATCGCGAGACCTGTCATCACCGACAATAACGGCTTGACGCACATGGTGAACAAAATCGGCATCCCATTGCGCATTGAAGCCGCCGCCACCCGCTCCGACGTCCTTGGTGACCCAGTTGTTCCTGTGCATCCCTTCGGCGATGCTGATCTTGCCGGGGAATCGCTGCTGGATTTCCACATTGATCTGCCGCATCAGGCTCCAGCCGTCGGGGATGTCATTGGCCGGATTGTCGCCATTACCATCGATGCTTTTGATATAAACGATCATGTCCCAGCGCAGGCCATCGACGTGGCACTCCTCGAACCACATCAAAGCGTTATCGCGCAGGTATTGCCGTACTTCGCCGCGGCCATAATCGGGGCGCGTCTCGCCCCAAGGTGTTTTCGAGCGGTGATCATTGTAAAAGTAAATCCCGCCCTTACCATTTTCACTCCAACCGTCAAACTGCCACAAATCAAGATCGGAAGGACCAAAGTGGTTGTAAATGACATCCACGATGACAGCGATTCCATGCTCGTGAGCCACTTTCACAAATTTCTTGAAGGCATCCGGCCCGCCATAAATACTCTTGATTGCAAATGGATGGGACGGGTCGTACCCCAACGAAAAATCGCCCGAGAACTCCATGACAGGCATCACTTCGATGGCATTGATACCCAGTTCCTGAAGATAGGGAAACTTTTCGATGGCACTTTCGAACGTGCCCGGATGCCCATGTTCTTTGGCATTGAAAGTGCCTATGTGCATCTCGTAAATGACCAGCTCATTCGACGAGGCCATTTTGAAGTTATCACTGCCCCAATCAAACGCCTTGGGGTCGTAGATAATTCCGTTGCCAACCGAGTTCGTCACTTTTCTCGCATACGGGTCAATGCGAGAGAAAGGCGGAAGCTTCCAATCGACAGGAGCGTGAATCATGTATCTGTACTCATTCCCTGCTTTTGCCCCGGGCACTTCATTTGACCAGTAACCGTTGTGCTCGCTGAACAGAGGTGTGGAGGTTTGGTTCCAGTCATTGAAGGTTCCGGTCACGTAAACCTTTTCGGCATGGGGCGCCCATACGCGAAACATCACCCCCCTTTGCACAGGGATGGCCCCCATGCCCGGATGTTTTGATGCGCTATCAAATTTTTCTGACATTCTGGTATCCGGTTTATCGCCTTTATGAAGCTGCGGCGCATGGGCGGCTTGACACATACGCTGCGGGTTAGTGCCATCCGCCGATTTCATATTGCGAACATCGAGTAGCGGATCTTGTGGACGCTCACTTTTCGTTTGCCTGTATAGTCTTTGCAAGATCGGATTTCATCTGGCCGTATTCTTCGCGGCCTATCTCTCCGCGGGCCTATCGCTCATCGAGAATATTGATCGCTTCTTTGCGCGGCCGCCTGTCATATTTCTGGTGGGCCCGGTAGCTATAACCCCAGTTTCCGATGCTCGAAAACGGCAGGAACACTATGCCAAACCAAAGCATCCAACCCCAGCCGAAATACCAGTCATTCCAATAGTAATGATACATTTGACTCTCCTGTTATTGACAACATCAAGGTCGTTGCCGGAGGTGAGGAACTGGCGCAGCTGTGGATGGTGGCAGCAATGATTGCTGATATCTCATCTCTCGTAAAATTATCTTCTTCCTTATCTGCGTGTTCTGTGCGTTGCCGCACGGAAGCGATTTGTGCGTACCCTTATCTTGCGCCCACTGATTCCAGCGGATCACGTTTTGGAACTATTTGCCGATTCTGCAATCCATTCCCCCATATGTTGCTTTCGTCGAGGGTCAGTTATGTTGTGATCGTCGACATTTTCCCAAGGAGAACGATTGTGGCAAGCACATCCGCTATTCCCAGCAAACCGAACAAGAAAATCCAACCTGCCGCACTGAAGAATGATATTGGCGATGGGCCAGACCGCGAAGAAGTGATCTCCACCATGCCGAAAGCATTGCGGCTTTGCAGGCGGCAGGGAAGCATCTCATATTCGGGTTTGTACATAGCAACTCACCAGCCTGCGGAATATTTTGCGCTATAGCCTTTGATGAATCTTTCCGGAGTGATTTGCGGCTGCTGAATGGCGGGTTTCACGCGTTGCCAAGGACTGCAGTTTGTCACTTCCGGACGTTCGAGAATGTGTCACAAGATCGAGAAGAATTGTATGCGAATCTTCAAGCTGGAGCACAGCAAAACTGCGTACCGGGCGGACCTGGCGCTGTATTGCATCATGGTGCTGGGGTTGGCGGCATTCCTGGTGGCATATGGCCCGCGTGAACAGCGGACTCAGATCGCGTCGTTCGTGTTGGCCGGGCTGGTGAGCTGGCCTGCCATCGAATACGCGCTGCACCGCTTCGTGCTGCACGGCGTGCAGCCGTTCAAGGGCTGGCACGAGGCGCACCATCGGCGGCCCAAGGCGCTGATCTTCACGCCGACGGTGCTGAGCGCGTCGCTGATTGCGGTACTGGTGTTCCTTCCCGCGCTGCTGGCGGCTGACCTGTGGCGCGCCTGTGCGCTGTCGCTCGGCGTGCTGACCGGATATCTGGCGTACACCATCACCCACCACGCCGTCCACCATTGGCACTTCGACAACATCTGGCTGAAAAAACGCAAACGCTGGCATGCGCTGCATCACCGCCGCATCGATCAACCGGGTTACTACGGCGTGACCAGCGCGTTTCTGGACCGACTGTTCGGCAGCGTCGGCCGTGACGACGCGCTAAAGACTGACAGGAGCCGCAATGTTTCTTGAAAACCGCCTCGAGAAATTGTTCAAACGCATCCCCCCCGGTGTGACCATCCCGCTGCGGGTGGTGTTATGGAACGGGCGCGAGTTCAACCTCTCCGCCGAACCCACCGTCACCGTGCACATCCCGACGCTGTCGGCACTGCGCTATTTCACGCCGCCCGACCTCAACAAGCTGGCGGTGGCATTCGTGGAGGGGCGCATACGCGTCGAGGGATCGATACACGAGATCTTCCGGATTGCGGAAAAACTGGTCAGCAGCGTCGCTCCCGACAAGCCGCCCCGGTTTCATTTCTTCACCCGCCACAGCCACAGACGCGACCGCGAAGCGATCCAATACCACTACGATGTCTCCAACGAGTTCTATTCCCTGTTCCTGGACCGCAACATGGTTTATTCATGCGCCTATTACCGGCATGAGGATGACACGCTGGAGACCGCGCAGGAACAGAAGCTGGACCACATCCTGAACAAGCTGATGCTCAAGCCGGGCGAACGCTTCCTCGATATCGGCTGCGGCTGGGGAGCGCTGATCCTGCGCGCGGCAAAGCAGTACGGCGCCGTGGCCACCGGCATCACGCTGTCCAGAAACCAGTTCGATTATGTGCAAAAGCGCATTCAGGCCGAGGGCCTGCAGGATCGCTGCACGGTCGAGTTGCGCGATTACCGCGACCTGCCCGGCGCCGGTGTATACGACAAGATCGCCAGTGTCGGCATGTTCGAGCACGTGGGCCTGAAGAATCTTCCCAAATACTTTGGCAAGATCTGTTCGCTGCTGAAGGACGATGGCCTGGTATTGAACCACGGCATCACCACCAGCGATGTGGAAAACGGCGAAATCGGTGCCGGGGCCGGGGAATTCATCGCCAAATACGTGTTTCCGGAAGGCGAGTTGCCGCACCTCAGCCTGGCGTTGAGGGAAATATCGGCAGCCGGATTGGAGGTGAGCGATGTGGAATCCTTGCGGCGCCATTACGCGCGCACCTGCCACGAATGGGCCAGCCGCCTCGAAGCGAACCGCGAGCGCGCGATTGCGATCGCGGACGAGCGGCGCTTCCGTATCTGGGCAGCCTATCTGGCCGGAAGCGCCCATGCGTTTTCGCATGGCTGGATCAACATCTATCAGGTGCTCGCGTGCAAGGCTAACAATACCGCGGCCAATGCGTTGCCGCTCACCAGGGAATACATGTACGGCGGGTAATCCCAAGGCGCGGGACCGGACCGCGCCTGCGCCAGGCCCGGGCGTCCGGCCTGCAACGACACTGTTCAGATCGCAAGCAAAAGCAGCCATGACGACAAGACAAACAATCTTCGTACCAGGAAAGAACCCCAAACCCGGGGAAGCGCTGCACAG
>CAVWTZ010000020.1:0-4939 GCA_963757485.1 uncultured beta proteobacterium
ACGATCGGTCGAACAGACGAGACATGAAGACCCTATACTTCTCGCTAAACAGATTAACCGCCTCTTTTTTATTGCCGAATGCCGAGGTGTGTACTCCCTCTGTTTCTTCCAAATTAAAGCCAATCGTCTTGAACCCGACGTTAACGAAGAAATCGAAAATCTCGTCTGCGAAGGCCAGACTCTGCGGAGTGATGACTGCAATAGCGTGAAGTGGAATCCCATGTAGTTTAAGTAGATCCAATCCCATCATGACGCGTGCATGGGTCGGCTCGTTTCCAAGGCTCCTGCGATGAAGGTCATGAATCATCGCCGGTCCATCAACGCTTACCCCGACGAGAATCTTTTCACGCACAAAAAACCGGCACCATTCCTCATTGATGAGCGTGCCATTGGTTTGAATGATTTGAGTGATCCTTACGTTGCCGGAATTGCACTCTCGAATGATTTCCGATGCACGCTCAAAAAACTCCAGTCCTACCGCAAGGGGCTCGCCAGCATGCCAAAGAATCCTGACGGAGTCCCCGGGCACACTGCGTGAAAGCAGTAGCCGAAGCGCGGCACGCAGTGTTGTCTCCGACATTACGGCCTTGTTCTGCCGGTTTGGAACATAGCAATACGTGCAATCCAAATTGCACAGCGAAGAGGCTTGCAAGATCAATAGATGCGGTTTCACGTGTTACTTCAGATTATCCCCCGAGCGGCGGTTGATCTGAGAATGGGTCTGGGGGCGGCTGATCATTGAATGGATCTGGGTGGCTGATCATTGAATGGGTCCGGAGGCGGCTGATCATTGAATGGGTCCGGAGGCGGCTGATCATTGAATGGGTCCGGAGGCGGCTGATCATTGAATGGGTCCGGAGGCGGCTGATCATTGAATGGATCGTCCACGGAATCGATTGCCATCATCCCCTGCCCCATGGATGGGTCGATTCCGTTTAAATACCCGAGCAATGTACCGATCCTGTCATTCATTTGCGGCCTCCTGCGGTTTATCTCTTTTCCCATGAGAAAAGATTCGATGTATTAGATTACCAGTAATCCAGCAGACTTGGAATTCTTTGACATTTTTTTGGTCGAGGAGCCCAGTAGCACTTAAAATTCACCCCAGCGCTTCAGCCTTTATTGTCGACAATTCCATCAAGATTGGCATTTGGGTATGACTGGAGCGTGCCAACAAGGGACATTCTGGATTGCCATGATTGTGATATCCGGTTTACGCCATGCCCTTGCAAATTGCGAATATGTTGGACTAGTGTATTCAACTTTCAGATGTGACCGCTGGCGGGGTTAGAGAGATTAGCCTGCTATTTTCGTGGGTTCAATAGGCATCAATAAGCGGATGGGGCATCCGATCTCATTTTTCTGCCCTGATACGGCCCTGTTAACCCCCTGTTAACCCCCTGTTAACTCCCTGTTATGGCCCTGTTAATTTTTCTGTTAATTTTTGCTTTAAAAATTCGATAACGGCTTGAAACTGGCTATGGGCATGGGTCTTGTGATGGTAGTGGGCAAAATAAGGCCATAAAATAAAAAATTTCCCTGTTATTTTGCCTGTTAACAGGAATTAACAGGCAATTACCTGAGACGGGTTGGCAGCAGACTCAGTCCACCGCCAGCAAGTCTGGGCCCTTCCTCGAGAAGGGCTTTTTCTTTGGCAGAGGCGCCGCAGCATGCGGGCTTGCGAAGAATGCTGCTATTCTCTGGCAGGCAGTTGGAGGACAATTCTTCCATTCTCACCGAAGCTTTCTCTGTTCGCTATCTCGCCGCTCCAACTTTGCCTGTTTCAGGCCGCAGATCAACGCATTTGCGCATTGGCGCGATTGCGTAAGTGGGGTAGTCCCCTTTTTGCATAGCAGCGGAGTAAACTGAATGTTTTCTAAACAACATTACTAACCGAGTATGCGGTCAGCAGGATCAGCTTATCCATCTCTCTATAGCGGCATGTTGAAAATCAACATGCCAAATCATTTTTGGCAAGCATCCTGATAAGCAAGCGCAGAGGAAGGGAGTACGGTCCGATGAGAAACGCAAGGAAAACCATGGCTTTCATCTCCCTGATGATGTTCGCCTTGAATGCCCCAGCCGAAATGAACAAATGCACCGACTCGAATGGGCAAGTGACCTACACAAACATGGCTTGCCCGCCCGGTTATGACGTTGCGAACAGTGTCGGGGACAATTCCATTGCCGTCGATGGCAACCCGTCATTCACTCAACAGGAACTGGATCAGATGCTGGCGCCGATTGCGCTGTATCCGGACCCCCTGCTGTCGCAGATTCTGATGGCGGCGACCTATCCGCTGGAGGTCGTCGAGGCGGCACGCTGGTCGAACGCCAATCCCAATCTCACGGGCGATGCGGCGCTTCAGGCTGTAAACAGCCAGAATTGGGATCCAAGCATCAAATCGCTGGTCGCCTTCCCGCAGGTGTTGCAGACCATGGATCAAAATATTGAGTGGACCGAACGTTTGGGCGATGCATTTCTTGCACAGCAATCGCAAGTCATGGATACGGTCCAGACGCTGCGCCAAAAAGCCCAGCAGGCCGGCAATCTGAGTTCCAACCCGCAAATCCAGGTTACCCAATCGGATGGCGACATCGATGTCACTGATGCAAATCCCGACGTGGCATATGTGCCTTATTACGACCCCAATGCGGTCTATGGAACCTGGTGGTGGCCGGACTATCCGCCCGTGTACTGGGCGCCATGGGATGACTACGGCTGGGTTGGAGGATTCGCATGGGGCATCGGAATCGATATAGGCGCAAATTTCTTTTTTGGGTCGTGGGATTGGCATAACCACGGCGTCTACGTTCGCAACCCGCGATATCCGGGCAACGGCCACCCGTGGAAGCACGACCCCGGGCATCGCCGCGGCGTTCCATATCGCGAAGCATCGCTGAACCGTCAATTCGGTCGCACTGCCACACCCCCTTCGACCCCTGCGGAGTTTCGTGGGCATGATTCTTCAGTAAACACTCGCGTTGGCGAACCAGGCGATCGCTTGCCAAAGGAATTCGTCCCAACAACTCCTCCGACTGAAACGCGGGAAAGGATGCCATCACGAAGCGTAGGTCAGTCGTACGTTGAACCAAGGGCGCATGCTTTCGAGAATGTCGGGCGCGGTGGTGAAGTGCGCAGTTTTAGCGCGCGCGGCAATGCCAGCCTGTCGGGCAGACTTTCCGCACCTCCTGGCAGATCTTCTGCTCCTGCGCCGTCGCGCGGATCATCTAACCAGAGGCGCTATTGACGCGCGGTGTTAGTGATGGCCGGGCATTCCCGCCATACGCGGCAAATGGAATGTGAAAACACAACGATCAAAGACGTTAACATCGGTTTATACGGGAGGAACAGGCGGTGAATATTTTGCAGACAATATTTTCACTCATTGGCAACTATCGGCGGCATTTGAATTTCATCATTGTTGCGCTGGGGTTGGCATTCATTGCCCCGACCATGGCTTTTGCGGCGGATCAGCTGACCTTTGAATCGCCCGAGGCCGGCGTTAGCGCGTTGATAAAGGCGGTAAAGGCAAATGACGAACCGGCATTGCGCGCAATCTTCGGACGCAAAGGCAGCAAGCTCCTCAGTTCGGGCGATGCGGTTGCTGACGCGAATAGCCGCGCCAAGTTCAGTCAATCCTATGACGATGCTCACAAAGTGGTGCTTGACAGCAAAACCCAGGCGACGCTTGTCATCGGAAAGGACGACTGGCCTATGCCGATTCCATTGGTCAAATATCGGGACGGGTGGCGTTTCGACACGGTCAAGGGCAGGTTGGAAATACTCAGGCGGCGAATCGGCCGAAACGAACTCGAGACGATGCAAGTATGTCTGGCGATCGTCGACGCAGAACGCGCGTATGCCGCTCGGCACCTTGATAGCGATGGCGTTCCTGTGTATGCGTCGCGGTTCGTCAGCAGCCCGGGCAAACATGATGGATTGTTCTGGCCAGTGCAGGCAAACGAAGCGCCTAGTCCGCTTGGTGCCCTGTTTGCGACTGCTTCCGAAGAGGGATATGCGCGCCCGGGCATGTTATTCGGGCAGCCCTACCACGGGTATTATTACCGCATTCTGACTGGCCAGGGAAATGATGCGCCAGACGGTGCGCGAGATTACCTGGTCAAAGGCAAGATGATCGGCGGGTTTGCTATCCTCGCGTATCCGGCTCGTTATCGCGCCTCGGGGGTAATGAGCTTTCTTGTCAATTACGACGGCGTGATCTATCAGAAGGATCTGGGCAAAAATACGAAAATTATCGCGGCGGCAATTGACACATTCAACCCCGGATCAGGCTGGGAAAAATCAGAGCACATAAAGTAATGCGCTGAGGAGCATGCATGCTGGCACGGATGGGAGTGTTATTGTTGTGGCTGATGCACTTTCTGCCGTTCCGCGTTCTGGTGTGGATCGGTAGTGGCCTTGGCCTTTTTCTATACCTGTTGCCCATTGAACGCCGCCAAGTGGGGGAAATCAATCTGCGCTTGTGTTTCCCCGATATAAGCGTTGCCCGGCGCAAAGTCTTGTTACGCGATCACTATAAAATGCTGGGACGCAGCTTGATCGAGCGCTCTATCCTGTGGTGGTCTAGCGGGGCGCGCATCCGCAGCCTGATCCGGATCAATGGCATGCAAAATTTTGATGGGGTGAAAGGCAGACCGGTTATATTCCTGACACCGCATTTCGTCGGTATGGATATCGCCGGCTCATGGATATCACAACAGGTGGATGCAATCAGCGTGTATTCGAAGCAAAAGAATCGCTACCTGAACGATATGCTGTTCAAGAAGCGCATACGCTTCGGCAACCAGCGCATATACTCCCGTCAGCAAGGATTGCGTCCGATTATCAAGGCAATGCGGGAGGGGCGGCCATTTTTTTACCTGCCGGATCAGGATCAGACGGTCAAGGACGGTGCTTTCATTCCTTTTTTCGGGG
>CAVWTZ010000021.1:0-13475 GCA_963757485.1 uncultured beta proteobacterium
ACGGCCTTTTGAATCCGGCCTTCGAGCTGGCCGAAATATTGCTGGCCCGCCATGAGTTCGGCGCCGCCGGCCTCGAATACGGCTTCCACCCTTGCTGCTTCGAGGCGCTTGCCGAGCAGCCGCAGGAAGGAGGTTTTGCCGATCCGCGGCTCGCCTGCCGCGAGCAACGACCGGACCGGCTGACCTGTAACCGATGTGCATGCGTTTCGCAGCATGTCGCTCCAGGAGGAGGGCTCGATCAGATAATCGAGCCGTTCGCCGCCAGTCCAAAAGCGGCCGAATGAAGAGAGGAAGGCGCGGTCGATGACAGCGCGCTGCCTTGCATCGATCTCCCGGATGAGGGCGCTCGCGCAAGAGTGGTGCAGGCGTTCGAGAAAGCCGCGAATGAGCGGATAGCTTGCCGGCGGAACGGCATCCAGCGCGCCGCCGAACGTAGGCGCGTCTCCGAAAGGCTCAGACTCGTCGAAATACTCCTGAGCGGCCATCGCCGCTGTCGGGGTTATCGTCCGCGCCACCACTCCTTCGCGCTCACAAACGGAGCGCCAGGCGCGGGCCGCGGGCTCAGGGTCAGGAAATAGGTCAGCGCGTAGTGCCAGGCCCAAGGTGTGAGCCGGTCGAAGCCGGTTAGCACTTGCTGGCGTGCGTCCGCTCGATCGGGACGCTCAGCGAGCGCCGCAAGGCCGGCACAGGACAGGCCCCAATTGGTTCCGAGCACATATTGCAAGACGGTTTTTAGCGGAACGGTATCGCTGCGCAAAAGACCCGCCGCTTCCTGGAACGATGGCTCATCCAGGAACTCGCGCGGATGTGCGGCGTTGTCCGCAATGGGAAGAAATGCAGTTTCTCGAAGCTCTCAGCTTAACCGCCAATGGCTCTCCCAACAGGAAAGTCACGTTCTGGTTCGGCTGCATCGTCACGGTGGTATTGTCGGAATAGGCAAAGGGTGTGCCGTTGTATCCCCATGTCCACTCGTCAAAATGCACGCGCTGATGCATCAGGTCGACACGAATGTCGGCATTCTCCTTCAACGCATACTTGCCATAGAGTTTCAGGCTGGTCGAGCGATAGGTGACATCGGGCAATCCCCCGCCGACAATCGCGGCACCTGTAGCCATGCTTTGCTGATAACTGTTGCTGTCGTTCAGATACGACAAATCTCCGCCTATCTCGATCTTGCCGGTCAGCTTGCCGACCGCACCGATACCAACAGTGGTGTTGACGTCCTCGAGCGCGGCCAAGTATCCGATGTTGTAGTCGACGTGGTTGGTCTGATCGGCGCGGTTGACATAACCGGTCAGCTTCCACTTCTCGGATACGGTCAGGGCCGCATCCACGCCAAAGGAGTTCATCCCGCTATCGCGCAAACCTTTGTCCGTCGGGCCCGTGTAAGTATCCTTGCCGTCTTCAAGCATGAACTGCAGCGACAGCTTGGCTATCGGCGTCCAGTCCGCAGACACCTTCACCTTGTTGCGCGTGCGATCCAGCATCGTCATCGGGTAGGTTCCGACAGGGTTAGCGGGACCGATGTTCAACCAGCTTCCACCATCGCGCATGCTGTGCACGAAGCCGATAGCGGCATTGAGCGTTTCGGACAGGGAACGGCGCAATTCGGCCCGATAACCGATTTCCTTGGTGTCCTCACGCAAACCGGAAAGCGGATAGATGGTCGCGTTGGGGTTATAGATCGCGGCACTGCTGACCGGCAGATCGCGGTGTACCGTCGCGTAATCGAGACCAAGGGTTGCGCGGAGGTCATTTGGCAGTTGATAGCTGCCTTCCAGTTTTCCGGTGAGTCTCGTCGACGAATTCAAGTCATTCGTATAGGCGCCGGAATATAGCGCGAGCGGTGTCTTATCGGCCTTGTCTTCATAATGCAGATTGCCCAGCACGGAAAGCTTCGCCATGGGCCGGGCCGTCACACCGAATTGTGCGACATTGGTATCCATAACCCCCCCAAGATTGCTGACACCGGCCGGCGCGCCGGCCAGACCCATGCTGGCAAAGTCATCGTTTTGCGTGGCGTGGGTATAGGCATACTTGAAAGTCGAGTGGGTGGTCGGGGTAAAGGCATAGTTGCCGGAGACATAAAGCTGCTGTGCCTGGTTGTCGGGTGGCAATGCAATGGATTGCTGCAGATAGCCAGCCAGGGTATTGCCGGGGGAAACACCGGTATTGAGGGTCGTGCCATCCGGGTTATACAGAATGCCGTTTATAGTGGGATTCATCGACCCGTTTGAGTTGCTGAAGAACGAACCGTAATAGCCGCCGCTAACCATGTATTTGTCGCCCGAATAATTCAGCTTGGCTTCGAACTGTCTGGTCGTGGAATTGATCGGCTCGGGCAACATCAGCATCGCAGCAGCAGGGCTGCTGCAGGTGACGGAAGAAAACCCGGCCGGCATGCAGGCGATCCCTTCGCCGGACAGGCGCGCCCCGGTTCTGTCTTCATTCTTTGCGCTTGCCTCGAACATCAGATTGGGAGTAAGCCATTTGTCGCCATCTATGGTCACTGCCTTGCGCTTGATATCGAGGTTCAGATCCGTACCGGTCCCCGGCGTGGCCAAGCTAGTCACGACAGGCGTGGTCGTGCCTGCATTCTGCAGGCCTGTATTGATGGTGCGCGGATCATGGCGGACCATTTCGCTATACCTCAAATCGTATTTCCAGTCCCCCTGTTTATCCTGGGAGAAACCCAGATCCCGGTTGTCCAATCCAAGATTGTGCCCGTCGAATTTGGTCCAAAGCCCGGTCTCCTTCTGGAGTTTAACAACATTGAAATCCAGCAAAAGATTAGCGTCGTTATCGCGCAGGCCGTTGTATTGCCCGAAGATCGTCCTGTCGTTGCTGTTGCCGCTGCTCAGGCCCAGCCCGGCGCTCACCGAACTTTCAGGATTGATGAGCCGCGCGACGTCATCGTCTTCGGCATGCGCCACCCCTACGGCCGCAAGCACGACGATGACCAAGAGTTTCTTGCTGGATCCGAATTGCTTATTGGCTGTTTTCATGATCATTTGCCCCACTAGCATAATTTCAACGGAACAGCGGATTGCTCGCTGCGTTCGGGTTGTTGCTGCCGTGTATTTCGCTATGGCAGTTCACGCAGCCCTGGCCCTGTGTAATGGCCGCGCCATTCCACCAGCCCAGACTGTTGATTGAAGGTGTGACCTGACCAGTAAGCGAAGGCTGCACCGGCGAATGCGGCGTATGGCACTCCTGGCACAGGAACGGCGGCCGCATCTTCAGCATGCTTTCTGCGGTGGTGCCATGAGGGTTATGGCAGATCGTGCAGTCCTCGCCGACAGGCTCGTGGTCCTGCACAAACGGGCCGCGTTTTTCCATATGGCAGGTGTAGCAGGTTTCATTTACGCTATCGCGCTTCATGAGTTTGGGACCGATCGAGCCGTGCGGGTTATGGCAATCGGTGCAGCCCATATCGCCCTCCGGAACCGGATGGTGGGAAGGCCGCTCGAATTGCGCGCGCTGCTCCGTATGGCAGGTAAAGCAAACCTCGGGCTGGGTGCGTTTATCGCGAACGTTATCGTGAGTTGTGTGGATTACATGGCATGAGGCACAGGCTACGTTTGCGAGCTGGTGTGTGCTTCCTTCCCAGTGCGAGCGGTTTGCATCTTTGCGGTGGCAGGCAAGACAGGCTGAATTCTGCACTGTTACGTCGGTGGGCGCATAGTCGCCTGATGTTCCTCTCTTGGTTCCAAAAAGGATGTCCGGTGCACCACGCCCTTTTACATTTGGATCGCCATGCAGGTGTTTTTCACTTTCACCATGGCAAGATTGGCAATTAGGGGTGCGGGAATCCGCCTTGACGCCGTGCTTGGTCTGGTAGATCGCCAATATCGGTTTTGTCTCACTTTCGTCATGGCACCTCGTGCATATCTGGTCCTTTTTCATGGACGCAGCCGCCATATCCAGAGGTGGCGGCGCCATATCCGGCATAACAGAAGTTGCAGCCGGAGCCGAAGCAGGAATTGGAACCAGAACAACACTGGAAGCTGGATTCTGCTGTGCAGGTGCTTCCTCAGCTAATGCAGCCGATACCCAACCCAGACATCCGATGAGCACACACAAGAGCCATTCTTTTCGCAAGAAAAACATTTTTCGCTCCAATTCAATAATTGATGCCCGGTTGGATATCCTTTGAATGCTTATTGCGAAAGTATCCAATCCACTAGATTCTTGATCTGGCCTATGTCTTTAGTTTTGATGAACTTGTGATCTTCCATATGGCCATCGGAAAGCTTGACCCGATCTGTCCCGGAGGTGATGTGCTTAACAAGTATGTCTGACGCATTGGCGACACCTTTATATTTGTAGGCGACTGATTGGTAAGAAGGCCCTTCTTTTTTCTTGCTCACATTGTGGCACCTGAAACAGCTTTCTTTACGCGCCAGCCTCTGCGCTGCAGCGGCATCCACTTTAACCATTGCATCTTCTTTAGCAAATGACGGGGCAGAAGAGAGCAAGACGACAGCGCCAGCAAATGCGCCAATCAGTATTTTGGTGCTCACCTTAGTTTTAAGACTCATTATCATCCTCCTGCTGCGAGCTAGAGCGAAAGTATCCAATCCACGAGGTTCTTGATCTCTTCTGGTGATGCCTTATCCTTGATATTCTTGTGAGCTTCCTGATGGCCATCGGGAAACTTCGCCATTTCGCCTGAGGTAAGGTGATGAATCAGCTTCGCTTCGGCATCGGGATTGCCGCGTAACTTGGCGGCAACAGCGGTAAAGGCAGGGCCGTCCTTTGGCTTTTCAATTCCATGGCATTTGAAACAACTGTTCTCGCGTGCCAACACTTTTGCCGCATCAGCATCCACAGCGGCGAAAGAATTTGCCGAGAAAGTCAGAACAGCGGCAGCGCAGAGAAGGTTGAATAAATCTTTATTGCCGAATTGGTATTTCATGTTCATCTCCAAAAATAATTGATTTGTTTTATTGATTTGATTTTGCTGCCAGGAATTCAGCAATAGACATGCCATAAAACTTGAGTATTCAGCTGCAGAATTCCAACTTCAGGGCCATTCAAATTCAGGCAAAAAACAAAACCATTAAAATACATGGCAGTGGGCAGGCCAAGGCATCAGAATCAATTTTTTGGCCGACCATTTAAAACCATCTGGTCATCTGAAAAGGCAACGCACGAACCAAGTTTGGGAACAATTCATCCTGCTGTGTTACTTTGCGGTAACGTTAGGAATTTTTACGAATGAAATTGGAAATGGGCACCGTTGAGAAGCCAGCAAACATCCCCCAATCTCGCCGAAAAACCCTGTTGATAGACTCAATTATTGAACTGCAGTAAATTTCAAATTCGCGTGGAAAATCTTCGGGAGGTCAATGATTCCGTTGATATTGCTACCGCATTATATGCACTCAGCAAAGCAAAATTCCACGGAGAAAATCTTGACCGGGCATCTGCAAGGCATGGGATTTGCAAGAAGCTGACAGCATTAACGTAATGCGCAGTGTCTGCCCGAAATAATCATGCAAGGGCAGAGAGCATTTGTTCGCTAGATATCATCATGAATTGGCGTAATAACATTACCAATTATGATGTTGAAACATGGCCCAGAATTTTTAGGTTACTACTTGATGAAATTTCAAAATAAAGGGATGTTTCCGTCTGGTAACAACATCAAAATCACAAATTAATATTTGTTACCATTGAGTAACATGATTATGTTTATATGATAATTATCAGTATATTAAATATTATTCTGGGGATATTTTTTATTCCATTCGTTATAGTCCGGGCAGAAGAAAATGTTCAATTAATGATGTTTGCTAAGTGAGACCTATGAAATGGATTCTTGATCTTAGTTTCAGATACAAGATCCCTCTCTGGGGTGGGCTGCTTATTATCATCACCGAACTGGCCGTGGCAGGCACATTGATGCTCAACGCCTATGAAGATCTCAAAGAGAATGTGCATGTGGATTCCGAGATCATGGGCTATTCGCTTTTATCGAATCTTGTCCCGGCACTCCAGAACGGCGACTTAAGATTGGCCTACGAGATCATTTCGGCACCACTGGAAAGCAGCGATGCCGGTTCGAATCCGGTCGAAGCGAAAACCATACTGGTTGTCGACAATATGCTGCGTGTGGTCGTGTCTGCGCATCCCGACTCCGGCCCCATGATCACCGACATGCGTCACCTGAGCGCCGATTATGCCCTGGTCGCAGAGCGGCTCAGCCAAATGGATGAATCCCGTTCGGAGCACATCAATTTGCCCGGGTCGAAATATTATTATTATGTAACCCCCATTTCCGGCAAGACCGGACATCTCGGGACGCTGATCATTGTCCACCCAAAGGATGTAATCCTGCCGCGCTTTACCCACCTTGCCAAGCAAGGTCTGACAGCAGCAGCCATCATTCTCGCCATCCTGCTACCCTTCAACTGGTATTGGGGCTGGCGTATGGCATTGCCCCTGGTACAACTGACAGCACGTATGGGGGAAATCACCAAGAAATGGCCGGAAGATCTGGACCCGGGACTCTATGCGCATCGCGATGAACTCGGCAGGCTGTTCGAGGCATATACGCAGATGCTCAGCTACCTCAAGGACAAGGAACAACTGGAAAAGCAAATGGTGCAATCGGAGCGTTTGGCCGCACTGGGACAGCTTTCGGCAGGGATCGCTCACGAAATCAACAACCCGCTGAGCGGTATGCTTACGGCCATAGACACGCTAAAATCTTACAGTAATCTGGACCCGCGCACGGTAAAGACCATAACATTGATCGAGCGCGGACTGAACCAGATAAAGGACACGGTTGGCGCATTGCTGGTGGAAGCCAAGAGCAACAGCCGCAACCTTACACCACAGGACATTGAAGACGTGCTGACACTGATCACACCCATGGCCCGCAAGAAAGGCCTCTACATCGGCTGGCACAACAGCATAGACGAGGAAATTGCCCTCCCCGCCACATTTGTGCGCCAGATCATGATCAACTTGCTGCTCAATGCGGTGCAGGCGGCATCGCAGCAGGGCGAGGTGAGTTTTGACATCGCAATTGCGGAAAATCAGCTGCGGCTCTCCGTGGCAAACAACGGCAAGACCCTGACAGATGAGCAGATCGCACGCCTGTTCGAACCGTTTTCCATTCTGGGTGAAGGCGGGCACGGCCTCGGCTTGTGGGTCACATATCAGATCGTGCATCAACTGGGCGGCCACGTCGGTGTCAAGAGGGAATCGAATAACCAGATGCATTTCAATGTAAATATTCCGCTGGGAGAGGCTGCGTGAACGAGAAGCCTTATCGCATCTGCCTGATCGAAGATGACCTGATCATGGGCGAAGCGCTCTCTGACCGGCTGGCTCTCGAGGACCTCGAATGCGATTGGTTCAAAACCGGAAAGGAAGCGATGCTGGCCTTGACCCGCAAGCATTACGATGCCGTTATCAGCGACATACAACTTCCCGATATCAATGGCGAAGACCTGTATGTGCAGTTGAAAGCGACTGCAACAACACTGCCCCCGTTCATCTTTGCCACGGGTTACGGCACGATCGACCGCGCCGTCAGGCTGCTTAAACTCGGCGCGTACGACTACCTGACCAAACCGCTGGACATCCACGCGCTGCTCGAAACGTTAAAATCCCTGTGTATTCAATCGAGGCCGGCCTTGGCCGGTGAAAACAACCTGGGCGTCTCCGGCGCAATGCGCACGATCGAATCGCTGCTGCCCCGGATCGCCCAGAACTCAACCTCGGTATTGATCACCGGGGAATCCGGCGTCGGCAAAGAATGGGTGGCGCGAGCGCTGCATCGCCAGCACGATCCGGCCGGCTCTACGCCGTTTATCGCCGTCAACTGCGGCGCACTGACCGAGACGCTGCTGGAATCGGAGTTGTTCGGCCATGCCAGGGGTTCCTTCACCGGCGCCGTTCGTGACAAAAAAGGGGTTTTCGAATTGGCGATAGGCGGCACATTGTTCCTTGACGAGATCGGTGAAATGACGCCGACAATGCAGGTCAAACTTCTGCGCGCCATTCAGGAACGCCAGATAACCCGGGTCGGCGGTGAAACCCCGATCCCGATAAACATCAGGCTGGTTTGCGCCACTCATCAGGACCTGAAGCAAATGGTCGAAGAAGGCCGGTTCCGCGAGGACCTGTATTACCGCATTCATGTCATCCATTTGCACATTCCACCCTTGCGCGAACGCAGGGAAGACATTCCGTGGCTGGCTGGGCGACTGCTCGCATCATGGTCAGCTGAAAATTCCGATCCCCGCACCCTGAGCCGGTCGGCTGAAAAGGCGTTGTTGGATCACCCATGGCCGGGCAACATCCGCGAACTCAAACATTGCCTTGAACGCGCGTGTATCCTTTCCCAGCAAAATGTGCTGACTGCGGAACTCCTCTTTGATGACGTGCCGATGGCGCCGACGGAACTATCTCAAAGTATCGAATCGCTGAATGAATATCTTCGCGCCTGTGAAAGGAAATTCATCCAGAATATCCTGAGCAGCCACGGCGGGCACATCCTTGAAACCGCCACCGCGCTGGGCATCAGCCGGAAAAATCTGTGGGAAAAGATGAAGAAGCTCGAGATCAATTACGAAACGGACAAATAGTCCGGCGTGGCCTGAGCATGTCAGAAATGTCCTTGATTGATCGATCCGTATAAGCATATCGATTGCGAGTTTGTACGATCAGATTCAAGCAACCGGACGGCGGCCAATGTTCGGAATTGGCATTAGCTGAACTGCAATTCAGCTAATGCCTCCTTACGTTTCTATACGGTTATTGTGCGGAAACAGCTGCTATAGGTTGCCCTCCAACCGTCACCGTAGCGGTAGTATCAGCCGTAAGCAAACCCGAGCTGATGGTGTATTGGGACACTGTGCCGTCTCCCAGATTCGTCACATACGCGTATTGCCCCGACTGATCGATCGTGACGGAGGTGGGGTTTTTGCCTGTCGCCACTGTGTTTATCAGTGACAACGCACCTCCTGTTCCGATACTGTATTCCGAGACACTGCCGGTGCTGGCGCCACTACTATAATTTGCCACGTAGACATGTGTCCCCGACGGATCAACCGCGACAGAAATCGGATTTGAACCGGCCGCAACCGGCCCTGCGGGCAACGCTGTCAACACGCCATTCGCGCCGATGCTGTATTGGGAGACGGTAGCGCTACTATAATTTGCCACATAGACATAGGAGCCTGAAGAATCTACAGCAACAGATGCTGGATGGTTGTTACCGGCTGGCGGCGCAGGAAGCGTCGCCGTGAGCGAAAGCACCCCCGAGTTGATGTTATATTCCGAGAGGGTGCCGTCGCCGTAATTCGCCACATAGGCGTAAGGTCCCACTGGATCGACGGCGATAGAGTATGGTGTGGTTCCCGTCTGGATCGGTGCGCCGAGCGCTGTCAGGGTGCCATTGGTGTTTATCGTGTATTGCGAGACAGTGCCGGGATTAGTGCCTGAATTCACCACATAGAGGTAATGGCCAGATGGATCGGCCGTGACGGAGAATGGTCCTGAGCCCGAGGCTATCGCCGACGCATTGGCATTGGGGGTGATAACACCCGAGCCGATGGTATATTCCGAGACGTTGCCGCTGCCATTGTTTACCACGTACGCGTACAAGCCCTGAACAACCGAAATTGCATATGGGGTCGTACCAGCCGCAACAGACGTGACCAGTGTCGTTAACGCGCCATTGGCGCCGATGGTATATTGCAAGACGGTACCGCCCGCATCCACCACATACGCATAATTCGAAGTACTGCTGCCAGAACAGGTTACTTGCACCGTCGTTACATTGCCGTTTGCCGTTCCGCTGCCACCCGATACAGTACAAATTTCGCCGATAGGCTGTGTCAGAACGGTGACGTTGTAAGCTGCAATCGTAGTGCCATTGCTGGTGACAGTGGTGGGGAAGGTGAAGGGGCCATTGGCTGAAACGGTGAGAGTGTCACCGCCATTGTCTTGCAATACCACAGACTGGGGACCGCCGATACCGGTAAGGCCGGTTACCGTTCCGCCTATCGTGTAGTCGTTATTGCCACCACCGCATGCTGAAAGCAACAACACGGCGAAAGTCGACAAGTAGTACTTTTGCTTTTTGGCGTTCAATTGCATTTTCCGTGCTCCGTAATTTAAATTTGCAATAACTGTACTGGTTGGGAGAACTTTTTTTACTTAACGCATAGTCTACCATTGGGCTTTGCGGGCTTAACACAGAGCTGGCGATCAAGTCATCGATCAGCCGAGAAAATATTCAATCGGCAGGTCGCCCGTCAAAATCTGAATATCCACGTCACTTGCGTCGTCGTTCATCGCTTGTTGCCACGAATAGACAATGCCATTGACTATACACGCAGCAATCAGAAGTATCCCGATCCACTGGTAAAGCTTGTGGCGATGTACCGGTGCATGTTGGGTTACAGGGACGCCCGACCATGCTAACAACGGCAAGATTGCTGTACCTGCTTTCCGCCTATTCACAGCAATAGCACGTGCGGCATGCAAACGGACGAGCGTGGACTGGTCGATTTGCCCAAGCGCACTGTCGAGAAGCTGCTTGACCGCGTCCGGATTCCACTGTTCGTCCATGACGATTCAACTCGGTGAGTTCCAAAGTTCCTCAAGAATTTTCGGCCCAACAGTACAATCCCGAAAAGCTTGCAGACCGGGCGGCAAATAGTCTGAGGTAGCTACAGGCAAGCTTATTTTGAAGCCATATGTGAATCAAAATATTTCCCATATGGTGTGCTTTCTTCAAGGTTATAAATTTCGGCCGGGATCACTGTTAGCAATCTAGACCAGCCGTGTAACTGAAGTTTGTCCACTCTGTATATGACGCAAACGTTTCGTAACGCAATTGATACAAACCAAATAATCGTAGCTGCCCAGGCTGACTTGCGAGTCTGAACAGTCTAATTATTTTTAAAACATTTGCGCGAACACTGCGTGGAGTGGCATCCCTGGCACTGCCATTGGGGGCAGTTCAACATCAGAAATGAAAAGCCCGCAATTTCAAGTGGATGCGGGCTTTGCTTACATTTTTAACAAATGAATGCAGATTTGTTCTAAAAAGGAATATCGTCGTCAAAATTATCGAAGCTGCCTTTAGCTGCGGGTGCTGCCTTGGCAGGGGCCGCTCCAGCCGATGATGAAGCGGGTTTGTTTTCAACCACCTCGAAACTGCCTCCCGATGACTTGCCTCCCAGCATGGTCATTTCGTTGACCACGATCTCCGTGGTGTAACGGTCCTGCCCTTCCTTGGTTTGCCACTTGCGTGTTTGCAGTTTGCCCTCGACATAGATCTGGGAACCCTTTTTCAGATACTCGCCGGCGATCTCGGCAAGACGGCGGTAAAACACCAGGTTATGCCACTCGGTCTTTTCCTGCTTTTCACCGCTCTTGTCCTTCCAGTTTTCGGAAGTCGCAAGCGTGCAATTAGTCACCGCTTCTCCGTTCGTCATGTAGCGGGTTTCCGGGTCCTTGCCCAGACGGCCTATCAGTATTACCTTGTTAACCGACATGTCACGCTCCTTTCATCACGAGTTTGTCTACTGCCGCTTCATCGAAGCCCTGCATGTCCACCTTCAGCGAGGCAATGTTTTCCACTGCCACGACCATTGCTTCGCGCACGCCCTGCAGCTGCGCGAGCTGCTTTTGCAATTGCACTGCAGCTGCTTCATCCATCTCGGGCAAATGATACAGCCTGGTGCGCACCAGCGCAGGCGGCGTCATCGTGGACGCGACGATCAGCCACACCAGCAGCAGCACGATGGCAAACACGAACACCGAATTGCCGCCGACGAACTGCAGCAGCGCACCACCGATTGCGGCGCCGGAAAATGCGCCGAGGAACTGGACGCTGCTGTATACACCCATCGCGGTTCCTTTGGCAGCCAGCGGGGCGATCTTGCTGATCATCGACGGCAATGTCGCTTCCAGCACGTTGAATGCCGTAAAGAATACCAGCAATGCAGCCGCCACGCCCCACAAACTGTTCTGCGCAAACATCAGCACCGCCTGCGCGCACATCGCCAGAAATATCGACAGCATGAATATCTGTTTCATCTTGGCTTTCTTCTCCGCAATGATGATGGGCGGCACCATCAGCGCGAATGCCACCAGCATCACCGGCAGATAGACATACCAGTGATGTGACAAAGCCAGACCATCTTTCTCCATCACGAACGGCACCTGCATGAATACCGACATCAGAATTGCATGCAGCGAGAAGATACCGAAGTCGAGACGCAGCAAATCCTTGTTGCGCAACACCTCGACAAAATGCTTCCTGCTGGCTTCAGTATCGCTGTGGAAGTGTGTGATCGCCGGATCAGGTATCATGAATTTCACCACGCCGATCGCCAGCACCGCAAGCACGCCGGTCACCGCAAAGATGCCGGGGACATGTATTACATTGTCGAGCATCGGCGATAGCACCATCGATACCGAGAACGTGATGCCGATGGTGATGCCTATCATCGCCATTGCCTTGGTGCGGACTTCTTCGCGGGTGAGATCAGCGGTAAGCGCCATCACCGCCGCATTCAGCGCGCCCGCGCCCTGCACCACGCGACCGATGATAATCCAGTAGATATTGTGCGCGTCGGCGGCAATGAAACTGCCGACCGCGAACAGGACCAGGGCGAAGTAGATCACCGGTTTGCGCCCGTATCGGTCCGACAACCAGCCGGAAGGAATTTGCAGCAACGCCTGGGTCAATCCATACGCACCGAGCGCGATGCCGATCAGCAGATGACTGTCGCCACCGGGGAGATGTTGCGCATAGATCGCGAAGACCGGAAGAATGATGAACAATCCCAGCATGCGCAGGCCATAGATACTTGCCAGGCCAAAGCTGGCGCGGCGTTCGATCGCGGTCATCATGTCAGGTACTTGTTGCATGGACGTCCTTGGGGAGTATTGTGGTGTTAATATTTTAACAGCTCATGACGGCTCGGGCACATTCCGCATCATCAATGTAATGTAAAGATATGTATCGCCAGTCAATCGTTTAGCTGAAACATAATCTGGCCGGCAATTCCCGCAAAGTTTTGACAAGGTCTGAAGCACAAACAAAGCAGGAGCCAGACCTTTCATCCTGTCAGCCGTCGGGTGTCATGACCCACGACGCGCCGAGGTCAGTCAGGCTTTGGACAATTCGTGCTCGTCTTGCGACTCGGCGGGTTTTGCCTGATTGCTGGCGAGCAGCATGTACACGGCAGGTACCACCAGTAATGTGAACAATGTGCCGATGGCAAGACCGCTCGCGATTACCAGACCCATGTTGAAACGGGATGCCGCGCCGGCGCCGCTGGCGGTGATCAGCGGAATAACACCCAGCACCATCGCAGCGGTCGTCATCAGGATCGGACGCAGCCGGATGCCGGCCGCCTCTTCGATCGCTTCGCGCTTGGTCTTGCCTTCCTGGCGCAGGTTGTTGGCGAACTGCACAATCAGAGATGCCGTGCTTG
>CAVWTZ010000022.1:0-4902 GCA_963757485.1 uncultured beta proteobacterium
GGAAGTCGCGCGCGCGGCCGGTACCATCAGTTATGAATTGATGTGCGCGTTGACCGCGCGCGTCCCGGTTGTGGTTTAAAAATTGCTGCGGAGGGCGTCTGCGGCGTTGCGCGGTACTCGAAATCCTCATGTACATTAAGTACATTCCGGTTTCTGCGTTCCGTGCTCCTTGCATACATCCCTCCTCGCGAATTTTTTGTCTGCCTGCTTTTGCTGGTATGAGTTTGGGATAACGGAGGAAAGAAACATGTTGGCCATCATAGGCGGCAGCGGCGTGTACGACATCGATGGCCTGGCGAACACCCGCTGGGTGAAGGCAGAATCGCCGTTCGGCGAGCCGTCCGACGACGTGCTGGTCGGCGAACTGCCGATCGGTGACTTGGGGCGGCAGCCGATCGCGTTCCTGCCGCGCCACGGCCGCGGGCACAGGCTGCCGCCCTCGGAGATCAACTTCCGCGCCAACATCGACGCGCTCAAGCGGCTTGGCGTGACCGATATCGTGTCGGTCAGCGCGGTGGGTTCGCTGCGCGAGCATCTCGCGCCGGGCATGTTCGTCATCGTCG
The DNA here is from genome assembly GCA_963757485.1 of uncultured beta proteobacterium. Classification (GTDB taxonomy): domain Bacteria; phylum Pseudomonadota; class Gammaproteobacteria; order Burkholderiales; family Gallionellaceae; genus Gallionella. Next base: position 564 of record CAVWTZ010000022.1, read on the forward strand.
ACCAGTTCATCGACCGCACCTTTGCGCGCGAGAAAAGCTTTTTCGGCAACGGCCTGGTCGCGCATGTATCGATGGCGCATCCGGTGTGCCACCGCCTCGGCGTCCACCTGCATGCGGCAGCGCAGCAGGCTGGCATTCCGGCGGCACTCGGCGGCACCTACCTGGTGATGGAGGGGCCGCAGTTCTCCAGCCTTGCGGAATCGGAGCTCTACCGTTCCTGGCAGTGCGACGTGATCGGCATGACCAACATGCCGGAAGCCAAGCTCGCGCGCGAAGCGGAGATCTGCTACGCCACCGTCGCGATGGTCACCGACTATGATTGCTGGCACCCGAACCACGACGACGTCACGGTCGACGCGATCGTGAGAGTGCTGCTGGCGAATGCCGGCAAGGCGCGCGCGCTGGTCAAGACTGTCGCGCCGCTGGTGCATGCCGATAAAAGCGCGGCCGGATGCAGCTGCCGCAGTGCGTTGCAGCACGCGATCATCACCGCGCCTGAGGCGCGCGATGCGGCGATGGTCGAGAAGCTGTCTGCGGTGGCCGGAAGGGTGTTGAACAAGTAAAAGTCAAAACAAAAGCAAGCCACAGAGAACACAGAGTACACAGAGTACACAGAGTACACAGAGTACACAGAGAGATTGGCGGTTTCACGGGGATTCCCGACACACTCAATAAATTGTGAGCATTGTTTTGTATCAAGCCTCAGGTTTTCTCTGTGATCTCTGTGGCTAAATGTTTTTTTGGATAAATTAATGCTCAACGGAGAAGTCACATGACGATAAAATCAAGAATCCGCACCGTCCCTCACTACCCGAAACAGGGCATCCAGTTCCGAGACATCACGACGTTGCTGAAGGACCCGGTCGGTTTCCGGCTGACGATAGACGAACTGGTGCGCCGCTACCAGGATATCAAGATCGACAAGATCGCCGGCATCGAGTCGCGCGGCTTCATCATCGGCGCGCCGCTGGCCTATGCGCTGGGCAAGGGCTTCGTCCCGATCCGCAAGAAAGGCAAGCTGCCCGCCGAGACCATAGGGCACGACTACGAGCTCGAGTACGGCACCGACCGCATCGAGATCCACACTGACGCGATAGCCATGGGCGAAAATATACTGCTGGTGGATGACCTGATCGCTACCGGCGGCACGGCAGAAGCGGCCTGCAAGCTGATCGCCAAAATGGGCGGCCGGATCGTCGAATGCTGTTTGGTCATCGACCTGCCCGACATTGGCGGGCGTGCAAGGCTGGAGAAGCACGGCCACAGCGTTTTTTCCTTGTGCGAGTTCGAAGGCGACTGATGCAACGCGGGATTCATCGTGTGTTGGCACACGGCCACAAGGGTGTGCAGTCGCATACTGCAAGAATCCTGCAATCGATGAACGACGAGTTGCATGCCCTGCTTGACTGTAAAATGCGGCAATACATCGCCCAAACTTACGCGGAACCAGACTGATGACATATGATCATTTGCACGATCACGGCCATGCACACAACCATGATCACAGCGGGCATTCGCATGCCGGCCATCACCATCATGTCGATCCCGGTGGCAATGGCCGGGCCTTCGCGATCGCGATTTCACTGAACGTGGCTTTTGTCGCAATCGAGGCCGTTTATGGCCTGATTGCCAATTCGACCGCGCTGCTGGCCGATGCCGGGCATAACCTTTCCGATGTGCTGGGGCTGATACTGGCATGGGGTGCGGTCATTCTCGGGCGCAAGGCGCCGAGCAAGCGCTACACCTATGGCCTGCGCAGCACTTCCATTCTGGCCGCGCTGGCAAACGCGATGATCCTGCTGGTCGCATGCGGCGCCATAGCATGGGAGGCGATTCTGCGTTTCCTGCAACCGCCCGTTGTGGCCGGACTCACGGTGACGCTGGTCGCGGGGATAGGCATCGTGGTCAACGGCCTGTCCGCGTGGCTGTTCATGAGAGGCAGCAAGGGAGACTTGAATATCCGTGCCGCATACCTGCACATGGCCGCCGATGCCGCCGTATCGCTGGGCGTCGTCATCGCGGGGTTGATAATGATATACACGGGCTGGTACTGGCTCGACCCGGTGACCAGCCTGGCCATCGTGATCGTGATCGTGGCCGGAACCTGGGGTCTGCTGCGCGAGTCGGTGCAACTGGCATTGAGTGCCGTCCCAGCGCACATCGACGTGTCGGCCGTGGACCGCTTCCTCCGCCAATGTTCGGGCGTCACCGACATCCACGATCTGCACATCTGGGGCATGAGCACGACCGAAAGCGCGTTGACGGTGCATCTGGTGATGCCGGCAGGTTATCCCGGCGATACGTTCATGGACAACATTGTGCAGGAACTGAAGCAGCGTTTCTCCGTCCAGCACAGTACGCTGCAAGTGGAGCAGGGAACGACCGACCATGCCTGTGCGCTGCATTAGGCCGTCCAAAAAAGCAGGATTCGAACAAGGTGTTCGCGTAGCCGATATTCACCACCATCATGAAAATAAACGGCACCCCCTATCGCAGCATCTGGCCCGCTGCCGACAACATGGCGGTGGAAATCATCGACCAGACGAAACTTCCGCACATCTTCACGGCGCTGCGCCTGGAGAGCATGCGCGATGCCGAGCGCGCGATCAGAGACATGCAGGTGCGCGGCGCGCCGCTGATCGGCGTGACGGCGGCTTACGGCGTGGCGCTGTCGATGAAGCACCATGCCTCGGATGCGGCGCTGAGGGCAAGCTGCGACAAGCTGCTGCTGGCGCGCCCGACCGCGGTGAATCTGCGCTGGGCTGTACGAGCGGATGCGCGCATCCTCGCGCCGCTGCCGACAGCGAACGCGCCGAGGGGGCCTGGCAGGAAGCGGCGCGCATCGCCGACCAGGATGTGGAAATCAACGCGGGCATCGGCCGGCATGGCTGCGAGCTGATACGCGCGATGCAGGACGAAGGGCAAGCAACGGTGAACATATTGACGCACTGCAACGCAGGCTGGCTGGCGACGGTGGACTGGGGCACCGCGCTTGCACCGGTATACAAGGCATTCGACGCGGGCTTGCCCGTGCATGTGTGGGTGGACGAGACCCGTCCACGCAACCAGGGCGCCAGCCTGACCGCGTGGGAGCTGGGCCGGCACGGCGTGCCGCACACGGTGATCGCGGACAACACCGGCGGGCATTTGATGCAGCACGGCATGGTGGACATGGCGATCGTCGGCACCGACCGCGATCACCGCCGCGGCGACGTGTGCAACAAGATCGGCACCTATCTGAAGGCGCTGGCCGCGCCGACAACGGCGTGCCGTTCTACGTCGCGCTGCCGACGCCGACGATGGACTGGACGCTGGCAGGACGGCGTGAAGGAAATCCCGATCGAACAGCGCGCGACACAGGAGGTGACGCATATCGCCGGCCGTACGACGACGGGCAGGTGCGCAGCGTGCGGCTTACTCCGGAGAATTCGCGCGCCGCGAATTACGCCTTCGACGTGACGCCGGCGCGGCTGGTGACTGCGCTCATCACGGAAAAAGGCGTGGTAAGGGCGGATGCAGCGGCGATGAAAGTATTACGGTAAAACCTTTAGCCACAGAGTACACAGAGACCACAGAGAAAACCGCGGGCCATTGTCATATTGCCGATCTTCTCTGTGTGCTCTGTGATCCCTGTGGCAAGAATTTTGTTTTTGGATATTTTGAACATGCGGCGGGTGGATGAAGGTCGTGAAAGGATTTTTGAGAAGGTGAAATCATGAACGAAAAAGAACTGCGCAGCGAAATGGTGCGCATCACAAAGCAACTCGACGAGTTGGGACTGAACCGCGGCACGTCCGGCAATCTTTCGGCCAGATTCGGCGAGGGCATGCTGATCACGCCTTCGGGCATGGGCGCGGAAGGGCTGGCGGAAGACGATATCGTGTTCGTGCTGATGGACGGCACCTCGCGCGGGCGCTGGCAGCCCTCCAGCGAATGGTTGTTCCATCGCGACATCTATGCGCAGCGCGCGGAGTTCGGTGCGGTCGTGCATACGCACTCGACCGCAGCGACCGCGCTGGCCTGCTTGCGCCGTGACATTCCGCCGTTCCACTACATGATCGCGCTGCTCGGCGGCGACACGATACGCTGCGCGAAATATGCGACCTTCGGTACACAGGAGTTATCCGACAACGCGCTGCTTGCGCTGAAGGATCGCAAAGCCTGCCTGCTGGCGAACCACGGCATGATCGCCGCGGGCACCGATCTTGCCGAGGCGTTCCACAACACGGTGGAAGTCGAGTCGCTCAGCGAGATGTATCTGCGCGCGCTGCAGGCCGGCGAACCGGTGCTGCTCAGCGCGCAGGAATTCCGCGATGCGCAGAACCGCTTTGCCGGTTAC